>JBCCQM010000126.1:0-24452 GCA_039024335.1 Myxococcota bacterium
AGGGGGCTCCGCCCCCGCAGCGAGGGAAACCGAGAGGTTTCCCTTACTGATTAAAACTCGCAGCTGCGAGGCGTCCGCGGGAACGGGATCACATCGCGAATGTTCTGCATCCCCGTCGCGTACATCACCATGCGCTCGAAGCCCAACCCGAACCCGGCGTGGGGCGCCGTGCCGTAGCGACGCGTCTCGAGGTACCAGCCGTACTCCTCGGGTTCGAGTCCCAGCTCGCGAATCGCCGCCTCGAGCACGTCGAGTCGCTCTTCACGCGCGGAGCCTCCGATGAGTTCGCCCACCGCGGGTACGAGCAGGTCGACCGCGCCGACCGTCTCGCCGTCGTCGTTGCGGCGCATGTAGAACGCCTTGATCGACTTGGGATAGTCGGTCACGAACACGGGCCGACCAACGAGCTTCTCGGTCAAGAACCGCTCGTGCTCGGCCTGCAGGTTCACGCCGAACTCGACCGGGTACTCGAAGGTCCGACCGGAGTCGACCAAGCGCTTGACCGCCTCGCGGTAGGTCATGCGCTCGAAGGGCGAATCGACCACGTGTTGCAGCCGCTCCAGCAGGCCCTTGTCGATGCGCTGGTTGAAGAACTCGATGTCGCCCTGACACTCGTCGAGCACGGTACGAAGCAGATGCTTCACGAAGTCCTCGGCAAGGTCGCAGTTCTCCGACAGATCGCAGAACGCCATCTCCGGCTCGATCATCCAAAACTCCGACGCGTGGCGCGTGGTGTTGGAGTTCTCAGCGCGGAAGGTGGGGCCGAACGTGTACACGTCGCTCATGCCCAGTGCGAAGGCTTCGGCGTTGAGCTGCCCCGAGACGGTCAGGAACGCGGGCTTCCCGAAGAAGTCCTGGTCCCAGTCGATCTCCCCGCTGTCCGTCCGCGGAGGGTTCTTCGGGTCGAGGGTGGTGACGCGGAACATCTCGCCGGCGCCCTCGGTGTCGGACGCGGTGATGATGGGCGTGTGGACGTAGACGAACCCGCGGTCGCTGAAGAACGCGTGAACCGCCTGCGCAAGCTTGCTGCGGACGCGGAAGACCGAGCCGAAGGTGTTCGACCGGTTCCGGAGGTGACCGATGGTTCGCAGGAACTCGAAGCTCGCGCCCTTCTTCTGCAGCGGATAGTCCTCTTCGGCGCGGCCGATCGTGACCACCTTGGTGGCCTGGACTTCGACGCTCTGGCCTTTGCCGCGCGACTCGACGAGCTCACCAACGACCTCGATGGCGGAGCCGGTCGTCAGCTTGCGAACGTCTTCGATCTCGGCGAGGTCGCCCGGCACCACGATCTGGATGCCCGCCATGTTGGACCCGTCATTGAGATTGATGAACGAGACGTTCTTGCTGTTGCGAACGGTGCGGATCCACCCCTTGAGGAGTAGTCCGGATTGAGGAGCAGGCAGTGTCAACGCATGCGCGATGCGGGTCCTCTTCATGGCGGGCGGCAATGTAGCATGCAGCCGTGACCGCAACCCCGTCGTCGCTGCGCATCCAGGAGCGCTTCGTCTCGGTGCAAGGCGAGGGAATCCTCGCGGGCGTCCCCAGCAGCTTCGTGCGCCTTTCCGGTTGCAACCTGCGCTGCGCCTGGTGCGACTCCCCGAGCAGCTCGTGGTCCCCCGAGGGAGAGCAGGTCACGCTCGACGAGCTCTTGTCCTGGTGCGGTGCGGGTCCCCGGCACGTGGTGATCACCGGCGGCGAACCGCTGATGTTCCCGCGGGTGGGCCCGCTCACGCAGGCACTCGCCAACGCTGGCCATCACATCACCATCGAGACCGCCGGCACGGTCGACCAACCGGACCTGCGCTGCGACCTGGCTTCGATCAGCCCGAAGCTGGCCCACAGCACGCCGCGCGACCGCGCCCCGAGCCTGGCCGACCGACACGAACGCCTGCGCTGGCAGCCCCACGTGGTGCGCGGCCTGATGCGCTTCGAGCACCAGCTCAAGTTCGTCGTCCGCGCCCATACGGACGACGCTCTCGAAGCCGACGTCGCGGAGCTCCAGACGATGCTCGGAGAGCTGGACGTCGACGACCCTCAGCGCGTTCTGCTCATGCCCGAGTGCATCGACCCAACCCAGCTCCAACCCCGCTACCGCCGCATCGCCGCCCTCTGCCTGCAACACGGCTACCGCCTCGGCCCCCGCCTCCACATCACCGCCTTCGGCCACACCCCCGGCACCTAGCCCGGCCACCTTCGCCTGGACGTCGTACGTCCTGAAGCGACGACGCCTCCCCCTCAGCAAGAGAGCGAGCATCCCGAGGGGATGCAAAGCGAAGGACGCGGACCCTCTCAGCAAGAGAGCGAGCATCCCGAAGGGATGCAAAGCGAAGGACGCGGACCCTCTCAGCAAGAGAGCGAGCATCCCGAAGGGATGCAATGCGAAGGACGCGGACCCTCTCAGCAAGAGAGCGAGCATCCCGAAGGGATGCGCAGCGGGGAAGAAGGCTAGCGTCGAGCAAAGGCCCCCGCGCGAAGGAGTTCGAAGGGGACCCCTCACCCCGAAGGGGGGGTCCCCGGAGAACTCCGGAGCCCCAAAGCGAAGGACGCTAATCCGCGAGCCCGAGCGGGTCTGTCGCGCCGTCGACGTCGGTGAGCGATACCGAGTCGAGTGCGGGTGCCGGTGCAGATGCGCCTCCGCTACCGCCGCTTTCTTGTTCGAAGCCGGGGAACGGCGCGCCCGAGAGTTCGACGAAGCCGGCGTTCTGCGAATCGGCAGCACTCTGACCGAGCGCCTCGGAGGACGGGAAGCGACCGGTCGTCGTGTCGGCCCCCTGCGCGGCGACCGGGGAGCGCGGCGCCGTCGGCATGCGGGAGCCGCTCTCGGAGGCGTGCGGCACTGCAGCATGCCCGCCGGTGGTCTCGCGACGACCCGGTGCGGGCTGCGCCACGTTCGGTCGCGCGTTGGCCTTGGACCCATCGCGCGGCTGGCACAAGCGCCAGAACCGGATCGTCTTGTCCGTGGCTCCGGTGAGCCGAACCAGCTCGCGGTCGGACAGCCGGGGCAGTAAGTCGGCGTACGCGGCCAGCCCTTCGGTGATCGTAACGACCTGCGCTCGAAGCGTGGCGCAGACCTCCTCGTCGACACCCGCAAGCCGGGCCAGTTCTCCGTCGCCAAGTCGCGTGAAGAGGTCGAGGTAGGGCACCAAGCGGTTCATCGGATTGACCGCCGGCTCCTTCTCCTCTTTGGCCTCTTTGTCGGATCGACTGACCCGGACCTGCTTCAACGGGATGCGACCGATTGAAACTCGGTCCTTGACGTTGCTCGACTCACTCGACATGCAGTTACCGCGTCATCCCCCGTGCAACGGTACCCCCCTTCGCCCGCGAGCGCGACAGGCGGCCGATTCGTACACGTGGGTCGATGTGTTCAAAGGCGGGCTTGCTATCCTCTTGCCATGCGGTGCGTCGCACTCTTGGTCCTCGCCCTGCCCGTCGTGGGTCTGGGTGGGTGCATGCCTGAGCGGTGCCGAGCGGAGAACTCGGAGATCTCGATGGTCGCACGCGTCGTCGACGTGCTGCCCGGATCCGGGGAAGAGGTTCGCGTGTCGGTCGACTTCGCGACCGGCGATCGCACGCAAATCCCGGTGCCGTGGTCGGCCTGTGACGGGGACCGCGTCCTCATCAACGGCGAGGACGCCTCGGGGACCGAGCGCGATGACCGGACCGAGTACGCGATCACGTACGACGGTAGCGGACCGGAGACCGTGACGGTCGAGCTCGACCGCGCCAACCAGAGCGAGGTCGTCAGCGCAGACGTCACGCGCCCCCCGAGGTTCGAGATCCTCGCGCCCGCATTCGGCGAGAGCTTGTCTCGCTCCGAAGAGCACCTCCTCGAGTGGGACCCCCCCAACGACGGCGGCGAGATGCAGATCGAGCTGCAAGAAGAGCTCGGCGGGGGACGATGCGTCGTCACCGACGTGGAGGAGCACGACTACAAAGGTGTCGGCGGGGTGCGCGTGGAGGACGACGGCAACTGGATCATTCCCGGGGACGTTCTCACGAACGACGGCGACCTCCGCTGCGAAGCGCGCTACGTGATGAGCCGGTTCGTGCAGGGCGAATACCCCGAGGCCTTCGCCAGTGGCGGATTCATCGAAGCGCAGGTCCTGCGCATCGTCGTGTTCGAGTCGGTCCCCTGAGCTTGCCTGGCGCCCGCTCGGCTGCCAGGCTCCACCCCATGAAGTGGCCACGCAGGGGCATCCTGATCCGCCTCGCGATCTACCTGCCCATCATCGGCTACCTCTCGTACCAAGCGTTCTTCGCGGGCGAGAAGGAGCCCGAGCCACCACCCGCCGCCGACCAGCCCACGGTGCGCACGCTCTCGGGGCCTGATGGCAAAGAGTTCAAGGTCATCGAGGTCACCCCCGAGCAAGCGGAGGCCATGGGCGTGAAGATGCCCGAGAAGCCCGCCGGGGAACCGGCTCCCGAAGGCTGATCGAAGCCGCACGGGCTCGGGCCTGCTAAGGTCCGGCCGCGATGGAACGCGCGCAGTTCGTCAAGTTCGCCTCGGCCGCCCTCGAGCACATCGAGGACGGCCTCGCCGGTCTCGAGCACGACACGCTGGACGTCGAGCTGGCCGGAGACGTGCTCACCGTCGAGTTCGAGGACGGCACCCAGTTCGTCATCAATGCGCACAGCGCCGCACTGCAGGTGTGGATGGCGGCCAATCGCAACGCCTGGCACTTCGACTTCCAGCCCGAGCAGGGCACCTGGGTCGCGCAGAAGTCCGGCGACGAGCTCATGGCGACGGTCTCCCGCGAGGTGGGCCAGCGGTTGGGAATGGACATCACGCTGTGACGCGCTCGCTGCTCGCCGCGCTGCTGGTGGTCTCCAGCGCGTGCGCTCAGATTGAGACCCGCTCCACCGTCGCGGTCGAGCCCGTTCCCAACGCGCAGCCGCTGCGGATCGGCGAGGGTCGCAAGCAGGTCGGGCAGTCGGTCGCCGCGACCTGGTCTCAAGCCAGCAGCACGATCGAGATCGGGCTGACGGAACACCGGCGATGCCGCGCAGTCGAGCATCGTCCGGTCGAGCGCGTCGAGACCCTGGATCACACGGTCAAGAACGGCGGCCTGTACTGGGAGTACGGCACCGGCGCGGCGATCTTGGCCCTGGGCATCGCCGCACTCGCAAAGCCAGAGGCCTTCTCGCCCAGCGCCATCGACACCGACGGCAACACCGTCCGCGACACCTCCACCGGCGTCCGGATCGGCGCAGTCTTCACGGCCCTGGGCGCCGCGATCGTCGGCGTCGCGGTCTACGACACCGTCCGAAGCCGCGACGAAGTCATCCGCACGCCCGCGTATCAGGTCGCGCTGGCCGACGAGGTACCGTGCTTGGCACCCAAGGTCCCCGGGACCGCGCAGGAGATCACGCTCGCGATCGGGCCATGGACCGCGAAGAGCACCACCGACGGCAACGGCGTGGCGCGGTTCGAACTTCCGAAGGAGGCCGCGCTCGGCGTGGAGTTTCCGCCGCCTCCCGTGTCGGCGGAGCAGTCTCGTGTCAAGAGCAGACTCGGGGGGATAGAGCTCCCCTTCATCACCGAGCCGCCGCCGCCCAAGCCAGTCGAGGTCGACGCGACGGTCACCGTGGGCAGCACCGTCGGTCGGTTTCGCATCGTCGCGCCGCTGGCCGATGCCACGGCCGCAAACCGTTCGGGTCCGCTCGACCTGGCCGCGCAGACCTCGAGCCCACCGTCTCCACGCTCGCCGTGACCGAAGCCGCCACCGCATGGATCGCCTTGGGCTCGAACCTCGGCGATCGTGAAGCGACCCTTCGCGCCGCCGTCGAAGCCGTCCACGGGCTGGACGGCGTGCGCGTGGACGCCGTGTCCGCGGTCTACGAAACCGACCCCGTCGGCCCATCGACCGAGCCATTCCTCAACGCAGCCCTCCGTGCTCGGGTCGATGCATCGCCCGCTGCCATTCTCGCCGCCCTGCACGGGATCGAGCGCGCCCACGGCCGAACCCGCCGCGTACGGTGGGACGCGCGCACGCTGGACCTGGACCTGCTGCTCGTCCGTGCGGTCGATGGCGCGTGGATCCGCAGCGAAGACGCCCGCTGCCGACTCCCCCACCCGGCGCTGCTGGAACGAGACTTCGTCCTCGCGCCGCTGTGCGACCTCGACCCCGACGCCGTGATCGCGGGTCGGCCCCTCACCGCGCACCTGCAGGCGCTGCCCGCCTCCAGCCGCACGCTCCGGGCCGTTCGAGATGACCTGAGCCTCGAGGTTGACCCTCCTGCGCTACGCGGATAGTGTCCGCGGTCCCTGCAGGCGGGTAGCTCAGGGGTTAGAGCACCGTGCTTACACCGCGGTGGTCGCTGGTTCAAATCCAGTTCCGCCTACTCACGGCCGGCGAGGTTCTCCCTCGTCGGCCGTTTTTGTGTCGGCGGCGGCCGCGTCGCTGGACCGCTGCCGAAAAAAACCGGATGGGGGTCCGGAGCCATAAAGTTCAATGATCTCAGAGCTACGCTAGGGACCCTGAACTCTTTGCGTACACTGTTTGTACAAGTTTCGTTGCCAGCTGTTCAAGGTCGGTCAGAGGTTGAGGTGCTCGGCGGTGGCCGAGGGAAACGGACCCTGAAATGAACACTTCGAAGATGATTCACGCGTGGGGCATGAGCCTCCTTCTGGCCACGGCTGCCTGCGGCGACGACACCGAGAGCGGCGACACGGGCGCTGACGCCTCCACCGGCGCGGACACGGCCGACACCGCCGATACTGCCGACACGGCGGACACCGCCGATACCGCGGACACCGCCGATACCGCCGACACCGCCGATACCGCCGACACCGCCGATACCGCTGACACGGCCGACACCGCCGACACCGCTGACACCGCCGATACTGCGGACACCAACGACAGCGAGGGCGACACCTCCACCGGCGGCGCCGAAGACATGGCCGAGATTCGCGTGCTTCACCTCGGCGTGAACGCGCCGGGCGTCGACGTCTTCGCCAACGGCGAAGGCCCCGTCGTGGAGAACCTCGAGTTCCGCAACGGAACCGAATACCTCATGGTCCCCGCCGGCGACTACACCTTCGAGATCGCCGTCGCCGGAACCGGCGCCGACATGGCCGTGCTCGCGCCCGAGCTCACGCTCGACGCCGACACCAAGTACACCGCCGTCGCCATCGGCGACCTCAACGAGAAGGGCGACATCACCCTGCAGGCGCTGCCCCTCGTCGACGACGATGCTGACATCGACCCCGCCAACGTCCGCATCACGGTCGTGCACGCCGCTCCCGCCGTGGGTGAGGTCGACGTCTGGGAGATCAGCGACCCCAACAACCCGGTCGAGCTGCTCTCCGACGTGCCCTTCGGCGGCGCCGCGACGCTTCCGGACATCCCCGCTGGCGCCCTCGAGGTCGGTCTCGACGTCGACAACGACGCCGTCCCCGACGTGACGTTCAGCATCCCCGACGCGGGTCTGGGTGGCCTTCAGGTCAACGCCTTCGCGAACAACGACGCCAAAGGCGGCGTGGCTCTGGTCGCGCAGCTTCCCGACGGCACGGTGCTGCCCATCCCCGCCAACGCGGGCTGAGTTCCCCTCCGCATCCGGTTGATTCGGCGGCCGCCCTTCCCTGGGGCGGCCGCTTTTTTCATGTGGGTTCGTGTGAACCGCGGGCGTACGCCGAGCAACGTCCAAGGTGATGGCGGTGGCTACGGTATCCAAACGAGCGCTCGCGAGCGCCTTGTGCGTTGCGCTCACCACGATGAGCGCCTGCGATCCCGAGCCAGCACAGCGAGACGCATACGCCGACGACGGCTTTCCAGCGACGTCGGGCAAGGCCGACGCCGCGGCCGTGGGCGCGCTCGTGCTCAGCAACGGAGGCGCGGGTTCCGGGGCCGTGGCCTGTGCTGCGAGCGGTGTCTGCGTGGCCGTGGTCGTGGTCGGGCTGGTCGTCGTCGGCGGCGTCACCCTGTGGGCCCTTCGCCCGCAGCGCTCGAGTGACTACGGCACGCTGGCCACCAGCCCGAGCATTCGCGTCGACTTCGACGACGGCACGTCCTCGCAGACGAGCGGGGGCTACCAGCCGAGCTTCGACGCGCGGATCGACCGCATCTACCAGTCGGTGTCTCTGGGCGCGACGCCCATCACCGGGTTCGAAGAGTTCGCAGCGTCGACGTATTCGTGGCAGTGCGAGGCCTCCTTCGGCGGCACGGAGTCCTGCATCCAAAAGGCCGGGGACTTCCTCAACTGCATCTCGTTCGGCGGCGGGGATGCCTGCTACGGCGCAATCGGAGGACTCGCGCAGTACGTGTTCGCCGCCAGCCAGTCGGACTCGGACGACATGGCCGGCGCCTGGAACTGTGCCGGCGCCACCGTCGGCTCGCAGAAGTGCTCGAGCATCAACGCGAAGTACAAGCAGTGGTGCGGCTCCGACCAGTGGTCGACGCTGGGCTGTTTTCAGGAGACCAACGGCCGGCCGTTCCCGTGGGACCGCAACGGCCAGGGCCGCACGATGCAGCCGCGCTTCGGCGGCGCCAACCTGTGCATCGACGTCTCGAACATGTCGTACCAAGCCGCGATGTGCCACGCGGGACGTCAGTTCATGAAATACAACTGCATCCCCGAAGCGGACCGCGACGCTGGGCACGAGACCCCGATCGACCACGCCGAGGACGTGTACTTCGGCTGCATGGAGCTGTACGAGGCCAACGTGCCGATCCGCTGCTCCCCGCTCGATGACGCCGACGACCGCTTCGACGACCTGCTCGACCGAAACGCGAGCAACGAGTACGGCTGCTAGAGCGCGTCGAGGGCTTCGCGGGCCCGGGCGCGCTCGCCGAGCATGCCGACGCCGCGCCCGTAGATCGACACGGCACGCTCGAGATCGGCGCGGGCCCCCTGAATGTCGCCGCGGCGCTGACGGACGATGCCCCGCTCGGCGTAGGGCTCGGCAAGCATCGGATGGGTCTGCTCGTAGCCCGACGCCAACGTCTCGATGCCGCGGGTCAAAGACGCTTCTGCCGCGCCCAGCCGCCCCAGTTCAGCCTCCGCAATGCCGCGCTGGGCGAGCATCTGACCAAAGTCGGGCTGTTCGTCTCCACCCACCCGCTGCATCGCGCGCACGGCTGCTTCCGCGTGGGCCAGCGCCTCGGTCGTGTAGCCGCCGGCACGCGCAATGCGGGACCGGACGTAGTCCAGCGCTGGAGCCCACGGCACGGCCTCGCCGAAGACGGACGCGTAGATCGCCTCGGCCTGACCGAGCGTCGCGGTCGCGTCCTCGAGCGCTCCTTCCTCCATCAGCACCTGCGCAAGGCCGACGAGCGTCGAGGCTTGCTGGGGTGAGCCCTCTCCTACCGCGGCAACCTGGATCTCGAGCGAGGCTTCGAACCGGCGACGGGCGTCGGCGACGTCGCCCCGGAACAGCGCGTTGTTTCCGAGGTTGTGCAAGACCGCAGCCGCGCTGGGGTGTCGGCCACTACTCAAGGTGACCTCGCGGCCGTAGGCGTCTTCGAACATCGCTTGCGCCTCGTCGTAGCGCCCTTCGCTTTGCAGCACGATGCCGTAGTTGCCCAGCAGGCCTGCCAGCTGCAGCTCGTCGACCGACCCTTCGTCGCGCAGCGCCATCGCCTGCTCGAACACGGCGATCGAGGCGGCACGATCCCCCGCGCTGAACAACGCGATGCCCTCTGCACCGAGGCGAAGCAGCTCCAGATGCCTGCGGCTACCTGCCCGTACGATCGCCGCGCGTGCCGCACGGCTGGCCATCAACGTGTCTTGAAGGCGGCCGGGCTGCTCCGAGAGCAAGAAGGCCAGGTTCGTCCAGATGCGCGCCGTCTCGAGGTCATCGCGCCCCGCTGCCGCCGCCTGCAGGGCGCGCTGGGCTTCCGCTTCGGCACGCGCGTGCTGACCAACGCGGCTGAACAACACGGTGGCGAGGCCCCGCGTGCGAGCGATCAACGGGGCGTGCCCCGAGGCTTCCGCGCGCTGGATCAACGCGTCGATCCGCTCGAGCGCCGGCTGATGTCGCCCCACGTCCACCTCGGCGTCGATCGTCGACAGGGCGCGCTCGATGGCTTCGACCTCATGACGGCGGCCCGGCTCCACGGGGAGCGCCACCACCTCTCGCAGCCGCTCGGACTCGAGGCACTCCGCGATTCCCGGCAGGCCCACGATGAGGGCGGGTGCCGTCGATGGGTCTTCGTCGACGAGCGCCAGCCGGGTCTCGAGCGCGGCTCGGCGCGCATCGAGACAGGCGACGGTGAGGTCGAACAGCTCCCCGGAGAGCCGGCCGTCGACCAGCGCGGCGCGACATGAAGACAGCGCGGCATCTCGCCACGACTCCACCCACGCGTCGACTTGCGGGCCGACCCTATGCCAAGCGCCAGCCCCCGTGCTGACGGTGAGCTGTCGAGACATCGCCTCCGTGCGCGCAGGGTTCCAGATCCCATCGATGCTGTCGGCGGCGTCGGTGCAGGGCTCGGCGGGCGTGACGGCAGGCTCACGGGCGAGCGTGGCCGCGATGCCTGCCGAGAGTCCGACCGCACCCAGTACGAGTCCGCCGCGCAGCCATGGAGACGCACGCTCGACGAGCGCGGGCCGGATCGCTGCCAACAGCGCGCCCATGTCGGGCCATCGCGCGGCGGGGTCTGCCTGCAGGCCGCGCACGAGGGCCGCGCCGATGCTTCGCGGCACGCTCGAGTCTCGCGGTGGAGGATCCGGTTCGCTGGGGCCCAGACCGGCAAGCCGCTGGATCAGCGTCGAGGACGCGAAGGGGCGCTGTCCGTAGAGCACCTCATACGCCGTGACGCAAAACGAATACTGGTCGCTCACGGGGTCGGCACGCGCGCCCTCGTGAAGCTCCGGCGCCATGTACGACGGCGTGCCGAGGATCGCTCCGCCTCGCGTCAGTCGGCTTTGGCTCGCGCTTGCGTCGGGCTGCTCTGCCGCGGCTCGAATCTCTCCAGAGCGCGGTAGCGCGAGGCCGAAGTCGGCGACCCGGGCCCGCCCATCGGTCCCCACCATCACGTTCTCCGGCTTGAAGTCCCGATGCACGAGATCGGCGTCGTGCGCGGCCTGAAGCCCCTCGCCGGCCTGCAGAAGCAGCGCGGCGGAGGCTCGCCAGTCGTGTGTCCGCGACTCCATCCAGCTGCGCAGCGTCCCGCCCTCGACGAACTCCATGGCCACGAACACGTCCTCGTCGAACGTACCCACGTCGTGAACACCGACGACGTTGGGGTGGCTGAGCTTTGCAATCGACTGCGCCTCGCGAAGCAGCCGCTTTCGGTCCTCGGCGGCCGCGACGTCTTCTTCGCGGGCGCGCATCACCTTCAGCGCGACGCGGCGATCGAGCTGGGGGTCGTATGCGGCATACACGACCGACATGCCTCCCTTCCCCACCAGCTCCAGGACGACGTAGCGCCCGACGGTGTCCCCTCGGCGCAGGGGCAACACCTCCCCGCGGGACGAAGGGAGCTCGTCTCCGTCGAGGGTGCGCGTCGCGAGCAGGGCGTCTCCCGTCCCTGCTTCGCTCGGCGTCGCACCTCGAACGGACACGGGTCGAGTGTACGACGACTGGGGGTCTCCACGAGTCTCGTCGCACACGCCGTTGGACATCCACCGACAGCACCCCCGAGCGAGCGCCCGAGGCAACAACACTTGCCCCGTCGACTGACATCCCGCTGAGGTCGCCACCGAGGCACGCAACGCGGACGCTTGTGCTGATGCGCCGCTTACCCTTGCTCCTTGTACTGTCTGTTTCGGCTGGATGTTTCACGGAACCCGAGGTCGCCCCCAGCGATACCGGGGAGAGCGAGGACGAGAGCAGCACGACGAGCCCAGCTTCGACGGGGACGAATGAGCCTGGGTCCACATCGTTGGGAGAGGAGACGGGCGGCACGTCCGGCGATGGCGGCTCCTCCACCGGTTCCACCGGGTCGACGAGTACCGGAAGCTTCGAGGACGACGGCTCGACGTCCACCGGCTTCGACGGAGTCGTCTTCGACTTGTTCGACCTCGCCTGCGAGGCCACGTGGCTCGACGGGGACGCGACACTCGTGACGTGTCCGTCCATGGAGCTGCCCGGCACGCCAAGCAGCATCATCCGGAACCCCGCGTTTCCGCTTCCGCCGCCCGGGGTCGGCGAGGTCGCCCCGGCACTGCTGCTACAGCCGAACGTGGCAAGCACGGTGAACCTGCTCCAGGGCGAGTGGGCAATTCCTGCCGAGCTCACGCAGCTGGACAATCCGCGATTCGTGGCGCTGGCCGTGTGTGCGACGTCTCCCCCGGGCGGCACCTGCACGATGGAGCTTCAGGTTCGGCTGCTGCGTGGAGACGACAACGTGTCCACGGCGATCCTCGCGATCGACGGCGGTCCACCGACAGACGTCGTCTCTTCCTTTCAGGTCCAACCCCAGCCCGGCGATACGCTGGTGGTCGCGGCCATCAACGACGAGGAGGACGGCACCGCCGAAGGTCTCGCGCTCGTCGAGCCCGCGCTTCTGTTCGACTAGCGCTCCGCTCAGTCCAGCTCGACGCGCATCATGACGTAGTGGAAGCTGCGGTACACCTCTTCCACGCGGTCGCGGTACTTGGTCGGCAGCTGCGATCCCAACCGCTTCGCGTGCGGCTCGATGGTCAGGAACCAAAGCGATGCGTCCTGGCCCTCTTTCTCGGTGATGAGGTCCGCAAGCCGACTGCGGTCGGGCTCCTTCATCACCCAGATGTCGCCCTTCGAGAAGTACGTCTCACCGCGGTAATAGAACCACCAGCTGATGAGGCGGTCGTTGGGGCCCCGCTCGGCGAAGTACGTCCGCATCGCGGTCCGCTGTGACCAGTTCTCCGACGCCGCGGGGATGTAGTCGGCAAGCAGCCACCCGGTCGTCAGCACGCCCGAGAGCAGCCACGCTCCAACGGCAAATCGCCGCATGCGACCGCTGCGCGCCAAGGCCCACAGCCCCAGACCCGCGGCGAACGGAAGCGTCGTGATGGCCAACCGCTGCACGTCGGGCGCGCCTTTGGTCCACATGCCCGTATAGAGGTACGTGGTGAGGTGGGCGAGCCACGTGGGCGTGAGCGCGGCGTCGCGCACCACCGCAACACCGATCCCCAGCCCGAGCAGCGCGCACAGCGTCACGCCGAGCGACCGCGCGGCGTCCTTGCGCTCGAGCAGGTCATCGAGCCACAGCCCGGTCATCAACGCCAGCGGAGGCAGCACCGGAATCAGGTAGTGGTAGTACTTCGTGGTGCTGTAGCTGATCGTCAGCAGGCACACCACGAACCACAGCATCGCGAACCGGTGCAGCGCATGACGACCGTGGTCGTCCTCGTCGGCGCCGCGGCGGAACGCCTGCAGCGCCCGCCACACGCTCGCAGGGACCAACGCCGACCACGGCAGCGCTGCCAGCCCGAGCGTCTCCAGGTAGAACGCAAAGCCGCCGACGGCCTGCTTCTGCTCGCCCGTCGAGAAGCGCTGCAGGTTGTTCTGGATGATCAGCTCGTTGACCCAGCGCTCCCCGCGGTAGAGCACCATCGCGTGGTGCCACGGAAAGCCCGGCAGCGTGAACAGCAGCGTACCGAACACGAGGCCGCAGCGCTTGAGCAGGCCCCATCGGCCCGAGACCGCCAGATGCGCCAGCACCATCGCGCCGACCAGGCCCGGCCCGATCAACCCTTTGCCGATCAGCGAGAGACCCGCGGCGAGATAGAGGATGCCCATCCACGCCTGCGAACGACGGCGCCAGAACAGGCTCCGTACGAACACGGCCACGACCACCGCCCAGTAGCCGAACATGTGGACCTGGATCTCCCGCAGCCCCTTCGCGCGTGCGGGGTCCTTGCCGAAGTACTTCCACGCCAGCGGATCGAAGGCGTGCTGGTGGACGATCGCGAGCGGGATGATCGCCGCCACGACGAAGGCCAAAAAGAAGATGAGGTAGGCCCGGTCCCAGGGCAGCGACGCCCGGCGGACCGCCCGACGCCGAAGGTCGCGGTCCGGCTGCAGCCATGCCATCGCCCAGGCGCCGCCGGCGACCACGACCGGCCCGACGAAGTAGATGTCGGTCAGCGCCTGCCGGCTGGCCATCGCCCACTGCGGCATCGTGCAGAGCACCAGCCCGGTGAGGATGCCTGCGCGGGGACTCGCCAGTCGCCACGCCACCATGCCCAAGAACGCCGCGCTGCCGAGCCCGACGATCATGCTGGGCAGCCGAATCGCGAGCTCGGGCCACAGCGGCTGGACCATCTCGGCCGGGTCCGCGCCGGTCCCGACGCCGAGCAGCTTCATCGACAGCGCCATGCACCAAAACGGCAGCGCCGGCTTGGACGCAAAGCTTCGCTCGGCCGTGGCGTGGGGACCCCCGTTTCCGCCTTGCCACCACAGATCGAGGGGGTCACTGCGCAACACGATGTTGCGGGCCACCTCTCCGTAGTGGGTCTCCCACGGGTCCCACGCGCCCGAGGCCGACATCGCGAGGCTGTAGACCACCACCATCGTGATGCTCGCGAGGAGCGCCCATGCGCGGGGCGTCCGCAGCCACGCCCGAAGTCGGGCGCTGTCGAAGGAGGAAGCCAAGCGCCGGGAACGCTACCGCAAAACCGGGTAGCCTTGCAGCGATGCTGCCGGTGCGCCTCGAAGACGTGGAAACCGCCGCCGAACGCCTCCGCGGGCAGGTGGTCCGGACGCCCGTGTTCGAGGACCACACGCTCGCCGACCGGGGCGTCACCCTGTGGCTCAAGGCCGAGAACCTCCAGCACATCGGGGCGTTCAAGGCCCGAGGAGCGCTCAACGCCGTCGGCCAGCTGCCTGCTGAAGTCCGCGCCCGCGGGCTCATCACGTACAGCTCCGGCAACCACGCCCAGGCCGTGGCGCTGGCAGCCAAGCACTTTGGCGTCCCCGCAACGATCGCCATGCCGGTCGATGCACCGAAGGTGAAGGTCGCCTCCGTTCGCTCGCTCGGCGCGACCATCGTGTTCGCGGGTACGACGTCGAACGATCGCAAGCAGAAGGCCGAGGCGATTGCCGCAAAGACGGGCGGGCCGATCATTCAGCCGTTCGACCATCCGCACATCGTCGCGGGCGCGGGCACGGCCTCGCTCGAGCTTGCCGACGAAGTGGCCGCGCGCACCGACGGCGCCGGGCTGGACGCGCTGGTCATCCCCGTCGGCGGCGGGGGCCTGCTCGCGGGCGCGTGCGTCGTGGCGCAGTCTCGCGGCATCGCCGTGTACACCGCCGAGCCCGTCGGCTGCGATGCCATGGCCCAAAGCCTCGCCGCGGGCGAACGCGTCCCGGTCGAGCCCGGCCCGACCATCGGCGACGGCCTCAAGCCGGTCATGGTCGGCGCTCTCAACTTCGAGATCGCTCGCCAGGTCGTTCGCGGGAGCTACCGCGTCGATGACGGGGAACTCGGCCACGCGCTCGTCACGATCCTGCAGCGCCACAAAGTCCTCGTCGAGCCCTCCGGCGGCGCAGCGCTCGCGGTCGCGCTGCGAGAAACGCTCCCGGAACAACCGCGCCACGTCGGCGTGTTGCTTTCGGGTGGCAACGTCGATCCGGCCCTCGTCGCCCAACTCCTCCAGACCCACGCAGCCTGATGACGCGCTCGCTCCTTCCGCTCTTCGCCCTCGCGCTCACCGTCGCCTGCACCAAGCAGCCCGTCCGGGACGACGCGCAGGGGCAGCCGACCTCGCCACCGGCCCCGGCCGAACCCGACGGACCGATCACGACGGAACCTCCCGAAGGCGGCGACCCGCACGTCATCGTCTTCGCCGACCGAACGTCGCAGGCCTACCTGCTGCTGCTGCCCGAGGCCGACGCGGCGGTGCCCAGCCGCGAAGACCTGCAGGCGCTCGTCAAAGCCAAGCTCGCTGCGGCCGCCGATGAGCCCGAGCTCAAGCTGCTGCTCGAACTCATCGAGACGGAGCCCAAGCCCGACTTCGCGGCGGGGCAGGCCGACGGCTCCCCCCGCAAGACCAAAGACCTGCTCGGCCTCAACGTGGACGTGCTCGAGGTCAGCGGACCCAAAGGCGCGGTCGGCAAGGCCTCGTTGAGCGACCCCATCCTGACCCGGGCCCTCACCCCGGAGCAGCGCGCGAGCCTGGCCACGCGCTCCAAGGCGCTGCTGCTGCGCGCGGAGTACCGCAACCAGTACGCGGTGCGAGGGCTTCGACTGCTGCAGACCCTCGTGCGCGTCGTCGCGACCGAGCGAAACGCCCTGGTTCACGACCCGGACACGGGCGAGACGATGGGACTCGACGCGTTCTCGCAGCGCCGCCTGAAGACCTCGCTGAGCAACGTCGCCGACCAGATCGCGGTGGTGCCGTTCGTCGACAAAATGAACCCAGACCTCATCCGACTCACCACCCGCGGCATGCGACGCTTCGGCAGCGCGGATCTAGAGCTGGACGGACTGCCCCGCGACCCTCGCCTGCTGCAGCGCGCGACCGACCTGCTCAACGGGCTCGCCGTGCTCATGGTCGAGCTCGGCGAGTTCGATCGCACCGGCTACGCGGTCGAGCTCGACCAGCTCGTCACCGTCGACATCGACGACATCGTCCGCGCCTACGGCTCGCGCGGCAGCACGGTGCCCGACTGCGACGAGGCGTGCCCCGGCGAGGCCGAAGTCCACCTGGTCGAGCGGCCGGCCGAGCCACACGATCCTACCGACCACCTCGTCGCACGCGTCATCGCTCCGCGGGAACTGTCGGATTCGGTCGACTACGACCACGGCAAGTGGGTTGCGGGCATCCTCACCGACATGTTCGGCGGCGCCTGAAAGCCTCCCGTCAATCAGCATCCCCGGTCGGTGTTCGAGCGTCGATCAAACACCTGGTCTCCGAGACCAACCGACGCGCCGTCTCGCTGTCTCGCGCGGTCGCGGACGGCTTTCGCTCGGATCCCAGCTGATAGTATCGACCGCTTCGGTACGGCCCACGACCCACCGCGACCTCCGCAAGCGCCTGTCCAGCCGCGCGTGGTGTGGACACCGCAACGCCGAAGGGTCTTAGGAGCCACGCTCCTCGGGAGAGAGTGCGCAGCCACCATGGCCAATGGCGAGTGAGCCCAGTGGACGGGACTGCGCCAGGGTCGAACCCAACGACACTCGGACCGGCACGATGCGCCCGAAGATCATCGAGATGACGAACGAGCAGCAGATTGCACAGCTTACTCGTGCTGTAGCGGCGCATCGCTGAGAGTTCTTGGCCGCCCTCGGTCCCGTCGGCAAGCTCGGACACCACGATCTCGGCGGGAGGATGCGACCGCCCTTCGAGCGCGTCTGGGTCATGGGTCCCACTGGAAACGACCACGACGCGCCCATCTTCGGATACGGTCGAAAACAGGGCTTCGACCAAGAGCTGGTGGGCAACATGATTGACCGCGAAGGTCATCTCGATTCGATCCGCTGAGAAGTCGCGCGCACCGAAAGACTGTGTCCCCGCACTGCAGATGATCGCGTCATAGTCCCGACGACGTCGTCGCGCAGCATTCGCCGCACTCGCCGCAGCACGACGTACCGAGGCTAGAGACCTGAGGTCGCAAATCACGAGTTCGATCGAATCCGAGTCGAGACGCTCCCGAAGCCGTTCCGCGCTCTCCCCACTGCGAACCAGGGCCGTGACATGATGTCCGGCTTCCACCAGGGCCGAGCAGCATTCAAGACCGAGGCCACGCGTCGCGCCGGTCATCAAGACGCTTTTGGATGAGCTCATGCGCGAAGGAAAGCGCTCGGTGCCCCCCGATTCCAACACCGTTTGAGCACACATTCACACCGAAAACGTCCATAATCAGACACCATGGACGTCCGGAAGCTCCGCTACTTCGTCGAGGTGGCTGATCGACTGCACTTCACTGAGGCCGCCCGGGCACTTGGTGTGAGCCAACAGCCGCTGAGCAGGGCAATCCGCGAGCTTGAGACAGAACTCGACACACGACTGCTGGAGCGCACGACCAGGCGCGTTGCCCTCACTCAGTCGGGCGAAGTTCTCCGCGAACATGCAGTCCGCATCCTTCGGGACATCACCCTCGCAGAGCGGGCAACGCGTGCCAACGGTCGCGCGGCCCTCCGCATGGCCTACCCAGGCACCTACGAGGGCTTCCCCATCAATGCGGCCGCCCAGTTTTCAGAAGCACACCCCCAACTGACGCTGGATTGCATCCGTACACCGTCCTCGAAGCAGGTCCACGCGGTCCGCTCCGGCGATGTCGATGTCGGATTCGTGGTCCCGCCCGTCGCTCAACCTGGCTTGTCGAGTGCACCGCTGATTCGCGTACCGATGCGAATCGCAACGCTCGCCGCGTCGCCCGCAATCCACGATTTGGAAGGCCTTCGTGGCCGCCGATGGATCGCGTACGACCAACGGCGAAAAGGACCGCTTCAAGCCTACGTCCGTGACACCTTCAGCCGGTTGGGGCTCGAAGGCGCACGAGCTGGAACGGCGCGTGACGAGGCCGACGCCGTGTCCATGGTCGAACACGGCGTGGGGATCGCCATCGTCAGTGCTGCCGCCGCGACCCCCCCAACGGTCCGCACCAACGGACTGCCGTTCCTGCCTCCGATCGAGCTTCGCGTAATCTGGCGCTGTGACGAGCGTCAATCGGATGTTGCTGCGCTCATCGACCATCTCACGGCTTGGGCTGAAGATGCCGCCTACCTTCAGGCCTGAGAAGCGACGAGAAGCAAGGTAGAGCCGCAGCTCACAGCAGACGTCTGGTCGCAGGCGCGGTTGAGGGAGCACCCGCATGATAGCGTCCCGCGGGTGAAAGCGCCTGCACCGCTGGTCTGGATCGACCTGGAGATGTCGGGGCTCGACCCCGAGTCGTGCCGAATCCTGGAGATCGCCACGATCGTGACCGACGGCGACCTCGAGATCGTCGGCGAAGGACCGGACATCGTCGTGCACCAGCCCGACGCGGTGCTCGACGCGATGGACGAGTGGTGTACGACGCATCACGGCGCATCCGGGCTCACCGCGGCCGTGAAGGCGTCCACGATCTCGCTGGCCGAGGCCGAAGCGCAGACCCTCGCCTTTCTCGAGCCGCTCACCGCGTCGGGGACCTCGCCGCTGTGCGGCAACTCGATCTGGCAGGACCGACGCTTCATCAGCCGGTACATGCCCAAGCTCGATGCCTTCCTGCACTACCGCATGATCGACGTCAGCACGGTCAAAGAGCTGACGCGGCGCTGGTATCCGGGGACCACGGCCCCGGCCAAAGGCGAAAGCCACCGGGCCCTCGACGACATTCGCGAGTCGATCGCGGAGCTGAAGTTCTACCGCGGCGCGGTCTTCAAGTAGGCACCACCCATGGACGCCAAGACGTTTCGGCTGCTCAAGCAGACCTACTACGGCGGCGCACAGCGCACGGTCTGGGACGCGGCGCTCGAGCGCAACCGGCACGAGAAGCCCGACGACATGAGCGATGCCGACTGGGCATGGCTGGGCGAAGGAGACTTCGCTCCAAACGCCTTCGACTCGGCCAGCCACGACGAGCTCGTCGCGCGCATGCGCATCGCCGCGGAGCACGTCTCCTGGCGAGAAGCCCTCGACGGGCTGATCCTCGGCTGTTCGGGTTCGTGGCCACGTGGGCGCCAGTCATCGATCTCACTCGCCTACGCCGCGCACCTCGAGCCCCACGCGTTCGACCCTGGCGACGCCGAACCTGCGCCCAACGCAATCTGCCAAGTCTGCGGGCTGCCGATGCAGGCGACGTGGGACCGTACCGAAGACGTGTTCCGCCTCTACTGGGGCTACGCGTGGAACGAGATGCCCGAGAGCTACCTGCCCGAACTCGAAGAGCGAAGCGAAGTCGAGATGCCCGAGGTCGCCCCCGCGGATGCGGCAGCGTTCTTGGCGTTGCTTCACGCGATCGACGACGCGCCCGCCGGAGAAACGCCGGGCCAGCTCGAGACGCGCATCGGCAAGGCCAAGCTGCTGCCGGGCACGGAGAAGTACCGCCGCTACGGCATCCTCTCCGCGCTTGCGGAGCTCGGCATCCTGCCCAACGTCTTGATCGAGTGCAGCGCCGACGGCTTCGTCCCTCGCCAGACCCGACTCGATGCCGCGCACAACCTGTTGACGCCACCGCGCTCGGACATCGTGCTGCCGCTCGCAGCATGGCGCGGAGAGCTCGGCGTCGACTGGGACCGCGTCGACGCGCTGTATCCACAGCTGCGCTGAGCTGAGCTATTCGTCGTCGATGGTCTTGCTGGCGGCGCCGGTCGTCCCGCGTCGGTGATCGGAGCCCGCGGCGGCCGGAAACAGCGCTTCGTGGCCGAACTTGCTGCGGACCGCGGTGAGCACCTTCTGCAGGTCCGCCCCCTTGCTCGGAGGAGCCGGCTCCATCGCTGCGAGCAGGTCCAGCTGCTTCGGAGCGGCGTCGGCCTTGTTGCGCAGATGGCTGACGCCGACGCCGGTGAGACGAAACCGTCGGCGGTCGAGGTCGAGCTTGGCGAGCAGCTCGCACGCGGCGTCGTAGATGACCCGCGCCTCGTCGGTGGGAGCATCGAGCGTGCGCTGACGCGTCTGCGTGTTGAAGTCGGTATCGCGAATCTTGAGCTGGATCCGCGTGCCGACGATGCCCTTGCGCACCAGTCGGTCGGCCACCCGCGTCGCCTGTGACAGCAGCTTGGCCCGCAGCGCTTCGGCCCCGATCACGTCGTCGTGATAGGTGTCCTCGTGGCTGACGCTCTTGCGCTCGCGGCCAGGCTCGACGCGACGCGGGTCCCGGGCGTGGGCGAGCGCGTGCAGATGCGCGCCGTGCTCTCCGAAGCGCTTGACCAGCCACTCCCGCTCGAAGCGGCGGAGGTCCCCGACCGCCTTCACCCCCAGCTCCGAGAGCCGCTCTTGGCTTCGCGGTCCCACGCCCCACAGCTTTCGGATGGGCAGCGGCGCGAGAAAGTCCAGCTCGGTACCGAGGGGGATCTCCGTCAGCCCGTCGGGCTTGTTCATCGCCGAGGCGATCTTCGAGAGGAACTTGACCGCCGAAATGCCCACCGAGCACGTCAGTCCCTCGGTCACCTCGAAGACCCGGGCCCGCAGCGCCTCGGCAGCCTGTCGGGGCGGACCGAGCAGCTTCTCGGTTCCGGTCATGTCGAGAAACGCCTCGTCGATGCTCAACCCTTCGACCATCGGGCTGAAGTCGTCGAACACCTCGAACACGCGGCGCGACGCCTCCGCGTAGACCTCGAAGCGTGGCGGCAGCACGATCGCCTGCGGGCAGCGGCGAATCGCCTGTGTCATCGGCTGCGCCGAACGGCAGCCGAACGTGCGTGCTTCGTAGCTGGCCGCGCAGACGACCCCGCGACGCCCCGCGCCCCCCACCAGCACGGGCTTGCCGCGCAGCGACGGGTCGTCGCGAACCTCCACCGACGCGTAGAACGCGTCCATGTCCACGTGAAAGATCACCGCCGCCGATGGTTGTACCAACTGCCGGCGCGGTACGCTGTCGCCGCCGATGAGCGAGAGCCCCTCCAAGCCACGCCGACGCCTGGCCCTCGACGCACTACGCGGCCTCGCCGTGTTCTTGATGATCGAGCAGCACGTGGGGATCTGGGTGTGGCAAGGACCCGACCCCGGCAAGTCCTTGATGGACTATCCGCAGCTGGTCTACTTCAACGCGCTCGGCGGCATGGCCGCTCCGCTCTTCGTGACGCTTGCCGGTGCTGGCAGCGCGATGTTCGTCGCGGCCGGCCGCCCGAACACTGACCGCACGCTGGTCCGGCGCGGCTTGGTCCTGATGCTGTTCGGCCTGGCGCTCAACTTCAGCTCACCGAGCTGGTTCTCGTGGGGGAGCTGGTTCGTCCTGCACATGATGGGCTTTGCCATGGCCCTCGCACCGATCTGGCGCCGCCTGCCCACCCAAGCGCTCCTGGCGACCTGCGGCGCGGTCCTCATGACGACGATCGCCGTCCGCGTTTGGCTGAACACGCCCTTCGAGATCAACAATGCCTTCATGCGCGACACGTCGCGGCCTGGCGGCGTCTTTCGTCTCGCGCTCGCGGAGAGCCAGTTCCCCATCCTGCCGTGGCTGACCTTCTATCTGGCCGGCTTCGTCAGCGGCCGATGGCTGCTCGAGGAGAAGACCGGACGCGTCGCGCTGCTGGGCTTGAGCTTCATGGCGCTGGGCGGCGGCGGACACGGCCTGCTGCTCGCGGGTGTCCTGCCCAGGACCAACATCTACCTCGTCCGCGCGTTCGAGCTGCATCTGGGGTTCTTCCCGGCCAGCGTCGCAATCGTAGGCCTGCTGCTCGGCGGCGCGCTGCTGCTGATCGCGGGCGTGAGCGCGCTCGAGAACAAATACTCGATGCGGGGCAACAACCCGATGGTCACGCTCGGCCGCATCTCGCTCACGCTCCTGATGCTGCACGTCCCGCTGTTCCGCGACCTCAGCCGCCCCATCGGCCTGTGGCATGGACTCGAGGCCAACCTCGCGCTCGGGGTCGTGTTCGGGTTCTTCTTCGCCGCCCTCGTCGGCGCGTGGTTCTGGCAGCGCGTCAACTATCGCTTCGGTGCGGAGTGGCTGTTCCGCAAGCTCTCCGGTGGGTGAGCGGGTCTCCATCGTCCTGGCGGCGTACGAGGAGGCCGCCTCGATCGCAGACGTCGTGGGCGGATGCCTCGGCTACGGCACCGAAGTGCTCGTGGTCGACGATGGCTCTTCGGACGAGACGGCCGCGCGCGCCGCGGATGCGGGCGCACGCGTCATCTCGCTCTCGCGCAACCGGGGCAAGGGCGTTGCGTTGCGACGGGGGGCACTCGAAGCTCGGGGCGACGTGCTCGTCTTCCTCGACGCCGACGGACAGGACGACCCCGCCGACATTCCGGCGCTGCTGCGCGCGCTGACCGAATCGGTCGACCTCGTGGTGGGCTCCCGCTTCTTGGGGCACTTCGAGACCGACGCCATCACGCAACTGCACGCGTGGGGCAACCGTGCCCTGACCGAGCTCGTCAACGCGCTGTTTGGCGCCCGACTCAGCGATACCCAGGCAGGCTTTCGCGCCATTCGCCGGGCGCGGTTCCTCGACTGTGACCTCGGCGCGCGCGGCTTCGACGTCGAGGTCGACGTGCTGCTCGACATCCTCCGCCGCGGTGGGCGAGTCGTCGAAGTCCCCGTCACGCGCCGCGCCCGAGCCCACGGCCGCAGCCACCTGCGAACCGTCCAGGACGGGGCCCGCATTCTGCTGCGAATCGGGCGTCAGCGACTCAGGCGTCGGCGATCTCGGACGGCTTGAACGTGCCGCGCTCGGTGATGATCGCGGTGACCAACTCGGCCGGCGTGACGTCGAAGGCGGGGTTGCGAACGCCCACGGCCGCGGGGACCAGCGGCGTTCCTCCGTGGTGCTTCACCTCCACGTGCTTGCGCTCTTCGATCGGGATGTCGGCCCCGCTGGCGAGGCTGCGGTCGATCGTCGTCCAGGGCGCCGCGACGTAGAACGGGATCCCATGGTGCTTGCAGAGCACCGCGACCGTGAACGTGCCGATCTTGTTCGCGACGTCGCCGTTTCGGGCGATGCGATCCGCGCCCACGATCGCCGCCTTGATCTCACCCCGAGCCATCAGTGCGCCCGCCATGTTGTCGGCGATGACCTCGACCGGTACGCCGTCGTGGTGCAGCTCCCACGCCGTGAGCCGGGCTCCCTGCAGCACAGGACGCGTCTCGTCGGCGAGCACCGTGTACGTCTTGCCGATCTCGCGGCCGCGACGAATGACCCCCAGCGCGGTGCCGTAGCCCGCGGTCGCCAGCGCCCCGGCGTTGCAGTGCGTGAGCACGGCCCCGTCGTCGGGCATCAGCGGAGCCCCGTGCTCGGCCATCTTCAAGCAGGAGGCGAGATCCCCTTCGGCGTGCGCTGTGGCGGTGGCCAAGACGACCGCCCGCAGCGCGTCGGCGTCCGCGTCGGCAGGCGCGGCCGCGATCGCCTCACGAATCTCGCGAAGCGCGACGAACAGATTCACCGCCGTCGGGCGCGTGTTCGAAAGCCGGACGCATGCGGCCTCGACCTCGGCCCGAAACGCCGCTGGGTCACTGGAAAACCCGCGCGCGCTGACGGCAAGCCCCAGCGCGGCGACGCAGGCGATGGCGGGCGCCCCGCGAACGACGAGGTCCTCGATCGCTACGGCAACCGCCTCCACGGTGGAGGGCTCGGTCCAAACCTCTTCGGCGGGCAGCTTGCGCTGGTCGAGCACGCGCAGCGTCTGCGCATCGTCGGAGAGCACGAACGGGCGGACGTACGACTGCGGGTCGAACACGCGCCGTTGGTACCATGTGAGGAGGCTCTGCTGGTCGCAGAACGCACCTTAGGGCACCGCTGATACCCTCGGCGCGCCGCCCTCGCATGCCCCGCTCATTCAAGATCCTCTCCGACTTCGACGGCGTCTGGACCAATCAGGGTCCCGAGGCTCATCTCCTGCTCGACTGGATGGTCACCAAGCTCGCCGAGCTTGCGGGTGTCCCGAAGGCTCAGGCGGAGGACGAGCTCGGCACGCTCCGCGCGTCGATGAAGGCGAGCCCC
>JBCCQM010000127.1:0-24420 GCA_039024335.1 Myxococcota bacterium
CGGATTCTTCGCTCCTGGGTAGGAGCCAAAGCGCGGACCGGGCGTACTGGAAGTTTTGGCGACACCGCCAGGAGCGAAGAAGACGAGCGAGGCGTCGTGATGGGTTGCACCACAGGCTGCTAGAACGCCGTCGCCTCAGATGGGGCAGCGGCAGTGCTTCGTGCGGCAGCCGCGAGGCGCCTGTCCGGACGCGTTGCGCTTGGCGTCGGTGCAGTTCGCCGCGCTGCCTTCGACCATGCCGGTGCATTCGAACGCGACCTGTCCCGCGTTGACGAGGCTGCATCGCGCCGTGACGGTCTGGGCCCGGCGCGCCTCGAGGATCCAGTCATAGACCACGGCAACGAGGCCGGGCGCGAGCGTGTCGTCGACGCAGGCCGCACCACCGGCATAGGAGACGCACTGCAGGTAGTCGCGGGCCTGCGCGACGCAGGCAGCACCACCGCCGTAGGAGCCCTGGCAGAAGTCGACGTAGCGCGTGGCGACGAACTCATCGAGGCCGCTGGGCACGGCCGCATCACCAAGCGCGAGGCCCTCGTAGAGGTAGTCAATGAGCGGGCCGGAGGTGAACAGCTCGTCCTGCGCGTCGAAGGCGAACGTGCCCTCGTCGGTCTCGACCGTGATCGTGCCGGAGACCTGCAGCCAGGCCGCGTCTTCGGGTCGGTCGGGGCGGAAGGCGAGATACGTGATGCCGCCGATGACGACGGCGCCGATGATGACGCCCGCGATGCAGACGCCCGACGCGGCACAGGCCGTCGCGCCCGCCACGGCCGGACCTCCGCCGCCGGTGTTGAGCAGGAAGACGCCGCCGGCTGCAAACGCGTCGCTCTTGCCCGCCGAGGGTCCGTCTTCGAGCGGGGCCGTGTCCTCTTGCAGGGGTCCGTCGTCGGCGCCACATCCGGCGGCCGCGAGTGAGGTGGACAGTGCGATGCAGAGAGCCTTGAGCTTGGACATGCGATACCCGACTACATCTCGGGTAATACGCGACATCCTGGTGCGGATTGCCTCCGCTCGCGTTTTCTCAGCTCACGCGCCGCCGGTGGAGGTCGAGCCTCCGCCGCTGCTCGAGCCGCTGCTCTCGCTGGAGCTTCCACCCGTGCTCGTCGAGCCGTCGCCGGTGGTGGTGGTGCCGTCGTCGCCGGTCGTGGGATCGGGATCGTCTCCGGTGGTCGGGTCGAAGTTCTCGGCATCGAAGGCGCACAGGCTCTGCACGCCGGTCAGCGCAACGCATCGCATGCCGTCGGGACAGGCTTGTCCTTCGGTGCAGTCGAGCACGCACGCCGACTCGCCCCCGGGCAGCACCGGTGCGCAGGCGCTCTCGGCTGCACCGTCGGCAGGCGCCGCCCAGCAGTCGCAGACGTCGGTGCACGGGAGGATGCAGCTGCCCCACGCGGGGTTCATCGTGGCGTTCGCGAGGCACGACGCGTCTTCGTTGCCGCACGAGAGCGTGTTCTCGTTGATGCAGTCGCCCCACTGCCCCGCGAGGGGTTCGCCACAGGCGGAGCCCGCCGTTTCGGGTTCGGGTTCGGGCTCGGGCCGGCCGGTGCTGGTCGAGGGCGCGTCCGTGCCTGCGCCTCCCGAGTCCGTCGCGGTGCCGATGCTGTCGCCAGCCTCACCCTCTGGGCAACCCGCGGTCAGCAGCACCACGGCGGCGGCAGGTACGAAGTTCAAAATCTTCAGCGCGTTCAGAAGGTCCCCCATCCAGGTTCTCAGGCCGGTGGCCTCGGAGCAACGGCTTCCGCGGCGATGCCCGGCGTTGGGCTGAATCGTCATCAGCCTGGCCTGGTTTTTTTCGTAGGACTCGAAGCCTCCGAGATCACGGGGAAACTGGGTGGCAGAAAGAAAAAGTTCGCCGCCCGTGACGAACGCGTGGCGCCGGGGGCACTGGCAGGGGTGAGCCCGCGGCGCGGGACGACGAAAGACCACTGACATGAAGCGCATGAGCCTCCTTTCCAGCTTGTTGACCCTTCCTCTCGCTCTCGGCGTTGGCCTCGCGTGCGAACTCGAAAAAGAAGACGGCATGGACACCGGCGCGGTCGACGATGACCTCGACGAAGACGACCTCGACGAGGACGAAGACGACAGCGAGTCGACCGCCAGCACCAGCGCAGGCTCCGGCGACGATGGTGACGACTCCGACTCCGACTCCGACGCCGGCGCCGACACGGGTGACGACTCCGACACCACCACGGCCGGGACGGGCGACGACGACAGCGACTCCGGAGATGACGACAGCGATTCGGACACGACGACCGACGGCGACAGCGACAGCGACACCGACGGCGACAGCGACACCGATGACACCGCGGGCACCGGTGAGGGCGGCGAGGGCAACGCGCTGGCGATTCGGCACGGTGACCTGCCCGAGCTCGACCCCGGCAAGGGCGGGAGCAGCTCGACGGGCGGCCCGAAGGACAGCATCCCCGCCGATGCCATTCACGTCATCGTCTCGGCCTCGGGCGTGAAGACCTGCGAGCAGCCCTACGAAGGGGAGCCCTGCGGCGGCAACTGGTCGGTCAGCTTCCTGCTGATGCCCGACATGCAGGCGCCCGGTGAGTACAACCTGTTCGAGCAGGCCAACGGCGGCTTCACCTACGCCGACGAGCCCTACGAAGAGGGCGACTGCGCATGGGGAGGCGGCAGCCTCGACGGCGTGCTCGTGATCGAGTCGGTGGATGACGACGCGATCATCGGCTACATCGAAGAGTCGGACGCCTTCGACTTCGACGCGGACATCTCGTTCGTGGCCGAACTGTGCGGGGCGTAGCCGGCGTCGGACTGCACGAACCGGGCGCGTAGGACCTTGCGGGGGAGGCGGTGACGCGCTGCGTGACGGGGCGGACGCTGGTTCGCCCCGTTTTTCGTCTCGGCAAGGTCAGGGAAGGACGATGGCCGTCGGAGGCTCGTGATCGGAGCGAGCTGCGACCCCGACTTGATGTTCGAGGTTTCGGCCCCAACAGCGTACGGTCCGGTCGCGGAGCAGAGCGCGGGCGTGGTCGGTCCCGGTCTGCACGTCGATCACGGGGGCGGGAAGGTCGATGCGGGTCGCGGGGACCCACGCGTCGTCGGAAGCGGGATCGGACTGGCGAAAGGCGTTCCCGCCCCAGCATCGCGCCTGGTTCTCGACGCGGACGCACCCATGGTAGGTACCCAAGCTCAAGGACTGCGCACCGTCCAAACCGGCGACGCGGGTCGGTGTCTCGAACAGCGGAGGCTGCCCTGGAGGCACGCCGAGCAGGCCGCCGTCGGTCGAGCCCTCACACGAGACGCCGCCCTCCACGAGGCCGCAGCTGGCGTTCACCATCCCGTTGAAGGCAGTGTGGTCGGCGATCCCGACTTCGAGCAGGGGGGCGGAGGGGGCGTCGCCGAAACACCGGCGTTCGCCGTTCGCGGTGGCGCACGTCCAGAAATGACCAGTCTTCACCGACGTGACGCCTGATGCAATGACCGTGGTCGGTGCGTGGAGTGGAGCGCAGGCGTCACCGTAGGCGTCGCGAAAGTCGAGACCCCAACATAGCAACGTGCCGGACTCGGTCGTGGCGCAGCCGTGCGCCGTTCCGAGCGAGAGCGATGTGAGCCGATCATCGGTTCCAACGCGCTCGGGTCGTGGCCGGGCCGTCGAGAGGAGAACCGGCGGTGGCCTGCCCTGCGCGTCGTGGACGAATACCTCGTTCGCACGGGCCGGGTTGCTGCAGCGGTCGTTGTTCTCACCCCAGCACCATGCGGTGCCGTCTTCGAGGAGCGCACAGTTCTGCTTGGCCGTGACGGCGAGCTGCTGCACGGATCCGGCGATGGCGATGCGGCTGAGGTTTGCAGGGGTCTGGGCATTTCCGCCGGAGAACGTCGCGTTTCCCCAGCACCAGACCTCGCCACGCCGCAGGACGCAGGCATGCTGCCAGCCCACGCCGACCGCATCGACGTCGTCGAGGGGGTGCTGCTGCGTGGTCGTTGAGGTGGCTGGCGCCGACTCGAGCTGAGGTCGTGGTGTCTCGCATCCATCGACGTTCATCGAGAGCATGACCACGACGACGGTGGAGCCGAGACCAACCCAGATCGGCCATGCGCGTGCTGTCGGTCGCTGCGACATTCGCAAGTCTCGAACGGGGAGACGCGACGCCGCGACGAAGGTTGCACCGGCCCGTTGCCCGTCGGCGCTACCAGGGCACGCCCTGTAGAGCGACCAGCGCTCCGAAGCCGATCACGGCGCCGATGAGGCCGAATGTCACGTACGTGCCGGCGCCCGGCCCCGAGCGGAGAGAGGAGGGCGGCGTGTCGCCGTGGATCACGACGCCGCCAAGCGGGTCATCGTCTGCCCCGTCGAGCTTGTATCCGCCAGACTTGGCGGGCGCCGCCGAGGCGTTGCCGTCGATCGAGTAGCCGCCGGAGGTTCCTGCGGCTGCGCTTCCTTCGAGGGTGTAGTTCGACGGGCTGCTCTTGCCTCCATCGAGCACGAACGACGGGTTGCTGGTCGGTGGTGCGGCCGGCGGCGTATCGAGCTCGAGCTTCGGTTCGGGTGCGGGTGCGGGTGCAGGAGCGGGCTGATGCACGGCGGCGACGGTCTCGCTTGGGGGCGGTGCCGCTGGCTGATGCGCGGCGGCGACGGTCTCGCTCGGGGGTGGTGCCGCTGGCTCGTGCGGGGCCGACACGGTCTCGCTTGCGGACGGGGCTGCCTCCTGCTCGGTTGCGACCGTGGGCGGCATGGCGACCTTCGCGGGATCGGGCAGCATCGTGTCGGCATCGCCGAACGGGTCCGGTGGCAGCGGGGTCGTCGGAGGGGCAGCAGGCGTGCGGTTGGCCGCGGCTTCGGTGGGCTTGCTCGAGGGCGGCGTGCCGGCTGGGACGATGGTCGGCTCGCTGCCGGCCGCGGCGACGAAGCGAACGGTCGTACCGCCGATCTTGATCTCGTCTCCATCGGCGAGGACCTTGCGCAGGACCTTAGCGCCACCGACGGTCACGCCCGCGGCGCTTCCCTCATCGACGACTTCGTAGCCGCCGTCCGCTGTGGGCTCGATGCGCGCGTGATGACGCGAGGCGGCCTGCTCGAGCAGGACGATGTCGTTGGTTTCGTCGCGACCGATCCGGACGGGGGCGTCCGCGAGCGCGAAGACCTGCTCTTGAGCCCCGATCTGCGGGGTGAGGATGCGGAGAACCGGACGAGCCACGGTGGCAGGGTAACAGGTCGCACACCCCGTCTTCTGGCCGCGTCGGCCGGCATATTGCCCCGCGACGGGTCCTGGGCAGCCATGGGAGCGATCGCACCTCACGGCCCCCGTCAGGCTGCTACCGTCTGCGGCCGTGCGCGCCTCGATCCTCGCCGTACTTTTGTGCCTCGCCGCCGCCGCACCGGGCTGTCGCAAGACCAGCGTGCCCGGCGAGGGCGATCGCGCCGTCGCCATGGGGGACTGGTATTCGTGGCGGGACCTGACGCCGCTGGTCGAGGTCGCACAGACGCATGCGCCCGAGCCGGCCGTCCGCGCGCTCAAGGATGCCTCGAAGCTGGTCCGCGACGGCAAGGCTGCGTCGGCGGACAAGCGCCTCTCGGAGGCGTCGCGGGGTGCTGGCCGTCAGTGGGTTGCCGTGGCGCGGGCCGACCTGGCCGCGTTGCACTTCACGACCTGCATTCGCGGGATCGCCTGGCGCTTGGTCGACGGCGAGGAGCCCAGCGCGACCGAGCGCGACATGGACTTTTCGGCCGACGCCGAGATGAAGCCTGGCGACATCTCGGTCGAGGCGCTGCTGACCAACCTCGACGAGCCGCTCGCGGGTCCCGACGAGGCGCTCGCGGTCCAGGCTCGCATCGCCCGGGCGCGGGTCGCCGCCTTCTCCCAGCGCTGCGCCGCCAACGACGACGTCGCAAATCTCTCCGCACAGCGACTCGAGGCCGACCTTGCGACGCTCGCGGCCGAAGGCCATCTCACGCCCGACCTCGCGTACCTCTGGGCTGGCGTGCAGATGAACCGCTTCTCGGGCACTGCCGCGCGTCCGTTCCTGCTGCAGGCGCGGGATGGTGGCTTCGACCACCCTGCCGTGACCTTCATGCTGGCCGTCATCGCGCTTGAAGAGGATAAGCTCGATGACGCCGATGGACTCGCGGCCGAGGCGATCGAGCGCTACGGCGCGCTGGAAGACCCGCAAAACGTCGGCGAGGGATGGTTCGTTCGCGGCGAGATCGCCCGGGCGCGCAAGAACGACAAGGACGCGAAGAACTTCTACGCGAAGGCGCTCGAGGCCAACCCCCTGCACGCGCCGTCGATTCTCGCGGTCGCGACGATGATCGCCAACGCGAGCTCACCCACCGACGCGGTCGACTACGTCCACAATCGGCTCAAGCCGTTCCTGCTCGAGGGTCCGCTCGACGTCGACGGCATTCGCGAGGTGGGCGTGAACCTGGAGACGCTCGTGTTCATGGCGACCGAGCCGCTCGCGGTCCAGATCAGCCGGGACGCGCTGGTCCAGAACATCGATGCGGAGCCCGACCCGATGCGTCGCGGGCTGCGGTACTTCTTTGCGGCAACCCTCGATGTTCGCCTCGGCGAGTACGAGGTCGCCCACGGCCATGCCGCGGTCGCGAAGGCCGAGTTCGCCGAGACCGGTGCGCCGCCGCCCGTCGACATCGACCAGTTCCTCGAGCGCGTCGCGCCGCGATGATTCGCTAACGGCGGCGTCGGCGGGCCGCGCCGAAGCCGAGCACGAACAGCGCCACGCCGAAGACGTCCGGCCCGTTGGAGGTGCGGCAGCCGCAGCCTTGGGCGTCGCGCTCTCCGTAGCCTTCGGGGAGCGCGGGGCTGGTCTCGCCGCTGGTTTCGCCCTCGGGGGGGCTCCCGTCGTCGGCGTTGCCCCCGTCGTCTCCTTTACCCCCGCCGGTTCCGGCTTCGGCGCTGCCCGTGGATTCATCGCCGCCGGAGGTCTCGCCCACGCCGGTCGGGTCGGGGTCGTCGCCGCCGGTTTCATCTCCGCCTTGCTCACTGCTGTTCGTCACGATGAGCACGCGGGCGCCCGGGTGAACGTCGAGCTCGAACGGCACGGTCGCGGCCTCGACGAGGTCACTGACGGTGGAGACTTCGTGGCCGCCTTCGCCGACGCCGGTGAACGTCGCCACCCCGCTGCCGTCCGTGGTGACGCTGGTCCCGCCATCGAGCAGGACATCGACGCCCGCGACGACGGGGTTGGTGCACTCGCCCGAGACGTGGCCTTCGAAGAGGTACACCGGGTCGGTGCCGAACGTGCTCGCGCACGGGTCGTCGGCGTCGAGGATGACGCGGCGGTGCCCGTCGAAGCCGTCGAGCTCGAAGTTGACGGTGATGCTGTCGCCGGAGTTGATGGCGCACACGTCCGACGCCCCCAGGTCGCCCGAGGCCTCGGTGGTGCGCTTGATGAAGGTGCTCTCGCTGGCGCTCAGCGTGCAGGACTCGGCGCGGTCGACCACGATGGCCTCGACCGTCGACTCCGGCACCGTCTGCGTCACCAGCCCCATGTAGAGGTCCCAGTTCCAGTTGCCGCCCGGGTCGGTATGGCTGTTTCCCGGCAGCTCGACGTGACCCACGATGTGGTCTCGGTCGATTGGGATGTCGTAGGTGTCGCAGAGCCACCGCGCGAGGTAGGCGGACTCGACGTAGTTCACCCACGTGTACCACTCGGGTTCGTCGATGAAGCCTTCGTGCTCGATGCCGATGGCCTGCGAGTTGATGCTGTTCACGTGCCACGCCCGGTCTTCGTTGCGGACCATCTGCGTGATCTCACCGTCTTCAGCGCGCATGCAGTAGTGCGCGGACACGTTGGCGCTCGGGTTTTGGAACCACGAGATCGAGCCACCGTAGTAGCCCTGCATCGTGTGCACGACGACGTAGTCGTAGCTGACGATGCCGTTGGCCGTGTAGTTGGAAGAGTCCGCCGGCACGAATGCGACCGCCCGCGGATACTGAGGCGCCCCACCCGAGGCTGGCGGCACCGCAATGTCCGGGTCGTTATACGCAGGCGGACGCTCGTGTCCCTCGTGCGCGTGGAAACCTTCCGCATGCGCCGTCGTGCTCATTCCCAGTGCGAGCAGCCCAACGACACCGGACGCTTTCATCGATCCCAAGCCCTTCATCCGTTCGGGGCCATTGGACCACAGTTGCGTTCCGCGCCTCGTCGCAAATCCAGCGCTCCATGCCCGTGAGCGCGTTGCGGCTGCGGTCTGGAATACGAAAAGTTCGCACCTCATCCGTCCTACGGTTCGCATGTCGCGATCGCGTTGGGGTTTCCGGACCGCGGTGCCATCAGTATCGTGTCGGCGATGGGCGGACGAGGATGGACTGCGATCGTGGCCGGTGCGCTGCTTGTGACCGCGTGCGGGGAGTCGGCAACGGCGGAGGGGTGGCAGGGCGAGACGGATGCCTCCGCTGGCGAAGTCGGGACTGCAGAGGACTCCGGCGAACCCGGGACGACCGATGCCGCCTCGACCACGGCGAACCCGATTTCGGAGGGACCGACCGAGGATACGATGACTCCGGGGGACACGTCATCGGGCGACCTCCCGGAGCAGCCCACCGTCGAGGTTGGGCACGACCGCGAGTTCCGTGCCGCATGGATCGCGACGGTGTCCAACATCAACTATCCGAGCAGCCAAGGTCTTGGTGTCGAAGCGCAGCAGGCCGAGCTCCGCGCGTTGCTGGACGTGTCGGCAGCGCATGGGCTCAACGCCGTGATCTTCCAGGTGCGTCCAGAGGCCGACGCGCTCTATGCCTCGGAGCTCGAGCCGTGGTCGCGCTTCCTGACCGGCTCGCAGGGTCAAGACCCGGGCTTCGACCCCTTGGCGTATCTCATCGAGCAGGCGCATCCGATGGGAATCGAGGTCCACGCGTGGGTCAACCCGTACCGCGCGAAGTCCAGCCTGAGCAGCTCGCTGGCGGCGGGCCACATCGCGCTCGAGCAGCCGGACTACGCATACGAGTACGGCAACTTGTTGTGGATGGACCCCGGCGCGGAGCCGGTGCAGGAGCGCACCATCGACGTCGTGCTCGACATCGTCGACAACTACGACGTCGACGGCATCCACTTCGACGACTACTTCTACCCGTACCCCAACGGGGACGCGTTCCCCGACGCGAGCACGTATGCCGCCTATCAAAACGGTGGCGGGGGTCTCGGGCTCGACGACTGGCGACGCCACAACGTCAATCAGCTCGTGGAGGTGCTCTACGAGAGCATCGTCGGCACGCGCGAGCACATCCGCTTCGGCATCTCTCCCTTTGGAATCTATCGGCCTGGCATGCCCGAGGGCATCGTGGGGCTGGACCAGTACGCGGAGATCTTCGCGGACCCGCTGCTGTGGATGGATGAGGGCTGGGTCGACTACCTCGCGCCGCAGCTGTATTGGCCGACGACGCAGACGCAGCAGGCCTACGAGCCACTGCTCGAGTGGTGGTCGAGCATGACCTCGGAGGGCCGCTACATCTTTGCGGGCAACTACCTCTCGCAGATCGGCTCGAGCAGCGCGTGGGACGTGGACGAGGTGCTCGACCAAGTCGACATCTCGCGCACGTACCGAGACCTGGGCTCGATGGGCAACATCTACTTTCACATCGAGCCGCTCGAGTCGGACACGCTGGGCGTCGGCACGGCGCTGGTCGACACGTTCTACGACCAGCCCGTTCTGACGCCGCCGATGGCTGCAAACCTTGCAGACGTTGTGCCGCCGCCGTTCGCCGACGTCGAGGGAGACGTGGTGACGCTGACCCCGCGAGACGACACGCCGCTGCGTGCGTGGGTGGTGTACCGGGACGACGGGGCGGGTTACGTACTCGACCGAATCGTTCCCGCAAGCGAAACGGCCGTCACGCTGGGTGCCGGCGCCTGGGCGGTTAGCGCAGCGGGTCGAACCGGGGTGGAGAGCCTCGGGGTGCAGGTCGACCTATAGCGGCTTGGGCGCGGGCGCAGGCAGAGCCGCCAGTGCCTCCTCGAGACGGGCGGCTGCGGCTTCGTCCGCGCCTTGAAGCGCGCGCTCGAGGGCCTCGCGCGCGGCCTCGGGATCCTCGTCGGCCAGGGCTCGTCCACGAGCCTCTTCTGCGGTCGAGATGGCGACGGCGCTCCATCCGGCACGCCGACCGAGCAGCACCGCACGTTCGAGCGCAGGTGCTGCCCGAGAGGCAGCACCTTGGGCCAAACGCGCGAGTCCCAGCCCCAGCATCGCGTCCGCCAGCGCGTCCAGCGACTCTGATTCGTCGAGCAGGCTGCTTGCGCGCTCGTAGTGCGTGGCGGCGGCGCGGGGCTGGTTGCGGTCGGCCTCGATGTCTCCGAGGGCGAGGCGAAGCGAGGCCCGGACTGCGTTGCGCGCGTCACTCTCACCCGCAATGGCCACGGCGCGATCGAGGGCGCGGATGGCAGCGTCCGCGTCTCCGGAGGCTGCCTGGACCGAGGCAAGCATGCGCAGCGGCGCAATGAGTTCGGGGTGGGACGGTCCGAACGCAGTCTCTCGGGCGCCGACGACCTCGTCGATGTAGCGGTGTGCCGTCGACCATTCTTCTCGCTGCGTGGCGAGGGCAGCGAGCTGCATGAGGACGTCGGTCCGCAGGATTTGGGACTGGCTGTCGGTCGCCTTCACCAGCGCGAGCGCACGGTGGTAGGCCGAGAGCGCGTCACGGTCGTTGCCTCTGACCTGGGCGAGCGCGCCTCGAGCGAGCATCAACTCCGCCCGCAGGTGTGGCAGGTCGACGGAGTCCAGCAGGGTCTGCGCTTGATCGAGCCACATCTCCCGACGCTCGACGGTGTCGACGCGTGCGAGGGTGAGCCAGGCTTCCGCCTGGGGGATCCGCAGGCGAGCGGACGCGGCGAGCGCTGCGGTGTCGTACAGCATCGTGCGCGCGTCGGGTGCTCGAGCCCGCGCTGCGGCTTGGCTCGCGGTGAGGCTGGCGCGGACGTGGGCGGCGGGCACGTCTTCGAGCGGGAGGCGACCGGCGGCCTCCTGTGCCTGCGCCCGCGCCGTCTCGTAGACGCCGCCGAGCAGGTGAAGCCACGCGCCATCGGCCGCCTGCTTGGCGGGACCGTCCGCGGGGACGGCGTAGTCGAGCATGTCGGCCTTGCGGCAGTCGATCGGTCGCCACAGCCCGGAGACCACGCGCTGGGCACCATCCACCATCGGGCCGTCCGCACCCTCGGCGTAGCGGGTCGCGAACGCCTGGAAGGGCTGCAAGACGCCGTCGAGGCATGCATAGCGGCGCTCCATCATCTCGACGTCGTCATCGGCGTGGCGAAGCTCGCAGGCGAGCGTGCGGTGCTCGAGCCATTGCGTGCTCCACTCGTCCATCGTGCCTTCGACCTGCGTCCACACGTCGACGGCATGGGGGCGCCCCGAGTCGAGGAAGGCCTGCTCGAGCGAGGCTCGGGTAGCCGGGTCCCACGTACCGTCGAGCAGCTCGACGTCGGCGTCGCACCGATTCGATTCCCGCTCGACGAGGTAGGCGATACCGCCGGCCGCCCCCGCGCCGACGCCGAGGATGGTGACGCCGGCGATCCAACGGCGCCGCCGCGCCTGGGGGTCGTGCTCGAGGTGCCGGAGCACCACCTCCATCGAAGCGTAGCGATCTTTGCGTCGCGGGCTCAGGCCACGCAGAAGCACGTCGCGCAGCCACTGCGGAACGTCGGAGCCTTTCGGCGCGGGACGAACCGCATGCGACATCGCCTCGACCGCGAGCGCCTGGGGAGTCCCGCCCTTGAACGGAGGCTCGCCGTACAGCGCTTCGTACATCGCCGCACAGAACGCGAATTGGTCCGCCTTCGCATCCGGCTCGACGCCCGCATGCAGCTCGGGCGCCATGTAGTCGGGCGTGCCGACCATCGCGTCGCGGGTGGGCAGCTCGAGCAGGCTGTCCTGCAGCCCCGCGACCGTTGGCGTCGGCAGCTCGTTGTGCAGCGACTTGACGCTGTAGTGCGGGCTGCTGACGTCAGGCGCCGGCATGGCGAGCCCGAAGTCGAACACGCAGATGCGACCGCCCTTGCCCATGAGGACGCGGCTAGGGGTGAAGTCGCCGTGGACGCACCCGACCGCGTGGGCTGCAGCGAGACCCTGCCCGGCGTCCCGAAAGACGCGAAGAACCTCGGGCCACGGAAACGGGTCGTCGCGGGCCTCCATCCATTGGCGGAGGTCGATGCCATCGACGAACTCCATCGCCACGTAGACGGCGCTGCCGACGATGCCGACGTCGTGGACGCGGACGACTCCGGGGTGTTCGACGCTGGCGCACGTGTTCGCCGCTGCGACGAGCGCTTCGCGACGCTGCTCGCCGATCGCTTCGGACTCGTCATCGACCTCGAGCACCTTCAGCGCGATCTTGCGGTCGCGCTGGGGATCGAAGGCCGCGTAAGCGGTGCCGATCGAGCCCGCGGCGAGCCGGCTGAGGATCACGTAGGGCCCGATGGTCGTCCCCCGCGGAAGGTCGTCGAGTGGACCTTCGACCGGGCCGCTCTCGCCTTCGCCCGAGAGGACCGCGCGAATGATCCCGCTGTCTTCGCCGTCCTTATCCGCGGCCTCCTCGACCGTGGTTTCGGTCGCGTCGGGATCTTTAGGATCGTCGTCCATCGGCCCCGCCACTATAGCCGGTGACCGGGATGGTCCCCGGGTCAATCGAGCGCGGCAAGCTGTACGCGCGCGTCGTTGAACGTGGCACCGCGGCCCAAATCGGTCATCGTCGTCGGGCACAGCGCATTCGAGGTGTTGCCGTTGAGCGTGTGCGCGCACCAAAGGCCCTTGGCCAGGCTCAGCACGCCGGGGCGAACCTCGTCGGTGACGTTGGCAAGACATTCGACGGTCCCCAGCTCGTTGAACACCCGGACACGGTCGCCTTGGGCAATGCTGCGTGCGCTCGCGTCCTCGGGATGGACGTCGACGCTCGCCGGTCCGCGCAGGAGCTGGCCAAACGTGGAACTCGTCGTTTTGGCGGTCGCCGGAGAGATGAGCGCGAGCGGAAACGCATCGGTCCGCGGATCTCGCTGGTACGAGTACAGGCCCACGCCGTGCGCTTCGCGGGCCTCGTCATCGAGCGCGGCTGGGCAGAGGTGGATCTTGCCATCGTTGGTGCTGGCCACGCGGTCCGTGAACATGCGCGGGGCAGGAGGCATATCGAGCACGCCGTGCTCGCGCAGATGGTCTCGCTGCGATGCGTCGAGTTCGATGGTGTTCGTGATGGCGTCGGCGAGTGCGTTGGGCTCCACGAGATCGCCGGGGCGGGCGAGGCCGGTCCGCTCGAGCAGCTCGGCAAAGACCGCGTAGTTCGGGCGAGCCTCGCCCACCGCGTCGGCGACGGGACGAATTCGGTTGAGCACGGGCGCGCCATAGCCCCGCGCAAGATCGTAGTGCTCGAGAAAGGTCGTGGCAGGAAGCAGCACGTCGGCGTAGCGAGCGGTGTCGGTGTGGACCTGCTCGAACACCACGGTGAAGAGGTCTTCGCGTTCGAGGCCTTGGCGAACCCGAACCTGGTCGGGGATGGTGGCGAGCGGGTTCGCGTTGTAGACGAACAGCGCTTCGATGGCGGGGTCGGCCTCGAGCAGCGCGGGGCCGAGCCGGTTCATGCTGATGTGCCGTACGTCGGGCTGCGGCTCGCCGACGGCGTCGTCCGTGCTCCAGCCGAACGTGCGGCTGTGGCTCATCGTGAAGCCTCCGCCGCGCGGGCCGAACTTGCCGGCGACCGCGGGCAGGGCCAGCACCGAGGCGACCGCCGAGCCACCGTTGCGGTTGCGCTCCAGCCCCCACCCGCAGCGAATCACCGCGGGGCTGGCAGCCATGTACATCGCGATGAACCGCTCGAGGTCGTCGACGTCGAGGCCGGCGACCTCGGCGGCCTCGGGGAGCGACCATGCAGACGCGCGTTCACGGAGCGTGTCCACGCCGGTCGCGTGCTCGGCCAAGAACGCTTCGTCTGCGTGCCCCCGGTCGAAGAGGGCGGCGATCAACCCCAGCGCCAGCGGAAGATCGGTCCCGGGGCGGACCGCGAGGTGAAGGTCGGCGCCCTTGGCCAACGGGGTGACGCGGGGGTCCACGACGACGAGCTTGGCTCCGCGCGCGCGGGCTTCCTTGATGATCGGCACGAGGTGGATGCCGCTGGCGCTCGGGTTGAAGCCCCAAAGCACGATCAGCTCCGCGTGGACGTAGTCGTTGACGTCCACCCCGGGCATCAGCCCGTACAAGCCGTCTTGGGCGGCCGTCGTTGCCGCGGCGCAGACCGTCCGCTCGAGCTCGCTCGCGCCCAGGCGGCGGAAGAGACGAGCGTCGACGCTGCCTTCGGTGAGCGCTCCGTTGCTGCCGCCGTACGAGAACGGAAGGATCGCTTCACCGCCGCTGCGGTCTCGGATCTCGAGCAGCGTGGTCGCGATGCGGTCGAGCGCGACGTCCCACGACACGGGCTCGAACGCGCCGCTTCCCTTGGGGCCCACGCGCACGGCGGGCTGAAGCACACGAGCGTCCCCGTACGCATGTGCCCCAAAGCGACGCACCTTGCCGCAGATGAAGCCTTGCGTCAGCCGGTTGCGTTCGTCGCCGTCGAGCTTGGTGACGCGGCCCGCCTCGACGGTGGCGGTGAGGCTGCAGGCGTCGGGACAGTCGAGCGGACAGGCGGTGCGTACGTCGGCCACCGCCGAAGTTTACGCCGCCCGCTCCCCCGAAAGTTCGGCTACATCGAGAACGCGTTGTCGCGCATGGTCAGCACGTCGAAACCGTCTTTGGTGACGAGGATCGTGTGCTCGGTCTGCGCGGACAGCTTGTTGTCGATGGTGATGGCCGTCCAGCCGTCGTCGAGAACCTCGCAGTGCGGAGACCCTTCGTTGATCATCGGCTCGATCGTGAAGGTCATGCCAGCGACGAGACGCTTGCCCCGACCCCGCTTGCCGCGGTGGGAGACCTGCGGCTCGGTGTGGAACTTGCGACCGATGCCGTGCCCGCAGAACGCCTCGACCACGCCGTAGCCGTTCTCTCCGTTGGCGTACTCGTAAATCGCGGCGCCGATGTCTCCAACCCGCTTGCCTGGTGCGACCTCTTTGATGCCCAGCCACATCGAGCGACGCGTCACGTCGATGAGCTTTTGGACATGCTGGGGGACCGAGCCGACGACGAACATCTCGGAGGTGTCGCCGTGGTAGCCGTCGAGAATCGTCGTGATGTCGACGTTGATAATGTCCCCGTCGCGAAGTTCTCGTGGGCCGGGGATGCCGTGGCAGATCACCTCGTTGATCGAGGTGCAGATCGACTTCGGGAAGCCCTTGTAGTCGAGCGGGGCCGGGATGGCGCCGTGATCGAGGATGTAGTCGTGACAGAGCTTGTTGAGGTGCTCCGTCGTCACGCCGGGCTTGACGTGGGGCTCGATGAACTCGAGCACCGAGGCGGCGAGCCGGCAGGTGGCTCGCATCTTCTCGATGCCTTCTTGGCTATGGATTTCAACGGCCACGGTGCGTACTCGTGATCTCGGCTGCGCCGCTTGCGCGAACCGGGCCCGCCAGTCTACGGGAATTCTCCAGCGCAAACTATGGCCTCCTGCGTATCCCTGTGCCAGGCTCCAGCCGAATGGCCGGGCTACAGCCCGCGCTCGAGAAGCGCAGCGCACCCGCGATCTTCGACGACCTGAGTCGCCGGCGGCTCGTGGTCGTCAGCGGCAAGGGAGGCGTCGGCCGAACGACGATGGCGGCGCTGCTCGGCCTCGCGATCGCGCGCCGCGGCCGTCGCGTGCTCGTCGCCACCACCGGTCACGACGACCGACTCGCCTGGATGCTCGGGGGGGCCACGCTTTCCGACGGCGCCCAGAAGCTCGGGCCCAACCTCACGGTGCAGCGACTCGTTGCGCAGACCTGCATCCGCGAGTACGGAGGCCTGGTGCTGCGCTCCCAGAAGGTGAGTTCCGCGGTCTTCGACAACGGCGTCGTTCGTCGGCTCATGCGGGCCATCCCGGGGCTCGACGACTTCTCGGTGCTGGGCAAGGCCTGGCACGAAGCGGTTCGGGGTGGCGACTACGACTGCGTCATCTTCGACGGCCCTGCCACCGGGCACTTGCTCTACACGCTGGCGGTACCCCAGGCGATCTTGGAGACCGTGCCGTCGGGTCCGCTCACCTCGGAGGCCAAGCTCATGCAGGCGGCGCTGGAGGACCCAGCGGTCACGCAGGCGGTGCTCGTCGGCCTGCCCGAGGCGTGGCCGCTGACCGAGCTGGGCGAGCTCGGGGCTGCGCTGCGGGCGAGCGTTCGGATGGACGTCGCCGCGCTTGCGGTCAACGGCTTGTGGCCGGACGCGCCAGCACTGAACGCGCCACAGGCCGCCGCCGACCCGCAAGGGCTCGCAGCCGCCGTCGCAGAACACGTCAGCCGCATCGGTGAAGCGGGGCGCCAGCAAGCCGAAGACGTCCGCAGCTGGAGCACCAGCGAAGCGGCGCTCGGTTGTGGTGCGCACGCCTGGATGACGCTCCCGTGGCAGTGGAAAGGCCTCGCCGACCGCCCCGCGATGGAGGCATTGCTCGAGGCCCTGGGCGATGGAGGTCAGGCGTCGCCGTGAGGAGCCAGCTCGACCAGCACGGCGCCGGCGTCGACGGTGTCTCCGGCAGACACCGCGATGCGCTGCACCACGCCCGCGCCCGCAGCCGCCACTTCGTTCTCCATCTTCATCGCCTCGACGATGATGACGGGCTGGCCCGCTTCGACGGTGTCGCCCTCGGCAACCAGGGCCTTCACGACGCGTCCGGGCATTGGAGCCTTGACCGCGCCCGCGGCTCCGGCACCGCCTGCACTCTCGAGCAGCGCGGCTTCGAGCGCAGCCTCGGCAGCGGTCTGCACCTGCACCGGCGTGGTGTCGCCTGCCACCGCAGCGTACGCGGGGCGACTCGGTCCGCGATCCAGCCACACGCGGCGCTGCGTGGTGCCGCCGTCATCGCGAACGGCCCACGACCCATCGGGCGCTTGGGCCACGGCGAACGTGGACTCGCCCACCGTCGCGTGCATGACTCCGTCGTCGCCGAGCTTCAGCTCGACGTCGAGCGGGTTCTCTCCAACCTGAACTCGATAACGCTGCGGGCGGCTCACGGAGCAGGACAGTAGACGATGCCCAGTTCCTCGTCCACGCATGGCGCGACGCCGCGCCTCACGTTCCCTACCGACCGCAAGGTCGTGCTGGCCGTAGGCCCCGGGGGCGTGGGAAAGACCACGGTCGCGGCCTCGCTGGGGCTCTCGGCGGCCGCGCAGGGGCGCCGGGTCATCGTCGTCACGATCGACCCCTCCCGCAGGCTCGCCCAGGCGCTGGGCGTCGCTGATCGCAATGTCTCCGAAGTGGTCACCGTGCCCGGAAGTGAGGCGTTGGGCACCCCGCTGGACTGCCTGCTGCTCGACACCCGGGCGGTCTTCGACAGCATCGTGCGCGGCTACTCCAAGGACGAGGCCAGCGCGCAGCGCATGCTCGACAATCGGATCTACCAGGCCACCGTCCAGTATCTTGGTGGCGCGCTCGAGTACGCGGCGACTGCCCGAGTTCACATGCTCGTCTCTGAGGGCACCTACGACCTCATCGTCCTCGACACGCCGCCCACCGCGAACGCGATCGACTTTCTCGAGGCGCCCTCGCGCATCGGCGAGCTGCTCAACAACCCCGCCGCCAAGTTCCTCGCCACCTCCAGCCGGCTGAGCCTGCGCTTCTTGGGGCTGGCCAGCGGCGTGATGATGAAGGTGCTCCAGGCGATGGGCGGCGGAGCGTTCATCGGCGAGCTCGGCGCGTTCCTCTCCGACTTCGGGGCCGCGCTCGGTGAGTTCCAGCGCCGCGCTGGCGACGTCGCCGAGCTGCTCGTCTCCAAGGGCACGGGCGTCGTGCTCACCACCTCGGCCAACGACTTCAGCGTGCGCGAGGCGAAGGCGTTCCTCGACGTGCTTTGCGACCGTCGCATGAACATCGACGGCGTCGTGCTCAACCGCGTCGACCCCATGATTCCACCGCTCGCCCACGAGTCGGTGCTGCAGGAAGCGCTCGGCGACCAGCTCGACGGCCTCGACGCCTTGCAGCGGGTCATCGAAGTCTACGACGACGCCCGCGAGCAGAGTGAACGCTCCCGCCGCGTCCGCCTCGACCTCGAGCGAAGCTACCCGCGCATTCCTGTGTGCGTCGTCGAGCGCATGACTCCCCCGCCCTCGGGCCTGGACTCGCTCGCTGCCATGGGCGCAGCCCTGACCGGTCGCTAGCGGGTCGCGAGCGCGCTCAGTTGTCGGCCGGGGCGGTCGTCAGGACTTCGATGCCGTCTTCGGTGATGAGGATGGTGTGTTCGAACTGGGCGGACGGGCTCCCGTCGGCGGTGCGGCAGGTCCAACCGTCGTCGTCGTGAATGAGCGCGACGGGGTGCAGCGTCACGATGGGCTCGATGGTCAGCGCCATGCCGGACCGGAGGCGAATGCCGGTGCCCGGGCGGCCGTGGTGGGCGACGTGCGGGGCCATGTGCATGCGGGAGCCGATGCCGTGGCCGCCGTACTCGCGCACGATCGCGCATCCGTGCGACTCGGCGCAGGCCTCAATTGCGGCGCCGACGGTTCCCAGACGTACGCCGGGTCCCGCGGCGTCGAGGCCCGCGTGCAGACACGCGCGCGCGGCTTCGACGACGCGGACTGCATTCGGCGGTGGGGCGCCGACGAGCAGGGTGCGTGACGTGTCGCCGTGCATGCCATCGAGCTCGGTGGTGACGTCCACGTTCACGATGTCGCCGGGAGCGAGACGAACCGAGTCCCTCGGGATGCCGTGACAGACCACGTCGTTCACGCTCGTGCAGACCGACGCGGGAAACCCCTGGTAGCCGCGCTGGCTCGGTCGTCCGCCGCGGGCGTGGGTATCCTCGGTGACCCACGCGTCGATCTGCGCGGTGGAGATGCCGGCGCGGACGCGGCTTGCGACGGCGGCAAGCGTTGCGGCCGCGGCAGCGCCGGCGCGTCGCAGCGCCGCGACCTCGCGGGGTCCTTGGATGACGATGGCCACGAGCGATGACGTGTCGCAGGCTGGACCGGGCGTCCAATACCGATTGGGTATCGGACGTGGCGGGCTCGAGCGCGTAGACTGGTCCCGTGTCGTTCGTCCAGCTGGAGTCGTTCGTCGCGGTCGCTGAAGAGGGACACATGGGGCGGGCCGCCGCGCGCCTGCACGTCTCGCAGCCTCCGCTCACGCGCCGCATTCGCGGACTCGAAGACGAGCTGGGCGCGGCGTTGTTCGAGCGGACGCGCGCGGGCATGCGGCTGCTGCCCGCGGGGGAGCGTTTGCTGCCGCGCGCTCGGACGATTCTTGCGGCGGTCGCCGACGTGCCGGCGCTGGTGGTTGGTGAGACCCGGGCGTCCGGGCTCGGTCGTCGCGAGCGCGATTGAGGACGTCGTACGGGGCCGCTTTGCGCGCGATGCACGAATGCGCGCCCAGACATCGCCATTTTTGTAGTCGAAACCACGAAGAATCCCGTGGATGGCCGACCCTGGGTCGTGACTCAAGAGTTGGTGAGGGGACGGATCAACACCGTGGGCCTGCTGCTCGCGCTGAGCGGCTGCTATGCCGGCGTCAGCGTCGACGCTCAGGACGGGGGGGCCACCGATGGGGCGCCAATGGCGCCGACCGCGGGAGCCGACTCCAGTGACGAGGGCGGGGCGCCTTCGGGAGACGACGGAGGGTCGGGAGAGCCGGCGGGTTCGTGTCTCGACGCGCTCGAGGCTCGGCCGCTGCGACGACTGTCTCCGCTGCAGGTCCGCAACACGCTGCGCGACCTCGTGGGGGTCGAAGATCTGGAGACTCCGTTTGCAGACGAGGCCGATGTGATCACGGAGCTGGGCGTTCGGCAGCTTCGCAGCAGCACCGACGCGGTGCTGGCCGCCCGCGATGCATGGTCGGTGGAGGTCTACGGCTGTGAGACCGACGGTGAGCCGAACGCTGGATGTGCCGAGGACTTCATTCGTCGCTTCGGTGCGCGGGCGTTTCGCCGCCCGCTGACCGACGCCGAAGCGCAGGCCTTCGTGACGATCTACGAAGACGCGCTGTTCGGCGAGCAGCTGAGCTTTCGCGACAGCCTCGACGTGGTGCTGGCGACCATGCTGCAGTCGCCGCCGTTCGTGTATGCGCTCGAGCATGGGACGCCCGTCGATGATGTCGAGGGCACCGTGCTCGAACTCGACGGCTACGCGCTGGCCAGCCGCATGAGCTACTTCCTTTGGAACACGATGCCCGACGACGCGCTGTTCGCCGCGGCCGAGGCCGGCGAGCTGACCACGCCCGAAGGACTGCAGCAGCAGGTCGAGCGCATGCTGGCGTCCCCGAAGGCCAAGGCGCGCGTGCAGTCGCTGGTCAGCCAGTGGCTGCACATCGACGGCGTGGGCCTGCGACTGCCCCTCGAGGACCTCGCCAAGGAGCCCGACCTCTATCCCGAGTACAGCCCCGCGCTGATGGATGCGATGCGAACCGAGGTCCAGGCGTTGGTCGAGCGGGTGGTGTTCGAGGACGACGCGTCCGGCTTCGATGCGCTGCTGCTCTCTCGTGAGGCCTACGTGAACGCATCGCTGGCGGAGCTGTACGGCGTGCAGGGTCCCGCGGACGATGAGACCTTCATGTGGGTCACGTTGCCCGCCGAGGAGCGGGCGGGGCTGCTGACGCGCGGTGCATTCTTGTCCGTGCACGCCGGGCAGCGCTTCCAGTCCCCGATTGCGCGGGGCGTCTACATCCTCGAGGACGTGCTGTGCAAGGAGCTGGGCGACCCGCCGCCAACGGCCAACGACACGCCGATCGAGCCCGATGTCGACGACACGGAAGGCCCGCTGACGGTGCGGGAGCTCGTCGACGTGCGCACGATGGACGACCCGACCTGCGCGGGGTGTCACGCGCTCATCAACCCCACGGGGTTCTTGTTCGAGCACTACGACGCCCTCGGCCGGTGGCGTACGCACGAGGTCTACAGCGGTCTCGAAATCGACGCCGAGGCCGCGCTGACGCTTGGAGACGTCGCCGCACCCATGTCCGACGCCGTCGCGCTGAGCGAGTCACTGGTCCAGAGCACCGACGCCCGCGCCTGCTTCGCCCAGCGATGGACCGAAGCCGCGCTGGATGCCGAGCACTTCGATCCGTGTACCGAAGACGAGGTCATCACGCGGTTCGTGCAGACCGGGGACGTCCGCAGCCTGCTGTCGAGCATCGTGTCGAGCCCCGGGTTTCGCTACGCCCGGGTGGAGGGGGAGTAGTCGTCATGTTCAAGGACTTCAAGCACTCGGGGCGGCGCTCGTTCCTTCGTGGCCTGGGCGGCATGGCGCTGGGCCTTCCGCTTCTCGAATACACCCACGGAAACGCGTGGGCGCGCGGCCTCGGAGCACCGAAGCGGTTCATCACCGTGTTCTCCCACGGCGGCACGATCAGCAACCAGGGCAAGACCTGGCGGCACGATGGACAAGGCAGTCACCACGGCGAAGACCTGTGGCGCCCCGCGGATTGGGATGCGCTCACGTTGGGACCGATCCACGAGAGCGTGCAGCCGCACATCGACAAGCTCATCCTGATCGAAGGCGTCGACAACAAGTCCGCCATCGAGCAAGACCAGTACAACGCAGGCGCGCACGGCATTGCGAACCGCACGGCACTGACCGCCGGAGACCAAGACGAGGACGGTGCGAAGAGCCCGAGCATCGATCAAGTCATCGCCGAGCGGCTTGCCGCAGAGCAGCCGACGCCGTTCGAGCGCGTGCATCTGAGCGTCCACGGGCACAACTACGGCACGCCGTATTTCCGCGGCGCCAACGAGTCGATGAGCGGCTTTCGCGAGCCGCAGGAGGCGTGGGCGTCGTTGTTCGCGGGGGTGGCCGAGGACGGCGAGCCGAGTCCGGAGGCCCAGCGCTTGCTCTCGATGAGAATCAGCGCGCTCGACGGACTGCTGGAGAGCTACACCGAGGTCAAGCAGCGCGTCGGCGCCTCCGACCGTCACAAGATCGACGCGCATCTCGACCACCTGCGGGCGCTCGAGAAGGAGCTGACGAACCCGGTCGTGTGTACGCGCCCGGACGATCCCGGCGATGTCGGGGGCGCGGAGCACATCGGACCGCTGCACGTCGACCTGCTCGTGGCCGCGATGCGCTGTGGATTGGCGAACGTCGGTGCGCTCGAGATCGGCGACATCCTCACGCCGTGGACGGCTGCCGGCAACGCAACGGGCGTGGGACTCGGTCACTCGCTCGGACATGACGCTCGCGACATCGGCCCCACGGGACCAAAAGCCTCGATGTACGACACATGGTTTGCCGAAGCGCTCGACAACCGTCGCTGGCGCTGGAGTCTGATGCGCCGGCTGCTCGACGGCCTCGACGACCCCAACTTCGTCGAAGCCGATGGCGGCACGCTGTTGGATCAATCGCTCGTTTTGTTCACCAGCGAGTTCCGCAATGCGTCGGGGCACTACGCCTACAACATGCCGCTGATGCTCGCCGGGTCCGCGGGTGGCTACTTCGAGACCGGGCGCTTTTTGGACTACAACACGTTCGGACCGGGCCCCACGTTCGAGTACGAGTCCCAGCATTCGACCCACAATCTCTTCACGTCGATCCTGCACGCGATGGGCGGCGATGACGCCCATTTCGGCAACGAAACGGCCGTATACCAAGGCCCGCTCGAAGGCCTCGTATAGGGCCTGCTAAACTTCTCTCGTGATGCGCAGCGGGTGGCTCGCGCTCGGGTTGCTCGCGCTCCCCGGATGCACGTTCGACGCGGCGTTTGCCTGTGACGACGCGCAGTCGTGCACGCTGCGCCCCGAAGGCGCCTGCGATCTCAGCGGATGGTGCTCGTACCCCTCGGAGGACTGTCCCAGCGGCCGCGTCTTCGGACCCTATGCGCCCGAGGGCATCGCGGGCGCGTGCGTCGACCCTGCGACGGGAAGCGGAGGGCCTGAGGGCGATGCGTCCAGTTCGTCGACGTCCGGCGATCCAACGGCCACCTCAACGTCGACCACAGGTGACCCCATTGCGGTCTGCGGCAACGGGATCGTCGAAGACGGAGAGCAGTGTGACGACGGCAACGACGTACCCGGGGATGGCTGCCATCCGCTGTGTGTCGAGCCGTACCAGCCGGCGTGGACGCAGGACTACAACGAGGCCGACGGTGAAGACCGAGGCTTCGCCGTCGATGTGGATGCGCAGCGGGGTGCGATCTACGTCGTTGGCCTTACCGAGACGACCGACACGTCGGGCAACGACCTGCTCGTCCAGCGCTACAGCCTTTCGAGCGGCGCCCTCTCGTGGACGTGGTCTCGCGACGCTGCGCAAGGCACCGATACCGCCGAGCAGGTCGCCATCGACGCTGTCGGCAACGCCGTGGTCGGCGGGGTCGAGACCGACGAGGTCGGGGTCGAGCATGCGTGGCTGGCAGCGTTCTCACCCGACGGCACGATGCAGTGGGAACGTCGAGACGACGTCGGTGCCAAGGCCGAGGGCATTGCGGTGGGCGACGACGGCCGCATCGTGGCGAGCGGACGCACGGGCACGCTGGGCACCTCGTCTGCGTGGCACCAGTGGTACCAAGCCGACGGTACGCCCGATGCCGAGCCGGTCTTGCTCGGTAACCCCGACGCCGACAGCGATGGCGGCGTGGACGTGATTGCCGTCCCGGGCGTGGGCGTCCAGATCACCGGGTACCGAACGGTCGAGGGCGTCGCGAACCTTTGGACCACGCGCTTCGACGGCGGTGGCGGCATGCTCTGGGAGCACCTCATTCCCGACCCCGAAGGCGACCTTCCTCGCGGCGTCGGGCAGGCGCTAAGCCCCCTGGGTGGCACGGCCATCGTCGGGACCCGGAACACGAACCGGTTCGTGCAGTTCTATGACGATGACGGCGTGCCGGTCGGCGAAGGCTGGGAGGAGGGCGAGCCGGGGCAAGACGAGGTGGCCGACATCGCGTTCCTCGACGACGGCCGATACGTACTGGTCGGGTTCATTGGCTTCAACCTCAGCAGCACCGGCACCGCAGACGGCTGGATCCGCTTCAACGATCCCGACGGTACGCTCATCGATCAGTTTCCCGTCAGCGGCACCGGTGGCGGCGTCGACAAGCTGCTCGCCGTCGAGAACGCGCCGCACAGCGTCATCGTGACCGGGTACGTGAAGAACGAAGACACCGACATCGATCTGTGGCTTCGACGCTACGCGATCTGAGCCTCAGCGCATCAGTGCGCTCAGCGAGGGCAGCCGTCCTGAAACCTGCAGACCGCCAGGGCGGAGCGAAAGGTCGAGCGCTCGGTCGCGTCGGTCCACGACGACCCAGCGCACGATGCCGCCGAGCATAATCGCAGCGCCGGCGCCCAGCGTCAGTCCACCCGCGAGCGTCATCGTTTCGCCGCGCTGCAGCGAATCCCCGAAGGCGCGGTCGGTCGAAGTGTCCGGGGCGTTGCCCGCTCGGCGCCCGAGGCCGAGGACGACGCCGCCCGCGATCGAAGTGGCGAGGCC
>JBCCQM010000128.1:0-24118 GCA_039024335.1 Myxococcota bacterium
ACCTCGGCTTGCGTCGATGTCCGCGTTCCTCCACAGGGCATCCAGAGCGCGCAGCTCGTCGACGTCGTCCGCCGAGCCCTCGATACGCTGTCCGGCCGCGTCGACAACGACGATGCGGTCCACGCCCGGCATCTCGAACGTGGCCACGTGATCGAGGATCTTGTTCGAGTCGTACTTCCACAGCCGGGGCCGCTCTTGGACCTCTTGGCGGATCAAGCCCGCAACCTCGTGCGCAGTGACGTCGGCCCGCACCGCCAGCGCGGCCCGCCCCAGCACGAAGAACGCCAGCGGAGCGGACAAGCACGTCACCACGACCACCAGCACGGTCAGCGGCGCCAGCCGGGTGCCGAGATAGCGACGCAGGGCCAGTCTCACGGCGCCATCGGAGTCGCGAAGCGGCATCAGTCGTACGCCTCCTCGCGCACGGGCACAGCCCCGCGAACCCGCAGCAGCGCGCGTCCCGATGGCGACGTGACGAAGTCGATGAACGTCCTCGCATCTCCGGTCGGCTCGCCCATCGTGACGAACCCGAGCTCTTTGACGAACGGGTAGCGGTCCGACTCGACGTTCGCCGCCGTCGGCTCGACACCGTCGACCGACAGCGCCCGGAAGCCGGCGAGAGACGGCTCGACCCCGTTGCCGTGCAGCCCGATCGCGCCGGGCGTGTTGGCCAGCGCGACCTGCATGGAGCCGTCGTGAAAGAGCACGCGAAATGCTTCTTCGGCGCGAATGGCTTCGCTTCGCGCCGCAAACCCGGGGAGCGCCTCCTCGAGGACGCGGTGCGACGAATCTCCTCGCTCGCGCAGCAGCACCACGACCGGCGATCCGTCACTCCACGTGGCTTGCTCGCCCGCAAACAAGCGCTCGAGCTGCTCGCTCGTCACGGCGCGGTCGGGAACGTCGAGGTGCGCCGCGACGACCACCGCCACCTCGGCGAACGGGGTGTAGAGCAGGCCCTGTGCTTCCTCGGCAGCGGAAAGCGAGCGCGAGACCAGGGCAATGTCGATCGCGCCGTCCCGGAGCGCCCGGATGCCACCGCCCGAACCGATGCTGGCGTGGACCTCGGGCGCGAGCTCTCCGCGCTGAATGATGGCGCCCGAGAGCATGCGAGCCAGCGGCACGCACGAGCCGGACCCTGCGATGTGAAGCCGCGCGTCGGTCCGAGCGGGCGGAAGTTCGACGGCGGCGGACCCCTCGAGGAACGGCGGCCGCGGCCCCTGCCCCACGTTCGCCACCACGCTCCACGCCGTACCGACCAGCGCGGCGACCACGACCGCCACGCCAATCCACGGCAGCATCGGGCCGCGAGTCGTGGCGTCGGAGGAGCTCATTGCGTGCGAAGTGTAGCCCGTCAAAACCCGAACTGCGTCTCCACCAGCAGACTGCGCCCGGGGCCGTTCACGCTGGAGCCGTGCGCCCGCCACGGCGCGTCGGTGAGGTTCTCGAACACGACGCCGAACAGCACGTATGGGTCCATCCGGTAGCCCGCACGCAGATCGAAGACGCGGTACCCAGGCGTGCCCCCGAGCGGGATTCGAGGGTCGGCGGCGTCCTGCGGCGCGAGACGGTCCTGCAGCCGAGCCCAGCGAAGGGCGCCCGCGGCATAGACTCCTCGTCGCGAGCGCCATCCCAGCTCCGCCGTGCCGTTCAGCGGCGGCACGCGGGAGATCGGCAGGCGCTCGGGCTCGCTTGAATCCGCGGCCGCAAACGGATTCGGCCGATCTCCGCGCGCGAACGAAACCGTCCCCCGCAGCCAAAGTCCGAGAGGAAGGTACGCGCGCGCGCTGCCCTCGAGGCCGCGCAGCAACGCCTTGCCGTCGAAGTTGTCGAGCTGAAACCGGGTCTGCGACGCGCCGCACTGCGGGGTCTCGTCGGGGCAGCTCTCCACGTCCACTGCGACGCGCCCGATGAGGTCGTCGATCCGCGTCCGGAACGCCCACGCGTCAAACTGGAAAACCCCAAAGTCGAGGCCCATCCCAGCCTCGAGCGTCAGCGCGCGCTCCGGGTCGAGGTCTGCGTTCTCGAACTGGAAGCCGGGCCCGGTTTGCTGGCGCGACGTGAGGTCGTCGAGGTTCGGCGCTCGAAACCCCTGGTCGGCATTGAACGCGAAGGTCAGCCACGGGACGGGGTCCACGGCGATACCCGCCATGCCGACGACCGCAAACCACGTCTCATCGACCGCCGCCGTCTCGCTACGCGCGTCGCCAGGAGTGTCCGCATCGGCCATTGCGACTCTACCGCCCGAACGCAGCCGCACGACGTCGGCCAGGTCGACGCGAAGCTCCGCGAACGCCCCCGTCGTGGCGTAGCGCGAGTCGTCGACGTACTGGCCGCGACTCTGATCCGCACCGATGCCGGTGTCCTCGAACTGAATCGATGCAGCGCTGCCCAGCCAGTCCACGTAGGCATCCGCGCCGTAGAGCCCGTACAGACGAAGCCACGGCGTGGGATCGAAGTTCGCGGTGCGGATCTTCAGGCCCATACCCGCCGTGTTCACGTCGTCGTTGCCCAGCAGCACCGTCACCGACGGATCCCCGCGGTCGAACAGCCGCTCCTCGTGCTGGCGCTGGTAGCTGAGCGTCACGCGGACGTCTTGTGCCGGCGCGGGTCCATCATCGGCCTGATAGGCGGTGTAAACCAGGGTCCGGAACTGCTCGAGATACGTGAGGCACTCGTCCTGTGGCGCCGTCGGAGGTGGGCACTTGTCCGTGCGCGGCGCGTCGTACTGTCGGTAGTCGTAGTAGCCCACGGTCACGCGGTGATGCGCCGCGGGCTCCCAGACCACGCGCGTGTCGGCCGTCAGCTCGCGAAAGCCCGTGCCCCGCTGCGTCTTGCCGTCGGCCTCGAACAGCGGGGGCACGCGCTGCGGCTCTCCCGTTTCGGGCGAAGTGACGGGGCCGCCGCTGCGAAGCTGGCCAACGTCGCGGTAGCCCACGCCACCGAGCACGCCGACCTTGCCTGCAAACCCCAAATCGATCTCCGCGCGAGCGCCATAGGACCCGTCTGCCGTGCCGGTCTGGGTGATCGCACGACCATGCACCACCGTTCGCCGACCGTCCTCGCGCACCGTCGGCTCGCGGGGCGTGGTGAGCAACGCACCGCCCAACGCGTCGGAGCCGTATCGCGTCGACGCCGAGCCCCGCACGACCTCGAGCCGTTCGATCGTGCGGGAGTCGACGGTGAAGAAGTACTGGTTCGGCCCCTGACGGAACGTGCTGTTGTTCATGCGCACGCCGTCGAAAAACATCACCGTCTGTTGGCCCGTCAGTCCGCGGACGTACGGGGAGGCTTGCGCGTGCGCGGTCTGCTGAATGTAGACGCCCGGCTCGTACCGCAGCGCATCCGGAGCGGACCGAGCGAGCCGCTCATCGAGGTCGCGTCGCTCGACCACCGACCCCGAGCGGTCGACGTCCTCGCGCGGTGGCGTCGTCGCGCCAACGTTGATCTCGCGCGTCTCTCCGCCGTCATCTTCGACGGGCTCAGGCGCATCCGCACGCGGCGCAATCGTTTCCGTCGGCACGGCCTCGCGCGGCACGTCATCCGCGGGTACGGCATCTGGCCCCGCGTACGCGCGACCCCTGGGGTCGACCAGCAGCAAGAGCAGCGCGAGAGTCGGGCTCGGCAACGCCTCCAAGTGTCGCGCGCCGCGACACGCTCGTCGCGCGGGAGAACCCTCGATCGTGCGGATTCAGCCGCTCATGGCGCAGGCGAATTCCCAGGTCAAAGCTGCGAAAACCGTCGGCGGCCTTCCGTGTCACTGCGCATCCGCGTGGTAGGGTCCGAGCCGATGAAGACGCATCCCAGCGTGCAGACGCTGCCCAGCGTCTTTCCGTTTCGGGCGCCCGTTCGTGGTCAGATGATCACCAACGGAAGCAGTGGAACGTACTTCATCGGAGCACACATCGGCGCAGGCTCGTACGGAGACGTCTACGAGTGCACCGACGAGTGGTCCAACCCGCTCGTCGCCAAGGTGCTCAAACCCGCCGGCACGTTCGAGCACGTACGCCGCCAGTGGGAAGCCGAGGTCGCCAACCTGGTGAGCATGCGGCACCCGAACATCACGTACATTCACGACGCGTTCGTCTACGACAACTGCTTCTACATCGTCGTCGAGAAGTGCCTGTACAGCCTGGACCGCGTCCTCCCGAAGATCGACGAGACCTGGGTTCCGCACATCGCCCGCGACGTGCTTCAGGCGCTCGGGTTCATTCATCGCTTTGGGTACGTCCACAAGGACGTGCATCCGGGCAACGTCTTCGTGAGCCTGACCAGCGACGTCATCTCGCGGTCCGAAGCCGGCCCTTACCTGTCGTTCAAGCTGGGTGACCTCGGCATCACGCGGATGGAAAACGACATCCGCACGACCGGCACCGTGCTCGCGCCGTGGATGCGGCCACCCGAGGCCATCAACCCGCACAAGTTCGGCGCGGTTGGGCGGCAAACCGACATCTATCACGCTGCGCTGCTGCTGCTCTCGGTCATGCAGCGCGAGGTCCTGATGTTCGACGAGGCCGACATCGTCGCGGGCGGGCCCCTGCAGCTCGCCGACGGCCTCGACTCCCCCTACGGGCAGGCGATCGCCAGCGCCCTCCACCCGCAGGTCATGTACCGAACGCAGACCTCGCTCGAGTTCTGGCGCGAGATCCAAGCCGCGCTGCTCTACCTCTCCCCAGCCAACGCAACGCCCGCCCCCATGGATCTCGGCCCCCCGATCGAGCGGCCGAAGACCCCCACCACGCAGTCGAGCGGATCATGAGCCTGTTGGTCGCAATGCCCCTGCTCGGCCTTCCGGGCGACGTCACCATGCCGATCGAGCAGCTGCGCGACGCAGTGCCCGGTCTCGCCGGCATCGTGGGTCTACTGCTGTTCCCTACGGTTGGGTCCTGGCTCCGGCTGCTGCTCGAGTTCTTGGAGTGGACACGTCCGGGCCTCACCCGGCCCAAGCCCGTCTCGGGGGTCAGCATCGTGCGGGCGATCGCCACCAGCATCGGACTCACCTTCTTCGTGGCCACCTGGTTCCGCGCCGCGGGCCAGCTGCGCGACGTTCAAGCCGAGGCGCCCGTCGTCGGACCCAGCATTCAAGGGCTCGTCATCGGCATCCTGTTCTGGGCGGTCTACGCGGTGGCGATCTCGGCGCTGCGTCGCGACGCCGTCCGCAGCCGAAACGCCCGGCGCGTCGGCACGCCTCTACGCTGAAGCTCCTGCGCGACCGCTCAAGGGCGGGCCGCTGCGCCCTGCAGCCGAACGTGCGTCACCCCCGGCAGGTGGTTGCGGAGTACCGGCACGTGGCCAGCGGCGCCCGCAAACCATCGCACCGCACCTCGCGGAAAACGAAATGGGACGGGCCCCAAGTCCTCGACCGCGCCTGCCCATCGGCGAAGCGTCGGGATCACTTCGTTGACGCGGATGCCCCACGGCATCCGAGGGGTCGTGTAGTGGGGAGTACGCTGCATCCCTTTTTCGGACAGGGTCTTTTTCGAGAACCACGGCGGAATGTGGTCGAAGGCCAGCTGCATCCCCGGCCACCGACGAGCCATGGCGGTGACGAGGGTTTGCACGTCACTGGGTTCGAAGTACATGAACAACCCCTGCGCGGCGACGAACACGGGGCGTTCCTCAGGGACTGCGTCGAACCATGCCTGATCGAGGGCGCTGCACGCGATGTGCTGATGCTGGTCATCAGGCTGAATGAAGCGCTCCCGAATCGCGATCGCCTCGGGAACGTCGACCGACAGCCAAAGCGACCCCTCCTGCATCACCCGAAAGCGCTGGGTCTCCAGCCCTTCGCCCAGGTTGATGATGACACCCGCGGGATACTCGACCAGGAATCGACGAATCAGGGCATCGAAGACGTTCGATCGAACTCCGTGGGCCGCATCGGCAGGCCCAAACGATCGCTCGTAGTCGTAATCGAGCGCTCGATAGATCTCGATGCACTTCTCGTCCCGAATGATGCCGTCTGTCCTCGACGCCTCGCTCGCACGATTGTGCAGGGTCCACAGCATCGTTTCAGGAACGCCATCTAGACCTGGCTGCATACGGTGAAGCTCTCACTGTTCAGACTCGCGCGTCGAGGCCTAAAGACGCCAACCGCGAAATTGCATGGGCCACAACGGCGTCAGGGGAACGCGGTTCAGGGCGGGAAGGCGACATTTCGGGGCGCCGCTACAACCAGTGCGCATCGAGCACGCAGAATCGGTCGTAGGGCACGGCCTGGACCGACGCTCCAGCACGCTGCAAGGCAGCCGCTACCATCTCCGGCCGACTGACCACCGCAAGCGTTCGTGATCCGCGACGCTGCCACGACGCCAGAGGACCCAACAGAGCGTCGAGTGCCCCAGCGTCAGCGTGGGTCGGCGGATTCGTCAGCGTCACGTCGGTCGTGCCCACGAACTGCCGAACCGCAGCCACCGTGGACGGCAACCCATCATGCTCCATCGCGAACACCCGATCGCCCAGGCCCGCGGCCTTCACGTTCTCTCGCAGCAGCGCCGCGCTCACGAAGTTGCTCTCGACCGACACCACGCTCGCCTCGGTCCAGCGTCGCGCCGCCCACATCGTCAGCGGCCCCACGCCCGCCCCCACATCCACGATCTTCGCAGGAGATAAATCCATTCGCGCAACGTGGTCGATTAGGCACTTCGTTCCCCGATCGAGTTCTTTGCGCGAGAACACGCCCGGCGCCGACTGCAAGACGTCGTCACCGAGTCGCTCGTCGCGAATCTCGTAGCGGAGATCGAGCACCGCCGGACGCGTCGGCGTGCCCTCGCGGACGCTCTCGAACAGACGGTAGCCCTTGGTGCGCTCGAGTACCGACACGTTGCCGAACGTCTCGCCCATGAAGTCGGCGATCGAGTCGGCCCCTTTTTGCTTCTTCACCGCGCACAGCAACCGCCCGCCCTCACGCAGCGACATCAACGACACCGCCACGCACTGCTGCGAGAAGTCTTTGCCCAAGTGCGCGCGTGGCCACATGACCGCGACCTCCGCCGAGCCCTCGCGGGACGGCCACTGCGCGAACGGGATGGCCTCCGCGCCAGCCCGACGAGCCTCACGAGCGTCGAGAATCAGCCGTGGCGTCGACGGGTCGAGCCCGGGCAGCGCACCGCTGCAGACGAGCAGCAGCGACTTCGGGTTGAGCCCCCGCACCGCGGCCGCCAGCAGGCCGACCCCAGGGTCGTTCGCATTGAGACCTTCAACCTGACCCGGTCGCGCACTCGCTCGCTTCGGCATCGGCTCGCGATGATACGGGCACCGAATCTAAAACGACAGAGACCGAACCCGGTCCGCGGCGCGCGGTCGGGTTCGGTCCCAGACGGCCCCAAGACGAGGCCAGCGAGCGTGTGGGGCGCTATTCGCAGGTCAACGCGCTACCGCTTCCCGCAACCGCGTGCACGTATCCGTCGAAGTAGCCGTGTCCGCTCGACAGCGCCCCAAACCCGTCAGCCGACGCGAGATGGTGCGTGCCTTGGGCCACGGGTACCCGCGCGACTTCCCACTCGTCGCTCACCGGGCTGTACTCCGTGACGGCAACGCCATCGATCTCGATCGGCGCTGCACCGACGCGGTGGCTGAGAATGATGTGGCGGCTCTGCTCTCCCGCGAGGACTTGCGTTTCGATCATCGCCTCATGCACGAGGTCCCCGGTTCCCGGCATGTAGACCATCGTCGCCGTTCCCACACCGATGCCGGGCAGGCGCTGCTGGTTGAGCATGTTGCCGCGTACGAATTGACCCACGATCACGGGGCCAGTGGACTCGACCACGAAGTCGCCCGGCTCCTCGAGGGTACCGCCCACGACCAACTCGAGCGTCTCGAAGGCCGACAACTGCACATCGCCCTCAGGGAGCCCCGTGACGCCGGGAGCCGCCTGGAAGCTGACGGTGACCGGTTCGGCCGAAGCGATGATGTGCCAACGCGCGGTATCGGCGCTGCCGATCGTACGGCGCGGAACACGAGAAGCGACTACCTGCGTTGGAGCATCGAACGCGGGAAGCAACATGCTTTCGAGTTCATCGTTCCCGCCATCGATCACACCGTCCACGCCGCCAAGGACCCCAACTGGCGCCGAGGCGGTGACCTGCGTACCGCTGATTCCCGACCGATGCGTTGCGACCAGATTTGGCGCGTATGCGCCTCCAGCCGAGGCATCCAATCGGATCGTCGCGACCTCGCCTTCATCGAGCACGACTGACGCAACGTCCCCGAGCGAGGCGTACACCGTCTGAGCTGGAGCATCGACGCGAACGTTCGTGGTCGGCCGCACGACGACCTCGGTACCGTCGGTCCGAGCAGCGACGAGCGCCGTATCGTTGGTGATCCCCAACAATCGATAGTCATGGCCCCACTGGTGCGTTGGATGCAACAGCGCGGAGTCCCGACTGATGTTCTGCACGACCGATACGGGAACATCGGAGGTGACACGCAGCGCCTCCGCCGAATACTGCTGAGCGCTCGCAATCTCGCCCGGGAGAACGGAGACGATCTCTGACTCGACCCACACACCTCCCTGAAGCCGCTCGAGCGTGACGGTGGCCGCCTCCACATCGTTCGGGTTGGCGATGGAGAGGACCGGTACGGCGTCGTAGCTCATCGAGTAGAACTCACAGCCGTGCGCGCCGTTGGCCTGTTCAGCACCAGCACACGTTTGCGGCGCCCCCAAGAGCGCGTAGGGGAGCGTACCGTCGGCGTCATTGCAGTCGGATGCGTTCGCAACATATCCGGCCGGAGCATCTTCCCAGGCGCGAACGGTTTGACAGGTCCCAGGATCGCCGTAGCCGTCGGCGTCGCCATCCACACAGTACTCCAGCGCCCCCTCCTCCGATGGAGAGCCATTGGAGTCACAGATCAGACCAGCGCCAGTTCCGCCGATCGCTCCAGCGTGCGCATATCCGGAGTAGTAGCCGTGGCCTGAAGCAATGAGTGAGAACTCGTCATCCGACGACACGTCGTGCGCACCGTAGTCGAGGAACACTCGAGCAACTTCCCAGTCTGCGGTTACCGGGGAGTAGTCTTCGACCTCGACGCCGTCGATCATGATCGGAGCCGAACCAACCCGGTGTGTCAGGACGACGTGGTGACTCTGAACGCCGAGTTGCGAAACCGGATCAACCTGCACGCGTGCGCTGGTCGTCATCCGATCGGTCCCCGGCATCATGACGATGTTGGACCGTCCAACGCCGACGCCGGACTGGCCGCCGGTGGTGACCTGACCGCGAGTGCGCTGCGCCAGGAACACCGGCCCCGTCGATGACACGAGGAAGTCGCCCGGTGCGTCTTCGGTGCCACCTACGTTGAGGACCAGCCGCTCGAACGCCGCAACCTCGACAGGCGCTTCAGGGAGCCCGGTGACACCAGCGGCCGACTCGAACGTGAGCGTGACATCTTCGAGCGGATAGATGCTCCACTGAACGGCTTCCGCGTTTCCGGACCTTCGCTGCGGAATGCGGCTCGCGACGTACTGGGTGGACGCGGTGTCGTTGGGGAGCAGCATCTCGTCGAGTTGGACGAAGGCACCCGCCGAGATCCCTGTTACGTTGAGCGTGACGCCGACCGGTGCCGTTGCCATGATGCTGGTCCCCGTGAGGCCACCCCCAGGAACGGTCGGTCGAATCGCGACCTCTTCGCCCTCGTTGAGCATGAAGGTGAGCGGTTCGCCTCCATCGGCATACAACGTGGAAAAGAGAGAGGTATCGCCTCCAAACGATGCATCCACAGGCGCGGTGACCTCAATCTCGGTCCCGTCCTCGGAGGCAACCAGGAGCATCCAGTCGCTTTCTTGGTACGTAACGAGGCCTCCCATCGCCGTGTATTCCGTCCCCCAAGCGTCGACGGGCAGCAGACGCGTCGAGTCGTACGACGAGTATCGGACGACTTCGACGGGGATCTGTGAATCGATGATGGTCGGAGCACCCGAACCTCCCCATTCAAACGTGGACAGCGTCTCGCCGGGGAGAACGGCAGCACGCTCGAGCTCGTTGAACCGGTTGGAGAACACGATGTTCGCGATCGTCGTCTCGCTTGGGTTCGTGATTTGCAGTTCTTGCGTCCCCGAGAACGTTGCCGCGTACGTGGTCATGAAGCGGCACCCGTAGGACCCTCCCGCCTCTGCAGCGCCTGCGCAGGTGGCTGGGGCACGGTCGAGGTCGGAAGGTGCGGTTTGGTCCAGATCGTTGCAGTCCAGCGCGTTGAAGACCCAACCGCTCGGTGCGTATTCGCCGTCCGAGATATCGACGCAGTCTTCGGGGTCACCATAGCCATCACCATCGACGTCCGAGCAGTAGGTTCCGGGGGAATCCCCACCGAATCCCGCACCTCCATCATCGCCGCCAGAGCCTCCCGAGCCGCTGCCGCCGCCCGAACCACCGGAACCCGAACCCGAACCTCCGTCACCGCCCGAACCTCCGCCGGAGCCTCCGCCACCGCCCGAACCTCCGCCGGAGCCATCGCCACCGCCCGAACCTCCGCCGGAGCCATCGCCACCGCCGGAGCCTCCGCCACCGCCCGAACCTCCGCCGGAGCCATCGCCACCGCCGGAGCCATCGCCGCCGCCGGAACCGCCACCATCACCACCGGAACCGCCGGCATCGCCACCGTCACCACCGGTTCCATCGCCACCGTCGCCCGCATCCTCGGAGGGCGGCGGCCATGAAGCAACGTCGGTAAGGGTCACTGCAATGCAAGAACCGGCTGGAATGAGGAAGTCCTCCCCGTCGTCCCCGCTGTAGGGGGTCCCGAGCTTTGCGTCTGCGTACAACGCAATCGTGGCGTCGGCTGGAAGCAGCGCAAGGAGATCGCTGGCGTTCATATCCCCAAACCAAAGGGGAAGCGTGACGTTGTTGTGACCGGCTGCGAGTTCAACTCCCATCTCACCGTAGTCGGGCACGTGGCCGACAAAGGTCTTGAAGTACGGCGCCCCGCCCCCACCGAGGCGAACGATCGGACACTCGCCTGGGCCGTACTCGAAGTCGTTCCAAACGTACGCCTGTTCGTGGGCGTCGAAGAGATACGCATCCCCGTGGGCCTCCCCGGATTCGAAGCTGCTCCGGAACGCATCTTGCGTGGTCACGCCCGTGATCAACGGCTGCGAGATCTTGTTGTAGCCATAGGTCACGAAGTGAACGAACTTGCCGACCGTCGTGGACCTCTCGCCACCGGACGCGACGACCCGGTAGTAATACGAAACGTCGTCGGAGCCGCTCTCGTCCGTATACGCAGCGGAAAGGAGGTCGGATGCCAGAGCAACGCTGCCGACGTCGCCAGGCTCGAAGTACGCCTGGGTCGATCGCCAGACGGTGTACGGAGCACCGACGTCTTCCCACGCAAGGCTGATTCCCACCTCTTCGGCGGCAATGTCCATGTCGAACCCGGGCAACTGATGCATCGCAGCATTGCTGGATAGACCCGTTGCCCCGGATGGAGTCTGCTTGGACGGCTCTTGGGCGGTCGGGCCATCTGTTTGCGTGACCGAAATGCTCGCCGCCATCGCGGCTTGCTCGGGGTTTTTCGGCGTCGAGTTGGAGTTACAGGCTGTGCCCAACAAGAGCAGGGCGGAGAGGAGGGTCTGTGTACGAGCCATCGTGGTGCTTTCGCAACAAGACCCGGGAAAGGCGCGCATCACCGGCCAGCGCCCCGGAACTCCTGCTGCGGAGCAGAAGCTAGGGGACACGACTCTGACCTTCAACCTCACCTCAAAGCTCTGCACTTGATTTAACACATGTCTACTACAGACATGTACCAAGAAGACATTAACCAATGACGATGCAGCGGACAACGCCCTGCGTCACCTGCTGCAACAAAATCAGCTCCCGCTCCCGTGCCGCGGGCACCGCAAAGCGAGGGGCCCCCTCGAGGGGCACCGAGGCTTCGACGGAGCGGCTCCAGCCGATGCTCCGCACCCCGAGGACGTGGCCCAACCGAGATGTCGCAAAAAAATTTTCGGCGCCCAGGGCGCCTCACTGGAGGATCTCAGCGAGTCGATGACTCTGGATCTTCAGAGCTCTCGTCCGCGACCGGACTGAAGCTGACACTGAGCTGGGTTCGAAACAGGCGTGCAAGGGACAAAGCTTCGGCTCGGGGCAGCTGCTGACGGGAAGACAGGTGCGCGAGGGCACGCTCCTCGAGTTGCAAGCAAGCGCGACGTATCCACCGGGCCGCGGTGCTCCGATGGACCCCGTACGCAAAAGCGATCCGATCGATCCCTGCGCCTTCGACGAACTGCATCTTCAAGAGGCTTCGACTCCGTGCGTCGAGTTCGGCAGCTGCAGCCCGCACTGCACCGGAGACCATGCCTTGGTGGGTTTTTCGCAGAAGAATGAGGTCGGGGTCCTCAACGGGCGCCTCGACGAACTTCTCCGCCAAGGAGGCAGAGACTCTTTCGCGCGCGTCCTCTTTTCGCCCTCGGTCGACCGCGATCCGAATCGCCGCGACCTTCACCCATGATGCCAGAGGTCCCGTGCCTCGATACTCGAAGATCTTCGGGGCGTCGCCGACGAACAGCCTCACGAGCAGCTCTTGCCGGACCTCTTCTGCGGCTTCTTGTCTCGCATCGACACGCCGAACCGCTGCATCGACCCCATCCATCACCTCGCGGTCGAACCGCATGAGTGCTGCCTTTCGCCCGTCCACACAGGCACAGGCGAGAACAACATCATGGAGCGCGCCGTCTTCGATCGTCGGCGCGAGATCGAACCTGGACACGGTCGCCAAGAAGTCGTCGAGACGCAACCCGAGGGCTGACGACCGGTGCGTGACATCGAGCCAAGCCGCCTCTAGGCGCTCCCGTTCCACCACGCCGAGTATAGCGTTCCGAGCACGACGGGCGCCCGCTCGCGCATCGTCGAACAGCGCTCAGGAGGCCGCAGAGGGGAACCCTGCCCGCCGCGTTCGCACCTATGCTAGCGGACGGTTGCGCGTGAAACGAGTTTCGACCCCCTCGCCGAGTCAAGCAGGGCCCCCAGAGATGACGACGTGGATGGACGACGCAGGACCCTGCCTCCGCGAGGAGGACGTGCTCGCGTGGATCGAAGGCGCACTCGACCCTGAGACTGAAGCTCGGTTTCGAGCCCATATCGAAACGTGCGACGTCTGCTTCGAGACTGTAGGCGCTGCGCATCTGGATTCTGCTCGTACGCCGCCGCGCCTCGCGGATCGCTATGCGATCCATAGCGAGCTCGGCCGGGGTGGGATGGGCATCGTCTACCGCGCCCACGACGCAGTTCTCGGACGCGAGGTTGCCATCAAGGTGCTTCAGCGAGTGGACGAGACCGCAAATGCAAACGAAGGTCTGCTCAATGAGTCGAGAGCCATGGCGAGACTGCGCCACGAGAACGTGCTCACGGTCTACGATGTTGTCGAGGAAGACGCCGCCGTATACCTGGTGATGGAGCTCGTGGAGGGCGTCACGCTCCGCCGGTGGGTGGATTCCCAACGTCCTAGTCTTGGTGGGCTTTGGCAGCTGGCCGTGGGTGTCGGACGAGGGCTTCACGCCGCACACGAAGCCGGCGTCGTTCATGGTGATCTCAAGCCGGAGAACGTCCCCGTATCACCGAATGGCCGGCCACAGCTCGTAGACTTTGGTCTCGCGCGCGGTGTCAGCAGGGCGGGTGCACCCTCGTACACACGCGACGGAACGCCAGCGTATATGGCTCCAGAGCAGCATCGAGGTGTCGCACCGACTCCGCGCTCGGATCAGTTCGCGTTTTGCGTCACGTTCTGGGAACTACTCGGAGGCCAGCGACCCACGCCCTCTGCCCGCACGAACCTTGCATCCGCGCGACGAGCCCTCCCCACGGCTCCTCCCCATGTCGTCGCAGCCCTCGTGCGCGGGCTTTCGAACGACCCTGCAGAGCGACACGCCAGCGTCGCCGCGTTGCTCGACGCACTCCGGCATCAACCCGACCGAGTGTGGACCCGCGCCACCGCTGGCGTACTCCTCGGCGTTGTTGCGCTGACTCTTCTGTGGCTCGCACGCCCCCTCGAGCGAGAGTGCACAACGCTCGAGCCCCCGTCCGTCGACTGGGCGCTCGTCGAACGCCACTTCGACGCACGCGACGGCTCCCGAGGGCGGCTTTTGACCTCGGACGTTCACGTCGCGCAGCAAAACGCCTTTGGTGCGCTCTCGTCCGCCCACGACAACCTGTGCGAACGAGAACGAGTCCGGACCCACAGCGCATCGGGAACGGGTGCGATCCGACGCTGTCTGACGAACCTCGAAGCACAACACCACGCGACGCTGGAGCTTCTCCAGTCGGGGACGCTCGACGTCGCCGGTGATTTTCCGCGGCAAATCGAGGCCATCGCGTGGTGCGAGCACCGGCACGCCGTCGCACATCCGAGCGAACCCGATACCGCTGAACTACGCGATGCGGGTCAGCTCCATACTTTCGCAAAGATGCAGGTTCTCGCACACGTGAGGGACGAGCGGGCAACCGACTTGGCAAGATCTCTACTCCAAACGTCGGACGACCCCCACGTCCGCGCCCGAGTTCTTCTCGCCGGTGCGATGGCGATGACACCAGCCGACGAAGCGCTGGCGCGCCGATGGTACCTGCGTGTCGAGGCAATGCCGGAGGTTTTGGCCGATCCGCAACTTGGACTCAGGGCGGCCGTCCAGGCCATCTCCACCGACATCACCCTCGGCCATCGGGGCGCTCAGTCCCGTCTTGCGGAGGCAGTCGCGGCGGTAGAGAGCCTCGAGGAAACCTCCATGACTCGCATCTTCAAGGTACGCCTCGAAGAGCTGGGCATCGTTCACGCCCTGTACGAAGGCCGCGTTGAAGAGGTCCAGAACCGCACGAGGCGACTTCGCGAGCTCGCTCCAACATCCGCACGGGACACGAGGTTCGCCTTTCACACCGACGTCTGGCTGACCGCCATTGATGGAGATACGAAAGGCTCACTCGAGCATCAGAAGAAGCTTGCGCAGTGGCAAGAGACGCACGGCCTCACCCCTTCGTTTCGGCTCATCATCACGCTCGCGGAAATCGCACGGACGGCTCGGCTCCTTGGCGATGGCCCTACGCTGGATGATGCCCTCGACAGGGCACAGCAGCTCGTCTCAACATCACAGACCCCGCTGGCCGTTCGCCGTACCTACGATACCGAACGCTCGATCGCTGCGGCAGAGTGCGGCGTGGAACATCCCAGCGTGGAACGAATCTGGAACGAGCAGAACCTCGATCCCGAGGTTGTCCTTGGCAAAGCAGGCATCGCGCGATTCACCGGACGGGAGTCGCTCCTCGCCGACGATGACGCGCTCATTGCCTTTGTCGACAGCATCCCGCTCGGCCCATCCGTCGAAGTGGCGACCCCGGTGGCGCGCGTGCTGCGGCGTGCGGGTCAAGCGGAGCGGGCTCGTTCCCTACTTGAAGAGCGCGTCCACTGGTACGCGAGCCGCTTCCCGAAGCCGTTCACGACCGCCGAGGCTCATCTCGTGCTCGGCTGGACCCTCGTCGAGCTTGAAGACTCGACAGCCGCAACCGAGCATTTGGGAAAGGCCCTCGCCCTCCACCCCAACGCGTGGTCACGAGCATGGGCGCAGGTCGGGCTTGCAACGCTTCAGGCTCGAGCAAGTCGCCGCGTCGACATCGAGATGCTGCTCGCATCACGCGATGTTCTGGACACCGCGCCAGCGGGATGGACCTACGAGCGCGAGCAAGCGAGAAAGCTCGTGGAGTCGATCACGTCGGACGCACGGCCGCGCTGATCGGGCTGTCCCGTCTTGCGCGAATGCGCATCGTGCTCAGGGTACAGTGGAGCCCGCGCAGCGGCGATGCAAAGCTCGCGAATAGCGCACCCGGAAAGTGCTGGAAATCCCAGGGTTCTTGGCAGCCGACGAGTGCGCTCGCTGGACCGGTCGCGCCGTCGCGTGCTACGACACCCTCGCCTTCGCGCCTGAGAAGCCTCCTTGGAGGGTTCGAGGCGCGATGACGGGCCCAGACGCGTGCCTTTTTGCCGCGTCTCCGCCTCCTGCGCGTGACCCATCGCTGCACCTTCGCTTCGCCGTCTCACGGGTTCTTTCAGCAGGTTCTCGAGTGAACAAGATCGAAAATTTCCTCCCGCTCGTGGAGACCGAATCCCTGATCCGCATCGCCAGCCCCAAGGCGCTGAAGGCGGGTCAAGAACTGTTCAAGAAGGGTGCTGCCAGCAACCTCGTGCTCGATGGCGACAAGCTCTCGGGCAAGGTCACCGGTACGCATCCAAAGCCCCACTCCACGTCGATCAGCATCACGGGCAAGGGAAAGCTCGAGGCCACGTGCACCTGCCCGACGTTCACTGACGGATGGGAGAAGGTCTGCCATCACGCGGTCGCTCTCGCGATGGAGCTGGGCAAGCAATACAAGGCCGGCGGCGAGATCTCGACGACGCACAACCCGTGGGTCGCCAACGTCGGCAGCACCGCGCGACAGCGTCGCTACCAGATTCAGCAGCAGTCCGGCGGCAACTGGCTGGTCACGACGTTCCAGTCCGGCACGTCCATGAAGGCCACCGCCCGCCGCCAGCGCGACGGCATGCACCCCGCCGACAAGCTCATCGAGCACTACCTCGAGCAAGAGGTGGACCGGGCCGACGACGGCGCGCACGAGCTCGAAGACGCGGCGCTCAGCGGCCTGCTGTACTTCGCCCGTGACGCTCAGGTCAGCCTCAAGGGCGTGGGCAAGCTGCAGTTCATCGAGGAGCCGCTGGTGCTTCGCGTGCAGGCCGAGGCCCGCAAGGACGCCAACGTGGACCTGCACGCCTTCCTCGAGCACGAATCCACCGGGCGCACGTTCGAGGTCGAAGAGGGTCGCGTCGTGGGCGGCGCGCCCACGTGGTTCATTCACACCGATTCGTGCGAGGTGTTTCAGGTCAAGGACACCCCGCCGTGGGTGCTCAGCGCCATCCGCTCGCAGTCCCGCATCGTGATGGACGCAAAGGTCGACGCCGACCAAATGGACTCTCTCAGCGACCGGCTGCAGTCCGTGGGCGTACCGCGAGCCGACCTCTTCGCGCTGGCCAGCGACGCGCGGGAGATCGACGGCATCACTGCCACGATCGAAGGCGACTCGGGCCGCGTCCGCGTCCAGCTGACCGCCAAGTACGGCAACGTGACGCTGTCGATCGGCGGCACCGACCCCGAGTCGGCCCGATATACGCTCAACGCCGGCGACGAATCCATCTCGTTCTACCGCGACCTCGACGCGGAAGCCGAAGCCCGTCGCACGCTCAAGGAGCTGAAGCTGGCGTGGGAGTCCAAGGAAGAGGCCTTCGTCGCCCGAGACGACACCGCGATCGAGTTCCTCGTGGCCGGGCTGTCGATGCTCCCCGAGGAGTGGGAGAAGCGCATTCCCAAGCTGCCCAAGATCCGCTCCAAGAGCCCCAAGGCCAAGGTCTCGGTCTCGTCGGGCGACGGCAGCGTGCTCGACGTCGAGGCGATCGTCGACGTCGAAGGCGAAGACGACCTGATCTCGTTCCGCGACCTGCTGCGCTGGCTGCACGAAGGCCGCCGCTGGATCACGCTCGCCGACGGCAGCGTGGTCAAGCTCGACGCCAAGATCCTCAACCCCATGGCCGACGCCGTGGGCGACATGCAGTTCGACAAGCACGGTAAGGCCGAAGTCTCCACGCTGGAGCTGGGCAACCTGTCGCGCCTGCTCTCGGAGATCCCCAGCGCCAAGGTGGAGGCAGAAGTCAAAAAGCTGCTCAAGACCATGACGGGCGAGCGAGCCGCCCGGGCGCCGCGCAAGGCCAAGGCGCTCAACGCCAAGCTTCGCGACTACCAGAAGTCCGGCTTCGCGTGGCTGTGGCAGCTTCACCAGAACCGAATGACCGGCATCCTCGCCGACGACATGGGTCTGGGTAAAACGGTTCAGGCCATCGCCCTGCTCACCAAGGCCAAAGAGGAAGAAGGCCCCGCGCCCTCGCTCATCGTGTGCCCGACCTCGGTGCTTTCGGTGTGGAAGCAAGAGGTCAACAAGTGGGCGCCCAGCCTCTCGGTGCTGGTGTGGCACGGCGCGGAACGGGCCGAAAACCGCCGCCTGCTCAAGAAGACGGACATCATCGTCACGTCGTACTCGATCATGCGCCGCGACATCGACGAGCTGAAGAAAATCCGCTTCCGCTACGTCGCGCTGGACGAAGCCCAGTACATCAAGAACTGGACCACGAGCACCGCCAAGAGCGCCAAGCAGCTCAAGGCCGATCACAAGCTCGCGCTGTCCGGTACGCCGGTCGAGAACCACCTCTTCGACCTGTGGGCGGTGTTCGACTTCTTGGCGCCGGGCTTCCTCGGCAAGCTGACCGAGTTCCAAAAGAACTACGTCAAACCGATCGAAGACGGCGAGATGAAGCGCCTCGAGGACCTTCGGGTCCGCATCCGGCCGTTCATCATGCGGCGCAAGAAAGAGGACGTTGCCAGCGAGCTGCCCAAGAAGACCGAACAGACGATCTACTGCCACTTCGGCAAGTCGCAGCTGGGTCTGTACAACCGCATCCTCAAGGCGGCGAAGTCCGAGATCACCGGTCGCATCGACGACGCCGGCCTCGACAAGTCACAGATGACCATTCTCGCCGCGCTCACCCGGCTGCGGCAGGTCTGCTGCGACCCGCACCTGCTCGGGCTTCCCGAGGGTACGCCCATCCCCCCCTCGGCCAAGCTCGAGGCGTTCAAGGAGCTCATCACCGACGCGGTCGGTTCCGGGCGCAAGTGCCTGGTGTTCTCGCAGTTCGTCGAGATGCAGAAGATGCTGGGTCAGGCGCTCGAGGAGCTCGAGATTCCGTACCTGTGGCTGCACGGCGGGACGAAGAACCGCGAAGAGCTGGTCTCGCAGTTCCAGCAGAAGTCCGGCCCCCCCGTGTTCCTCATCAGCCTGAAGGCGGGCGGCAGCGGCCTCACCCTCACCGAAGCCGACACGGTCATCCACTACGACCCGTGGTGGAACCCAGCGGTCGAGGACCAGGCAACCGACCGCGCGCACCGGATCGGGCAGGAGAAGCCGGTCAACGTGTACCGCCTCGTCATCGAGGACACGGTGGAGCAGAAGATGGTCGAGCTCGGCCGTCGCAAGCGGGAAGTCGCCGAGGGTGCGCTCGGTCGCGACGTCACCGCGGGCAAGAAGCTCACGATGGAGGACATCGAAGATCTCCTCCTCACCCCCGCGGCAAACCCCTGGGACAACGTCTGAGCACGCTCGCGCAGTCTCGGCACTGAGGCGCACGCCCCGGGAGCGCTTGTACCGCCTGGTGCGAGCGCGATCGGGGCGCGAAGGTGCGTTACGGTGGCGCTGCCATGTGGCAGGTCCTCCTCGACACCGAGACGGTGCTTTTGCGCCATCACCCGGTGAAGCGCGTCGTCGTCATGACCCGCACCGCGGTCGAACTGCCCCCGGATGTGGGCCCACTGCGCGCGTTCCTCCAGTCGATCGTCGACGCGATGGACGGCATCGACCGCAGCATCCACGAGTTCGTGATCGACAGCCGCGACGTGGTCGGACGCAACGACGAGGCGTTCGAGGCCCTCAAGCGAGAGTACGAAGGCCCCATGCTGGGCGGCTACCGACGGGTCAGCGTGATCGTGCGCAGCCAAATCGGCCGCCTGCAGGTCAATCGCTACAACGAGGTCCTGCACGAGCGCACGATGGAGGTCTACGACACGCTCGAAGACGCCATCGGCGTGGGCGAACCCTTCGAAAGCCGTCGATCGGGCTGAGCCGCGCCGGAACACAGACATCGCTCCCCCGGTAGACTTCTGGCGATGTTCGTCGAAGCCAGCCTGTTCTTCTCGTTCGACGACTCCAACGGCCGCGAAGACACGATGGCGCCGAGCCTCGCCGATCGCCTGCTTCAGCTGCTTTCGTTTGGTCAGGTCCGCGGACGTTGGGTTCGAGAGCGGATCGACCCCGCCGATCTCTTCGAGCAGCTGGCAGGGGCGCTGTCGAGCGCGGGCTTGACCGACCTGGTGAGCGCCACCGTGGACGGGGAGACCGTCTACCGAGACCAATCCAACCGCGACCTCGACCTCGCGCCCACGCTCGCGGCCCTGCACGAAGCAGCCGCAACCGCCGGCGACGAGCACGGCGCTCAGCTCGAGCTGGTCGCGCGGACGCAAGACGACGTGGGGACCTATGTCGTTCAGCTGCTCGCGCGGCGGGTCCATACGGTCGACACGCCGCCGATCCAGCTTCGAATCTATGGCCTGCTCCGCGAATTCGACGTGCGCGGCTCGACCGGCGGATACCGCGACGGCGGGGGCTCGATTCGCACGCGCCTGTACGATCGAATCATGCGGCGACTCGTCTCGGCGCGAAGCCACGACGTCGTGATGGGTCCTCTGGGCGAACACCTGCTCGCCCTCGCCCGCAGGATCGAAGAAAAGGTTCGCCTGCACCTGCGCACCGACCAGACCGACGCGGTGCTGCTGCCGTGCATCGTCCGTCCACAGGCACAAGTGGAATACGAGCAGCACCAGCGGCGCGACGACCTCGCGGACGCTGCCCTCTTTCGCGGCGCCTTTGCCGACGCAACCTACTACCTGACGCTATGGTCGAGCGCCCTGACCGAGCTGCGGGCGACGGTGGAGCGCACGCTCATCGTCGACGACAGCGGCCGGCCCATCGTCCACATCGCGCGAGAGCCCGTCGATCTCGCGCACGTGAAGGCACTGGTGCCTGATGGCGACATCACCACGCTGGGCGCGACGCTCGACATCGCCTACTTCGGCGGAAACACGTTCCACGACGAGCTGGTCGCCGCCAGCTGCATCGCCCCCTCCGAGGAGGAGGACTGCAGCCATGCCCACTGGCAAACGATCCGCCACCGCGAGCTCGATGTCCGCCCCATAAAGGACCCATGGTGGAAAGGCCGTTTCCTCACCGGTGGAGTCTCGTTCGGCTCGCGGCTCTACAGCGACTGACCACATTCTCCTCACCTGTGGAGCCCGGTCCGCATCGGCTTCGTTCGAAGTCCAACCTTCGACTTTGCACCTTCTCGTGGGTTGAGTCGCATGGCGGACGCTCGCGTCGACCGCCGGTTCAGCGATAGCGTCTGAACGATGAACAATACGTTCGCGTTCAACCGATCCCGCAGAGACGCCTGGATGTTGATCGCACTTGCCGCCAACTTGGCTGGTTGCGTCATCGAGTCGGAAGGAACCGACGAGACCGATGATTCGACCTCCACGAGCGGAAGTGCTTCGACGAACGGCACGACTTCGCCGAACCCATCCTCGACAACATCCGCATCGACCTCATCTTCAACTTCGTCGACCTCGAACCCCACAACGACCAACGCCGAGACGACGACCGCCGAGCCGGAAGCGAGTTCTTCATCGTCGGGTGAAGCCGACGTCTCAACCTCGACAGGTGTAGCCTCAGGGTCGACCTCCACCGGCTCGACGATCGAGACGACGGGCGATTGCGTCGTTGCCCCAAAAGCTTCGAATCCCGGCGTCATCGAGCTTGCGAGCGCGATCGACACGGGGGAGATTCGCGAGTTCGAGATCACCGGGAGCCAGGCGAACATCTCGTTTGGAGACGGAACCCCGGGTGACGCAGACGGACTGTATGCCGTCGATGACCCGACGATGGCGTTCGGTTCACTCGACTTGTTCCCGAACGAGGCCGACTTCGTCGTCGGCATGCTGACGTACGACCGGATGCTCGTGTGCGATACCGGGGTGGTCACCGTTGCGATCGAGGCGCTGGACATCTCCGAACTCTGGGCAGCGGGCTCCGCAACCACGGACATCTCGGACGCTGCGTTGTCGCTCTGGTTCTTCGAGCAGGTCAATGACCTGCAGTTCGGGCCGCTTCCCAAGGATGCAACCGTGACCTTCACCGACGGCATGCTGACGTCGATCGACCTCGCGCTCACGGTGTCCTTCACGACCGACGTGCCCACCGACGATACCGATCCGGTCTGGAGCGGATCGCTGTCCTTCGCCGGCGACGCCTTCACCCTCTCCATCGACGATGTCGCCACGGACATCAACACGGGTTTCTTCGTCGTGCCCGAGTCGAACCTCGTGATGGACATCAGCGGCACCGTCGACGCCGTCACGCCCTGACCGACACACCGCAGGACAGCAGAGACGAGCTCCGGGCCTGACCGCGCGGAGTTCGTCTCCCAGCCCTCACCGCGCGACGATCAGCATCCGCAGCCGGTCCCACGGTCCGGACTCATCGCCGGCGCAGCTTTCGTCCCAGCAGACGATGCGTTCGGCCTGATCGATGATCACATCGTAGGTCACATCGCCCACGATGATCTCGCCCTGCTCCCCTTCGGAGAGTTCGAGCGACTGGTCGCCGGCCGTAAGCGCCACCGAGACACGCGCGCCGAGGATCAGCTCCCCGTCGACGCCGCACACGACCGCCTGCGCATCGAAGCCGGCACATCCGGTGCCCAGGACGGAGACTTCGAGGTTGCCCAAGCTAGTCTGGATACCGTTGTCGAGATTGCGTTCATCGACGAATGCGAATCGAAGCGTCCCGTCGGGGTCGTAGATCGCAATGGATGGCTCGGGGTTGGGGTGCTCCGTGTCCACGGCTGCGTAGCCAACGGACTCCCCGACCTCCAAGCCTGAGAGCAAGTCCGGCTCGCTCGCAAACGAGAACGTAGAGGTGAAGTCACCGCAATCGATCGCGATCACCTCGCCAGCGACGGGCCCGGGCAGCGCGTCCCCGACCACGCACGTCTGTGACTGCTCGAGCGCGACGGTGTCGAACGTGCCGTCCCCCCCAACGTCGACCAGCTGCGCGGAGCCATCGCCCACTTCGGGACAGTCGATCGGCGGCGGCGTGAACTCGCTGCACATCTGCGCTTCACCGGCCGTGTCCGTGTCGCCCTCGGTGGAGTCCCCGTCGGTCGACGATACGGTCGTCGTGGTCCCCCCCTCGGTTGATGATTCGGCAGCGGTCGAGCTTCCATCCGAAGACCCGAGGCCGCCGGAGTCTCCGCCGCCTGAATCTCCGCCACCTGAGCCGCCATCGGTCGCCTGAGGGTCGCCGAGCACCTGGGTGGAGACACAGCCCACCAGCGCGAGCGACGACAAGAGAGTTCCGGAACGAAAGGCCAACGTCATGCTCCGGTCATGTCCGGGTTGGCGGGATTCTGTGGCGCGGCCGCACAAGTTTTTTCGAGCCGGCGCTTCGCCGTGATGCCGGGTCTCCGCTCGAGCAGCAGCACGGCTTCCGCGCGCGCTTGCGGAGCCTTGTTCAGCGCGCACAGCGCTTCGATCCGCACGACGTCCCGCACGTCCCGGAGTGAGCCCTGGGGAAAGGCCTTCGCATGCGCCGACGTGTGCTCGAGAGCCTGCGCCGCATCACCGCGGCGCAGGGCCGCCCGAGCATCCTCCAGCAGCGCGTTCTCCTGCGACAGCGTCGACGGTGCAGCCTCGACGGGTTGCGAAGGCCGAGATGGTCGGGACCCGGGCAACGCCGTCGGCTGGACGGACCTCGGCGCGGTTGCGGCCGGCTGCATGGGTTCGGGCTCCGCAGGCTGCGCCGGCGGGCGCGCTGTGGCGCCGGTGCTCTGGACCCGCACAGGCGCCGACCTCGAGCGCGCGGCCGGGTCGTCATTGCGTCGAAGCGCCACGCTACCCAGACCCGTCGAAGCTGCGAGGGCCGCCGCCAGCAGCAACCACAGCGAAGACGACGCCGCCTTCGCCGGCGTGAGCGCGGGCAGAAGCGCCGCCCAAGCCCCCGCCCGTGGCCTGGGCCGCTGCTCGGCGGCTGTGGTGGGCAGTGAAGCCGCGTGGACCGTCGCGCGGAGCTTCCGAATCCTCGTGTAGACCGTGTTGAGGTTCAGACCCCACGCGGCCGCGATCTCCGGACCCGTCATGCCTTCGACTTCGGAGAGCACGAAGAGCTCCCGCTCCTGTGCGGTCAGGGCCTCCAGGACGCGGTCGAGCGCGAGGATCGCTTCGGGCACGGCCGGGCGCGCGTGCCCCTCGACCACCGCGAACGCCTCCGCGCGCGCATCGGCCCGCCGCGCCGAGCGTCGGTAGTTGCTCGCGACCCGGCGCGCGATCGAATAGAGCCACGCCTTCATCGAACCGGTACACGCCGCGCTCCAGGACGTGTTCGTCGTGGCGTATCGCCGGCGTGAGGCGTGTACCGGCTCGATGAAGGCGTGGCTCTATTCG
>JBCCQM010000129.1:0-24049 GCA_039024335.1 Myxococcota bacterium
GCGTCCGCCTTCTTCTTGGCGGCGGCGTCAGCGGCTTTCTTCTTCGCAGCGACGGCAGCAGCCTTCTTTTTGGCGGCGGCTTCGGCAGCCTTCTTCTTCGCAGCGGCCTCGGCAGCCTTCTTCTTGGCCACCTCACGCTGTTTGGCGAGCTTCTCTTTCTCGCGCTGTTTGGCGAGCTTCTCTTTCTCGCGCTGCTTGGCGATGCGCTCCTTCTCGCGCTGTTTGGCGAGCTTCTCTTTCTTGCGCTGCTTGGCGATGCGCTCCTTCTCGCGCTGTTTGGCGATGCGCTCTTTCTCTTTCGCTTTCTCTTTGGCGATGCGCTCGCGCTCTTTTTCCTTCTCGGCGCGCTCCTTGTCGCGTGCCTTCTGCTTGGCGACGCGCTCGGCCTCGCGCTCTGCAGCCTTGCGGGCCTTTTCGGCTTCTTTCTCTTGCCGCTTGCGCTCGCGCTCGGCCTCTTTCTCTTGCCGCTTGCGCTCGCGCTCTTCTTCGCGGCGCTTACGGTCTTCCTCGCGCTTGCGGGCCGCCTCGGCGCGGCGACGCTCTTGCTCGAGACGTCGCTCTTCCGCCTTGCGAAGGCGCTCGGCCTCTTTCTCTTTGCGCTTGCGCTCGCGCTCTTCTTCTCGCTCTTTGCGCTTGCGCTCGCGCTCCTCTTCCCGGGCACGGCGCTCGGCTTCGCGACGCTCGATTGCGGCTTGCTTCTCGCGCTCGGCGGCAAGGCGCTTCTCTTCGGCGATGCGCTGTTTCTCCGCCTCTTCGGCGGCCTGCTTCCGCTCGCGTTCGGCGGCGATCTCCTCGGGCGAGGGCCCCATCTCGATGCCGAGCAGCTGCTTCACCTCGTCCTCGGGGACTCGCTCTCCGCGAAGCTCCTCCTCTCCGTCGCCCCGGCCGTGCACGAGCACGCGGGCGAGGTCGTTGCGGAACATGACCTCGACCTTGCGGTCACCGGTCAAGTCGGAGACGAAGCCGACACCGAAGTGCGGGTGGACAACCAGCTGGTTGATGGAGAACAGTGTTTTGGGGGAGTAGCGAGCCGCGTTGCTGTGATCCGCGGCGTTGACGCCTTCTAGCCATTTCACCTTGCGTTGTCCGCGCTTCTTGGTCACCAGGGGCTCCGGGTTGTCGTCATCGCCGCCGCGTGGCGGCTTGTAGGCATGGGTGTCACCACACACCGCACACTGCACGCGGCGAATCTCTTCGCCGTAGCTTTCGAGGATGATGTGTTGTGTGTCGGCCCGGCACTTGGGGCAGTAGCCCACGGTTTCCCCACCGTTGCTCGAGCCCGAGTTCCCGCCGAAGTGACTCTCAAAGATCTGGTCCATGCGTCAGGCTCCGACCTTTTGCGTGACTAACACGGCCAAATCGTAGCAACAAGCCTCTCTACGCCGAAAAAGCGGCGAATTTCAACGCGTTCAGTCGCTTTTGCGGCAACTGGCGCTCACTGTAACGCACTGATTTCAATGGTGAAATGGCGCGATGTCGCACCCGGGCACCATGTCCCTACCGGGCATGCCAGATCTCGAAGCGCGTCATAGGGGCCGACAGACCGGCGATACAGCGGTCCTACGGTGAGTATTTGCGCAGCGCGTTACGACGGCGCTTCGGTGTTCGTCCCGGAGCCCGACGCGTGGGCCGTTGCGGGGACGGATGCGTCGGATGACACGCGCGCTTCGGGTTCAATCTCATCGGGCCGCAAGCCCATTTCGTCGGTGAGGCTGCGGACCTCGGCGACGGCGCCCTTGGCCTGGTCGGCAAGGGAGCTCAGTTCCCGGCAGACCACGCGAAACGCGCGGCCATGGTCGCCGGCTTGGGCCGCGAGGATGTTGCCGTTGAGCGCGAGCAGCTGAAGACGCCGCGCGACGTCATCGATGAAGACCATCACGGCCTCCATGCGGTCGGCTTGCTGCTCGGTCGCCGAGCGTTCGGAGGTTTGCAGGCGCTCTTCGAGCGACGAGCTGAGAGTGCTGAGCAAGCCCTCGACGTCCTGGAACGCCTCGATCATGCCGATGGCCCCGTACTCTTCGGTCCCGCCCCCACCGGCGAGCAGCGGACGCGACGCGACGATATGCCGGCGGCCGTCGACGACGAGCGTACCTCGGTACGCCTCGCCTTTGCGCAAGACCGTCTCGACGAGCTGGGCATCGGCGTAGCCGCCGAGATCGGCGGACGCGCCCGCCATGAGCGTGGAAAACGATGCGACCCGTCGATTGCCCAGGTACAGCGACAGCCCCAGGCCGGTTGCCTTGGACACGCGCGCGAGCAGGTCGCGGTCGCCGTTGAGAACGCGATCACCCGCACGCAGCTCGTGGTCGTGCCGGCGGATGCCGCCCTCGGCGCGAAGCATTTCCTCGAGCAGGTCGACCGCAGCGGAGGCTCGGTCGGCGATCCGCTGGGTGATCACCGGCCAGAGCGCGTCGAGGATCTCTTGGATGCTCAGGTCGGTGGCCAAGGCTCCGCCAGTGTAACCGGCGCGCTGGCGCTTGTGGTAGTTCCTGCGCCATGACGGAGTCCAGCCCGGCCCGCGTCGGGACGATGCCGCCTCGGGTGCGCATCGCCCCCAGCCCTACTGGTGATCCGCACGTCGGCACCGCCTACATCGCGCTCTTCAACTATGCCTTTGCGAAGAAGCACGGCGGCAGCTTCGTGCTTCGCATCGAAGACACCGACCAGAATCGAAGCACGCGCAGCAGCGAGACGGCCATCTTCGATGCGCTCCGCTGGCTGGGGCTGCAGTGGGACGAAGGGCCGGACGTCGGGGGGGACTTCGGACCGTATCGCCAGTCCGAGCGCACTGCGCTGTATCGCGAGCACGTGCAGACGCTGCTCGACAACGGCAGCGCCTATCGCTGCTTCTGCACCCCCGAGCGCCTTGCCGACCTTCGCAAGCAGCAGGAAGCCGCCAAACAAAACCCCGGCTACGACGGCCACTGTCGCGGCGTCGACCCGCTCGAGGCGCAGCGGCGCGCCGACGCGGGCGAGCCCCACGTCATCCGACTGCGGGTCCCCGACGACGGCGAGACCGTCCTGCACGACGAGCTTCGCGGGGAGATTCGCATCGCCAACGCGCAGATCGACGACCAGGTCCTGCTCAAGTCCGACGGCTTTCCCACCTACCACCTCGCGAACGTCATCGATGACCACCTGATGGGCATCACGCACGTCATTCGCGGCGAGGACTGGATCACCTCCGGCCCCAAGCACGTGCTGCTGTATCAGGGATTCGGCTGGGAACCGCCGCTGTTCTTCCACTTGGGCCTGCTGCGCAACGCAGACAAGTCGAAGCTGTCCAAGCGGAAGAACCCGGTTTCGGTCGACCACTACCGGTCGCTGGGCTACATGCCGAGCACCTTCTTGAACTTTCTTGCGACGCTCGGCTTCTCGATGGGCGAGGACAAGGAGCGCTTCTCGCTGCAGGAGATGATCGACGCGTTCGAGTGGTCGCGGGTGAGTCCGGGCGGTCCAGTCTTCGACGCGGCGAAGCTCGACGCGTTCCAGGGCGACGACATCCGGGCGATGGACCCGGCAGCGCTGCGCGACGCACTGGTCGCGCACGCGTTCGACGGGCGCCTGGACACGCTCATCGAGCTCAGCCGTGAGCGCATCACGAGGCTGGACGACTTCATCCCGTACGTCTCGTTCTTCTTTGGCGGCGAAGTCGACTACGGCCCCGTCGCGTCGCGCCTCATCCCCAAGAAGCGCGAGAAGAAAGAGGTCATCAAGATCCTCAAGGCCTACCTCGAAGAGATCGAGAAGAGCCCAGAGGGGCGGGCCTTCACCGTCGAAGGGCTCGAGGCGTTCTCTCGCGAGTTCTGCACCCGGCACGAGTGGAAGGCCAAGGAGCTATTCCCGCTGCTGCGGATCGCGGGCACCGGAAGGACGGCGTCGCCGTCGTTGTTCGAGACGCTAGCCGCTCTTGGCAAAGACCGGGTACGTCTGCGGCTCCGCGGCGCGCTCGAGTTCTTGCGCAGCCAGCCGGGTTGAACTCGAGGCGTGCCTGCGAAGGTACGCCCGAAACCCTGGCACATACGGACCAGCCTCGCCGCGCAGCAGCGCCGCGAGACTTTGTGCGTCGTCCGGCACGACGGCCTGCGGCAGCGCGAGCAGGCTGCGCGCTGCGGACGGATGACCGTCGTGGGTGTACACCGTGCCTCGAAGGGGCATGTCGGAGCTGCAGCCGTGGGTGTCGAGAAACGCGCTGAGCGCGGAGACGAAGCCGCACGCGGGGAGCATGGCGAGGTCGATGGGGAAGGCTACCTCTCCGCGGGTCCTGCGGCATCCCGCGAGCATCGCTTCGGCGTTGCTGGTCGTTCGAGACAGCCGAAGGTGCTGGATGTCGCCGTCGATCTGATCGAGCACGTCCGCCGTCGCGTCGAACGAGCCCCGATCGACGATGATCATCTCCCACGCGGGATCGGTCGGTTCGTCCTCGAGCGCGCACATGAGCTGCGCGAGCGCGGGCGCGTCGTCGCGCGTAACGACCACCAGCGAGACGCGCGGTGGGATCGTGTGGGGAACGACCGTGCGTCGCAGCCGCACCCAAGCCCCACCCGTGGTCCGCGCGGAAGCGACGAGTTCGAAGTCCGAGCCGGCCGGAACGAGACCGGCGTGGTCGCCAACGGGGACGTGCACGAGCGCGGAGCCTTCGGGCTCCACGAAGGCCTGCACGCGACGAAACGCCGCCGCTTCGCACACGACGACGCCGTACCGTTCGCCAGCTCGCGGCGCGCGGTGACAGGGGACGTCACGGGCTTCGAGCAGCACCGCAGCCGTCCCGGCCGCCGAGACATCCAGCGCGGGTGCGCCGTTCGAACTGGCCAGCGCGGCCTCGAGCAGCGCCTGGAGGATGCGGCGTGCGGGGATCATCCCTCTGCCTATGGGGCGCCACGACCCCGGTCGCAAGGGGGCGGTCAACGTCGAGCGCAACGCGTACGCGCACCGTCGCGCACATCGTCCCCCCAGCTCGTTCAGCAGTGGGTCGGTCCACGCACCACCTGGCGTTGCCTGAAGTGGCGGGCCGGGTCCAAGAGCGGCAGAAATAGGCGGGTGGGCCGGGGTCGGCGTTTCTGTTCAACCCCCTACCTCAGCAGGTGGGTGCCACGATAATCGCTTCGGGCTTCCCGCCGAACGGGCCTGCACACCGACGACCAGAGACGGCTCCCTGGGAAAAACAAAGTAGGTAGAACACGAAGGCCAAAACCCCCGCCCACCGAGTTCATCCTAGCACCTTTCGGTGGAGACGCTCGGCCGGCGGGATGTGTGTCGGGCGGTTCGTCGCGCCCAGCCAAAGTGCTTGACGGCGCAGCTGCGCGCCTGAAGCGGATCAGCGACGGTCGTGCTCGAAGCGAGGGTCCGCCTTCGGCGCGTCCTCGCGATAGTCCGGGCCGATGCCGCCCTGCACGGCGACACTTTGGCCGCCCCGCTTCATCAGGTCGATCTTGCCGAGTACGGCCTCCGCGCGCGTCTGCGTGGGCTCCATGTGCATCTTGGTGTCCATGCGAATTGCGTCGCAGGGACACGCCTCGACGCAGAACCCACACACCACGCACTTGAGCTCGTCGATGACGAAGCTTGCGGGCGCCTTCTCCTCATCGTCGCCCCGATCTTCCGCCTTGATGTAGATGCAACGAGCTGGGCACACCGTCGAGCAGCACATGCACGCGACGCAGCGGACCGAGCCGTCTTCGCGGTGCATGAGTCGATGCACGCCACGGAAGCGCTCCGGATAGTAGTCCTCCACGTTCACACCGGGCTCGCCGTAGCGAATGGTGTCGACGTCGCCCATGCCCTTGGTGAGCGTGTTCTTGAAGAAGTGCCGAGCGGTGGTGACGAGCCCGCGCAGGATTGCCGGCAGGAAGACCTGGTCGGCCGCGGTTCGCTCGAGCGAGACTTTCTTGACGGTGATGGTCACGGGGCGGCCTTGGGCTCGACGGAGGGCGGGGCGCCGATGGGCGCACGGTCGGGGATGGACCCCAGACCGGGCGGCTCGGGCTCGACGGGTTCGGGGGTGATGGTGCGGGCGGCCGCGAGTGCATAGACGACCACCGCGGTGATGACGATGTTCGCCAGCGAGAGCGGCAGCAGGTTCTTCCAGCCCAAGCTCATGAGCTGGTCGTAGCGGAAGCGGGGCAGGGTCCAGCGGATCAGCAGCTGCACCCAGCACAGCGCAAAGACCTTCAGGCCCCAGGTCAGCATCCCGACCAGGACGACAGCGACGTGGGGCAGCTCGGTTCCCCAGCCGGTGAACAGCGAGTACACCGCGGCGCCGATGTGAAGCGCACCGACCATGGCCATCGCGCCGCCCACGAACGTGGCGTGCGTGGAGGCGCGCCAGACCGCAAAGCCCGTCGCCATGACGGCGGCGCCCGCCACGGTAAAGAACGCCTGCGCCACCCACGGCGCAGCAAACCCCGACGCGCCGAACATGCCCAGCGGCATGGCCCATCCGCCGAGGAACAACGTGGTGACCAGGGCTGAGACGAAGACGATCTCGATGAACTCCGACAGGAAGAACAGGCCGAAGCGCATGCCCGAGTACTCGATGAAGTACCCGACGATCTCCGACTCGCCCTCGGGCAGGTCGAAGGGCGCCCGCTTCGTCTCTGCGATCGCAGCGGTGAAGAACAGGACGAACGCGACGGGCTGCAGCACGATGCCCCACGCCGAGTCGAGCTGCGCGTGGACGAGAGCGTGGGGTTCGAGCGTGCCGTAGACGAGCAGCGCACCGACGATGGTGAGGCCGATGGCGACCTCATAGGAGATCATCTGCGCCGAGGCCCGAAGCGCGCCGAGAATGGCCCACTTGTTGTAGCTGGCCCACCCGGCAAGCGTGGCGCCCCACGTCGCCAAGGAGGCGATGGCGAAGTAGAACAGCAGGCCGACGTCGATCTTGGCGATCTGCAGGGGGGTCCCGCCGCGGCCGGCTGCGCACTGGTCGACGTCGGCTTGGCTGACGACGTCGAGCAGGCTGTCGTAGCAGAGCGCGTCGCCGAACGGGACGATCGCGAAGACCACCAACGCGGGGACCAGCGCCATGATCGGGGCCAGCGTGTACAGGGCCCGATGCGCGCGGCGGGGGACGAAGTCCTCCTTGAAGAACATCTTCAGCCCGTCGGTGACGATGTGCAGCAGCCCCCACAGGCGGATGGTGAGCCCGCCGAGAGTGATGCGGGCCATGTTCGGGCCGAGTCGGTCCTGCATCATCGCGGACTGCTTGCGCTCCTGCCAAAGCAGCAGCGAGGCGAGCGGCAGGATGAAGCCGAGCACGAGGAGGTGGACCTTGAGCACGCCGGGCAGCGCGACGGTCCACCACCACGAGGGGTCCTCGAAACTTAGCGTGGCGGTGTGTTCGACCCCGGCGACGTCGAACGCGAGGATGGCGTCTCCATCGCGATACGCATCGTCATCGTCGTGATCATGGTTCTCGTCGTCGGCCCGGAGGGCTTCGGGGTCGACGACGATGCTCTCGATCGCGTGCTCGGGGCCCTTGAAGGTGTCGGCTTCGACGGCGATCGAGAACCGCATCGGGCGACCGGGCTGCACCATGCGCGGGTTGAGCGGCTCGACGATCGAGAAGCTCGACCAGTCGTTGCCCACGATGCGGAAGCCCGAGACCGGCACGGGGCGGGTGCCGTGGTTGACGATGGAGACCTCGACGGTCTTGGTCTGCGGGTCGAAGCGCAGCGCGCTGGGTTCGGCGCGGACGTCGATGGGAGGGGCCTCGCCGGGGGGGGGCGCCTCTGCGGCGCAGGCGAAGAGCAGCCAGGGGGCGAGCAGCAGCGCGAGGGGGCGGGCGTACCTGAACAGGTCGAAGAGCGCGCGCATCGTTTAGCCTCGGGAGTTTCCAAACCGCATCAAGCGGGGTCGTGCGGTCACCGGCTCCGCAAGCATCGCGAGCAGGGCCTGGTGGTCGTGTTCGGTGGCGACGGCCCGGGTCAGGTCGCGGGCCGTTCCGATGTCTTTGCCGCCGAGGGCCAAGAGCAACGCGCGGACCAGGTCGGCGCGGTGGCGGCGATCGTTCTCCGGGCGCCAGGCGGGGCGAACCACCCGCAGCGCGCCCTGCCGGTTCGTGTACGTGCCGAGGAGCTCGCCCCAGCTCGCCGCGGGCAGGGCGATGGTGCAGGCCTCCGACAGCGCGTTGCGGCGGTCCGAAAGGACGACCGAGGTGAGCGAGCTGAGGCTCGCGCGGACGACTTCGGAGACCTCGCCCTCGTCGTCGAGAAAGACCACCGCTTCGTAGGCGCGTCCGGCCAGCTGCAGGGAGAGCTCGGCTTCATGGCGGACGCCGTCGCCCGCCTCTGCGTGTGCGCCCCGGGTGTTGGGGTTCTTGTCGGCGTCGCGGAGCAGGGTGTCCGCTTTGCCCGGGGGCCGACCCAAGACGAAACGCTCCGCGCCGAGTGCGTCGGCGAGCGCTGCCATCGCCCGGTTGGCTTCGTTGGTGGCCGTGCTGCTGAAGACGACCGCCGTGCTTTTGCCCTGCAGGCGGCGCGCAGTGGTCTGAAGCGCCTCATCGAGCGGCAGGGTCTCGCCGTCGACGCGGGCGTGCCGCGTGCGGGTCTTCGGGTCGAGCTCCTCGTAGGTGTGCCGTCCCTCATCGCACATCCAGTGCCCGTTCACGTCCGGGTCATGGCGCGGCACCAGGCGGTAGGCCTGCTCGTGCTTGGTGTGCAGCTCGACGGCGCAGCCCGTGGCACAGCCGGGGCAGGTGGTGTCGGTGCTGCCCAGCTCCCAGGCGCGAATCTGGAAGCGGAAGTCCTTGGCGGTGAGCGCCCCGACCGGGCAAAGATCGACGACGTTGATCGAGTAGGCGTTGTCCAGCCGGTGCCCCTGCGCGATGTCGAGGATCTCGCGGTCGCCCCGGTTGATCATCGTCAGCTCGCCGGTGCCCGGAACCTCGTCGCAGAAGCGAATGCAGCGCGAGCAGAGGATGCAGCGCTCCGCGTCGAGGATGATCTCGCGGCCGATGTCCTTGTGCTTCGGCTTGCGGATCTTCTCCACGTCGACGCGGGTGAGCGCGTGGTCGTGGTCCATGTAGTGCCGCTGCAGCGTGCACTCGCCGGCCTTGTCGCAGATCGGGCAGTCGATCGGGTGGTTCTTGAGCGTGAACTCGAGCATGTCCCGCCTCGCCTTCTGCACGGCGTCGGTCTTGGTGTGGACGACCATGTCGTCACGCACTTCGATCTGGCAGGAGGGCTGCAGCTTGCCCATGCCCTCGATCTCGACCAGGCACTGTCGGCAGCTCGCCGCGACCGAGAGGCCGCGGTGGTAGCAGAAGTGGGAGATGTCTTCGCCGCGCATCGTGGCGGCTTCGAGCACGTTGGTGCCCTTGCGGACCGTGACCTCGTGTCCGTCGATGCGCAGTGACACCGTGTCTTCGCCTTCGATAGGCTCGGGACCGACGTTGGGTTCTTGCGGCGCCGGGGCGTCGACGGGGGAGAGGTCGGGACCCATCGCCACGGGCATCGGTCCCGATGTGGGAATCGACGTGGGCGGCGGCGGCTCGGCCATGAACGGCGGAATCGTCGCAGAGCTGCGAGAGCGTTTCGGCGTGTCGGTCATGGCGGTCCTGCGGCTTGGCGACCTAGCGGTCGCACTCGCCTCCAATCATGTTGATGCCGCCGAAGATCGGGACGACGTCGGCGATGTTGGCCCCGATGATGAGCTGACGGAGCGCGCTGGTCGTGAAGAACGAGGGCGGGCGGCAGCGGCACTTGAAGGGGCGACCCGTGCCGTCGGAGACGATGTAGAAGCCCAGCTCCCCGTTGCCGGCCTCGGTGAAGCTGTAGGCCTCGCCCGGCGGAACCTTGAGCCCGTCGGTGATGTGCTTGAAGTGGGCGATCATGCCCTCGATGGAGTTGTAGACCTCGCGCTTGGTCGGCATCGCGATGAGCGGGTCGTCGATGATGACGTCGCCGGGCGGGATCTGGACCAGCGCCTGCTCGACGATGCGCATGCTCTGCTCCATCTCCTCGATGCGCACGAGGTAGCGGGCGAGGTTGTCGCCACCATCGGCGATCGGGATGGCGAAGTCGAAGTGGTCGTAGACCGAGTAGGTCTTGTCCTTGCGGACGTCGTAGTCGACCCCCGTGGCGCGCAGACACGGACCCGTCATGCCGTAGCTGATGGCGTCTTCGGCCGAGATGGCGCCCACGCCCTCCATGCGGTCGAGGAAGATGCGGTTGCGCTCGACGAGGGTGCGGGTGTCGCCGATGAGCTTGCGGACCTTCTCGAGCTTTTCGCGGCACTTGGGGATGAAGTCGTCGGTCAGGTCCCAGGCGACGCCGCCGATGCGGCAGTAGCTGTGCGTCATGCGAGCGCCCGAGAGGTCTTCGAGCAGCTCCCAGAAGTGCTCGCGCGCCCGCATCCCGTAGAAGAACGCCGTGAAACCGCCCATCTCCGCCAAGCTGGCGACGATGCAGGTGAGGTGGTCGCAAACCCGCGACAGCTCGCCGGCGATGACCCGGATGTACTCGGCGCGCTCGGGGATGCGCGTGGTGATGCCCAGCAGCTTCTCGACCGCCATTGCAAAGCCAACGTTGTTGAGCATCGGCGAGACGTAGTTGAGGCGGTCTACGTACGGGAAGATCTGGTTGTACGTCGCGTTCTCGGCCTCTTTTTCGAAGCCGCGGTGCAGGTAGCCGATCTGGACGTCGGCGTCTTTGATCGTCTCGCCGTCGAGCCGCAGCACGATGCGTACGGTGCCGTGCATCGCGGGGTGCGAGGGCCCCATGTTGATGATGACCTCATCGGTGGGCAGACGCGCGGCTCGGTCGGCGAAGGCCTGCATCGATGGGGAAAGCCGAATCTCGCCCGCCTGGCGGCCGAGCGTGTCGGATGACTCGGCCGGATCGTGGGCGACCGGTGCGTTGGGGTGGACGGCCATGGCTTCAGCCACTGGTGCGGCGGTCGTGGCTGCCTTCGAGCAGACGCGTGGTTTGGTCGTCGGTCGGCGGCGCGTCGGGGCGGCGCAGCAGCGGCTGGCGAGCGTTTTGCGGGTAGTCCTTGCGCAGCGGGTGCCCGACGAACTCGTCGTACATCAAGATGCGGCGTAGGTCGGGGTGCCCCTCGAAGCGGACCCCGTACAGGTCCCAGGCTTCGCGTTCGGCCCAGTTGGCGGCCTTCCACAGGTGCGAGGCGCTGGGAACCCAGCAGTGTTCATCAGCGTCTTCGACCTGGACCTTGATGCGCACGCGATGCTTCTGGGTGAGGCTGTACAGCTGGTAGACGACCTCGAACCGAGGCGACTGACCGAGGTAGTCGACGACGGTGAGGTCGGTGAGCATGTTGAAGGCCATGGCGTCGTCGTCGCGGAGGAAGGCGAGGACGTCGAGCAGGCGGTCGCGTGCGACGATGGCCATCTCGTCACCGAGGTAGCTGCCCGATTCGAGGATGGCGTCGCCGAAGGACGCAGACAGAGCACTGAGAACGGACGCAGCCATCGAGGTTCGCGAGGTTCGTGGCGCAGGCGCTAGAGGACGCGGCCGCCCTTGGGCATGCGCTCTTCGGGGTCGAGCGTCATGCTCGTGCCGTCGGTGACGACCGGCAGCCGGCGACGATCGGTGGGGGTGACGACCGCCGTGTTGCCCAGCTCGCGCTGCGCGTGCCCGCGGTGGTCTTGAATCTTGCGCTGCAGCGTCATCAGCCCGTCGAGCACCTGCTCGGGTCGGGGTGGACAGCCAGGCACGTACACGTCGACCGGAATGACCTGATCGGCGCCCGGCATGACGGTGTAGTTCTGGTAGAAGCCCCCGGTGCTCGCGCACACCCCGAACGCCATGACCCACTTCGGGTCGGCCATCTGGTCGTAGACGCGACGCAGTACTGGGCCTTGGCGCTCGGTGATGGTGCCGATGACGATGAGCAGGTCCGCCTGGCGCGGGGAGAAGCGCGGGAACTCGGCGCCGAACCGGGCGATGTCATACTTGCCCGCCATGGTGGCCATGAACTCCATCGCGCAGCAGGCCGTCGCGAAGGGATACGTGAACAGCGAGTACTTCTGGGCCCAGTTGACCGCGTCTTGCAGCTTGGTCGGGACGAATCCGGGATGGTCAGCCATGCGCGCCGTGTCTCCTGTGCCAGGTGTGGGTCCGGTGTCAAAGGGCGGCTACGCCCAGTCCAGCGCCCGCTTCCGCCAGACGTATCCCAGCGCCAAGGTGAGCACGCCCAAAAAAAGGACCATCTCGACGAGGCCGAACAGGGTGGGGGTGCCGACGCAGGCGCCGGCCGCGTTGAGGGTGCCCTCGCAGGACAGCTCTCGGAAGAGCGACGCCCACGGGTAGAGGAACGCGACCTCGATGTCGAACACCAAGAAGAGGATCGCGACCTGGTAGAACTTGACGCTGAACTTGACCCGCGGGCTGCCGATCGGCTCGCTGCCGCACTCGAACGGCTCGTCTTTGACGGCCGAGGTGCGCTTGGGGCCCAGCACCATCGCGATGCCGAGGTTCACCCCCGCGAAGCCGAGGGCGAAGACCACGAAGAACAGCGCTGGCAGATAGGATTCAGCCATCGGGGCGAGCCCCTTGGTTCTTAGCATGAGCCGGGCGCGCCATGGCCCGGCGTCGGCAGCGACGGCCGGTCAGCCGTTGCCTTCGATGGCCAGCTCGAACACTTCGACTTCGTCGGCGTCCTTGGCCATCAAGAAGATCGACAGCGCGCGGCCGCCCCGGTACGAGCGGAGCTCGCTATGGATCGCGCGGGCGGCTTCTTCGGCCGGGATCCCGCGCTCGAACGCTCCCATCAGCGGGATTGCCAGCGAGGAGAAGCCCTTGGTGTCGGCGGCGTCGATGACGGCCGCCGTGGCGCGTAGGACGTCCTCGACCTGCACCTTGCCGCCGGGCTTCTCGGTGTCGGGAACGTGGATGATGTGGCGAGCCCGCATCCCGCCCGCAGGGGTGACCAGCGCGGCACCGACGGCCAGCGGCGTGTGCGCGCGAACTTGCGCCTCGACCTGCTTGCCCGCAAGGTCGCGAATCTTCGACGCGGGGTAGTGGGACATGCGTCCCTCCGAGTTGGTCGGACAGACGAACGCGTCCACGTCCACGTCACCCCACGGCTCGGTGGAGATGGTGATGGCGAGCTGCTGGTTCGAATCGACGGCCACGGACCGCCTGAGTAGCGCCCAACCCCACACCCGGTCAACCACCCGCCCCCTCCCAAGCGAAGAACGCGCCAAACCCCCCCGCGCGCAAGCTGAAGAGGACCCTGCTCCAAACCTCGGACGAGCGAGCACGAGTTCCGCCCTTCGGGCGGAACCAACGCCCCGACAGGGGCGGGCAAGGGAGAGGGGCCCCGCACTTCGCGGCTTGCCGCGAGCGGGGAGAGGGCGAACCCACCGACGGCCGAGCACGAGTTCCGCCCCTCCGGGCGGAACCAACGCCCCGACAGGGGCGGGCAAGGGAGAGGGGCCCCGCACTTCGCGGCTTGCCGCGAGCGGGGAGAGGGCGAGCGCGCCCTCTCCAAAGACTAATTCCGGAAGAAGGACTCGAGCTCGGACTCGACCTGGTCTTCGCTCTGCCCTCGCACCACCGCGACCTCTTTGACCAGCAGCTCTCTGGCCGTGTTGAGCATCTGCCGCTCTCCATGGCTGAGGCTCTTGCTCTGCCGCAACAGCGCCAGGTCCCGATACACCTCACCGACCTCGAACAGCGAGCCCGTTCGGATCTTCTCCATGAACGCCCGGTAGCGCCGGTTCCAGGTCTGGCGGTCGGCGGGGACGTCGTGATCGCGTAGCAGGGTGTACAGCTGATCCAGCGCGCCTTCATCCGCGACCGGCCGCATGCCGTTCTCCTCGGCTTTGGCGACCGGGACGATGATCTTCAGGCCGGTGCCGCAGACCTCGAGGTGGTAGCAGTCGATCGAGTGCTCCCCGATCGTCTTGGTCTCCATGCCGACGACTTCCGCAACTCCACGGGCGGGGTACACAGCTTTGTCTCCGACGTTGAACGACGCTTGCATCACGAGCCTCCTCAGGCTGGGGGTGAGGGTCCCGCAGGGAGCAAGCGCCATGCCTTACATGTCGGTCCTATGACTTCGATGTGTTTGAAGGTGCGCGTGGAACGCAATGGCTACGACGTTAGCCACTGCACCCGCGCTCCCGGCAACGGCCGTGGCCACTTACTCGATCGCCGTGATGCGCCAGCCCTCGGGCGTTTGCTCCAGGGTTAGCGCTTTTCCGGTTTCGTAGCGCAGCTCGGCTTGGCGCAGGTCCGCGCTCAGCTCGATGCTGCCCGGTCGCTCGAGCGCGTCTTCGATCGCGTCGACGCGGGCCTGCCAGTCTCGCGCGAGCGACTCCGCGAGCGTGTTGCCGAGCAGCGCGCGGATCTCAGCGAGGTCTGACTGCCGGACCGCGGCGATGAGCGAGCGAATCGTTTGCGCGGGCGTGGCCGACTGCGGCGTGCCGGGAAGCCCGCGAAGCACGTAGTAGCGGCCGTCGAGCTCGGCCCACGTCAGCATGCGGCCGCCGTCGTGAACGGTGGTGCCGCCCCGCAGGCCGACGCTGTGCTCGGGGTCCATCGCCGCCGCATCCGTGGCCAGCGAGACCCGCTCGGTGGCGTCCTCGGTCCACCGCGCTTCGAAGTCCTCGAACGAGACCTCGGCTTGGACCTCCGGGGCGAGCAGGGCGTACGCGGCGGCCGCATCGTTGCTGGACAGCGTGTCGACGTAGGCCTCGCGCAGAGCCTCGGGGCTTTTGTGCCCGCCCGCGCAGCCGCCCAAAAGAAGCAGCGCGAGACACGAACGAACGCGGAGACTCATGGCCCCTCCCACTTGTTGAGCACGGTGTCGCGGGTCTGTGCCGGGTCGATGTCGGGGTAGTCGAGCGTGTGGTGGAGGCCGCGACTCTCTCGACGCCGTACGGCGCACTCGATGATCAGCTGCCCGGTCAGCGCGATGTTCCGCAGCTCGAGCATGTCGCGGGTGAGCCGGAAGCGGGTGTAGTACTCGCGGATCTCACCGCGGATGAGCTCGATGCGCCGCTGGGCCCGACGCAGCCGCTTGTTGCTGCGCACGATGCTGACGAAGTTCCACATCAGCGCGCGGACCTCCTGCCAGTTGGCGCTGACCATGATCGCCTCGTCGGAGTCGACGGCGTCGCCCTCGTTCCAGTTGCTCACCGCAGACGGCGGCTCACGTCCGAACTCGTCGCAGACCTCGGCCGCGCCCGTCGCCAGCACGAGCGCTTCGAGCAGGCTGTTGCTCGCGAGTCGACACGCGCCGTGCATTCCGGACATCGCAACCTCACCGATTGCGAGCAGCCCCTGCATGTCCGTGCGTCCGTACGGGTCGACCACGACGCCGCCGCACATGTAGTGCGCCGCCGGGACGACCGGGAGCGGCTGCGTACGCATGTCGAGGCCCAGCTCGAGGCAGCGGTCGAAGATGCCCGGAAAGCGCTCGGTGATGAAGTCGTGGGGCAGGTGGGTGACGTCGAGGTGGACGCAGTCGTGACCGCTGCGCTTGAGCTCGGCGTCGATCTCCCGGGCCACGACGTCGCGCGGCGCGAGGCTCTTCATGGGGTGCTTGCCCTCCATGAGCTCGCTGCCGTCGAGCTTGCGCAGGATGCCGCCTTCGCCCCGAACCGCCTCCGAAACCAAGAAGCTCTTGGCGCCGGGGTGGAACAGGCACGTGGGGTGGAACTGCATGAACTCGAGGTTGCCCACCCGCGCGCCCAGCCGGTACGCCATCGCGACCCCGTCGGCAGTCGCGACGTCGGGGTTGGATGTGTACTTGTAGACCTTGCCGGCGCCGCCGCTGGCCAGGACCGTCACGGGCGCGACGTAGGCGGAGACCAGGCCGCTTCGCTGGTCGAGGCTGTAGGCGCCGAAGCAGCCGCGCGTGCCGTCCACCTTCGACCAGCTCAGCAGGTCGACGACCATCTGATGCGGAACGATCGTGATGTTCGGGTGCGCGGTCGCGGCGGCGAGCAGCGCTCGCATGATCTCGGCCCCGGTCGTGTCGAGGTGATGCACGACGCGGCGATGCGTGTGTCCGCCCTCGCGCCCGAGCTTGAAGTCGCCGTCGGGTTCGCGGTCGAACTTCGCGCCGTAGTCGGACACGAGCCGACGGATCAGGTCCGGGCCCATGCCGACGCAGCGCTCGACCATCTCCACGTTGCACAGCCCTGCGCCGACGCGCAGCGTGTCGTCGACGTGCGACTGCAGGGAGTCGTCGTCGCCGAGCACCGCCGAGACGCCGCCTTGGGCCCAGCGGGTGTTCGAGTCGACGGGCGCGGCTTTGGTCAGGATCGTGACGGGGCCGCGCTCCGCCGCTTGCAGCGCGAAGTACAGCCCGGCGAGGCCGCTGCCGATCACGAGGTATCGGCTGCGGACGATGGGAGTGGATTGGCTCACCGTGGCGGGAGGCTAGCAGTCCCTCGCCAACTCGACACCGGGGCGGCGCTCGCGGGTTTTCTTGGGGCCGCGCGAGGCTCGGGTACACTCGATCGCATGTCCGTCGTCGCGTGGGCCGGCCGTCGCTCTGTGCGTGCGTTCAGCGCTTTGGCGCTCGTCGCTCTCGCGGTGGGCGTCGCGCCCGAGGGGGCGCAGGCACGTCCCACGACGCAGCGGAACAACTACTATTCGTACACCGACGCCGACGGCACCCTGCACGTCACCAACGTGCCCAGCCGCAGCCGTGGGTCGTGGCAGCTGTGGAAGAGCCTGGAGGGCTCCCCGAAGGAAGCGCCATCGCATGGACGTGCGGCGCCACAGGGCGTGGGCCGGACCGGGTCGGTCAAGCTCGGCGCCGAGCGGTATCACCGCTACGACACGTTCATTCGCGCCGCCGCCTCGCGCTACCAGCTGCCCGAGTCGCTGATCCGAGCCGTGGTTCATACCGAGAGCAACTACCACCCCAAGGCGACCTCGCGCGCCGGCGCGGCGGGCTTGATGCAGCTGATGCCGAAGACGGCGCAGGCCCTCGGGGTTCGGGACGCCTACGATCCCAAGCAGAACATCTTCGGCGGATCGCGCTACCTGCGACTTCTGGCGAACCGCTACAACGGTGACATGGTCTTGGTGCTCGCGGCGTACAACGCGGGCGCAGGCAACGTTCAGAAGTACGGTGGCGTCCCTCCCTTTGCGGAGACTCGGGCGTACGTGCGCTCCGTCTTGCGTCGCTTTTACGCGTATGAGCGCCAGGCCCAGCTCGGCGCGGGTGCGCAGCGGCGCGGTCCGGCTCGCAACATCGCGCCCTGAGTGCGATCTCCAGGCGAGAAACCTCGCGCGCGGACGTGCCGATACGGTCCGCAGCCGGCTGGTATGGTGCGGGCCCATGGTCGCCGAAGTGCAGCGCCACCCGGACGGGTTCACCGCGGGTGCTGAGATTCCCGGCGTGACGGCGTTCGCGTTTGCCCGGCTGCTGAACCCGCTGCCCGATACCGCGTCTCTGTCCCTCACCGAAGAGGGGCACCTGATGGTGACGGTCTCCGGCGAGGTGATGACGCGAATGCAGGACCTGCTGCTGTGCTCGGAGAACCTCGACGAGCGACCGCTGAACCGCCGGATGCAGGGGCGCGCCGTGCCGGAGGTGTTCGCCCGGCTGGTCTCGCTTGAGGGCCAGGGGCATCTCGTGCTGTCGAAGGCGCAGGAGCGCTTTTACCCGCTTCGGCTGCAGCGAGACCTGTGCTTCTTCGTCGAGAGTTACATCTGGGCGCTCGAAGCGACGCTCATGTGGGACGTCGGCCGTCTGCCCGGGACCCGCCTGCGGACCCCGATCTCGCTGGTGCGGGTCGCGGGCGAGGGCGCGGTTGCCCTGCGGATCCCCGGTGAACTCGTCGCCGTGAAGATCGCCCCGAGTCGACCGTACCGGGTGCGGGCGGACGGCTTCGTCGGCTGGGTCGGCAACGTCGTCCCGCACGTCGCCCCCGACGACGACGCGTTCTTGGTCTGTGAGGGCGAGGGCGCCGTGCTGGTGAGCCTGCCAGGCACCCGCGGAGGCGAGACCCAGCCGTGAGCGCATACGAGGCGCTCAAGCGGGAGATTCTCAATCTCCCGAACATGATCACGATCGGCCGGCTCTTCCTGATCCCCCCGGTCATCTGGCTCATCGATCCGACCGACCCGCTGCGCAACCTCGTCGCGAGCCTGATCTTCGCGGCGGCGTCGGGCCTCGACATCCTCGATGGCTACCTGGCGCGCAAGCAGGGGCTGGTCACCGTGTTCGGCAAGTTCGTCGACCCGCTCGCCGACAAGCTGATGGCGATGTCGGCGATGATCTACCTGGTGGTGGTGAACCTGCTGCCGGCGTGGATCGTGGTGGTGATGCTCGGGCGTGACCTCTACATCAACGGCATCCGACAGATCGCGGCCGAGCGCGGCATCGTGATCGCGGCCGGCGAGGGCGGCAAAATGAAGACCGTGTTCCAGCTGGTCGGCATCTGCTGCGTGCTGGTGCGCTACGCCTACCGGGTTCCCGGCTTCGACGTACGGTTCGACTTTCACGCTGCGGGCATGATGTTCCTGTACATGGCGCTGGCGCTCTCGCTGACGTCGGCGGTCACGTACACGCTCGGGTTCCGCAACGGACTCCGAGGGCAGGCCTGAACGCCCCCGTACACCCCGCGCTCGCGCAGGACTTCGGCCCCGCGGTGCTCGCCGCGGCGGCGAGTGGGAAGCATCCGGCGCTGTCGTGGCTCGACGGCGGGCCCGACCGGCGCAGCGTCGTGGGGCTCGACCCTTGCGACGAGCTGCGGACCGACGACGTCCGCGCGCTCGATGACCTGCCGACCGGGTGCTGGATCGGGTGGCTCACCTACGAGGCGGGTACCGACGCTGTTTTGGGGCGCGCACCCAAGCGGCGTGCGCTCCCCGGCGTGTGCCTGCGGCGGTTCGATGGCCTGCTCACGTGGGGCCCCGAGGGAGTGGGCACGCTGGGCAGCGCGGCAGCGGCCGAGCGCCTCGCGGCCGTCCTGCGCGACCACACTCCCGCGCCACCGCGGGCATGGCCGCTGCAGCGCCTGCAGGCCTGCGTCGAGCCGGAGACCTATCGCGCGCGGGTGCGGGCGGCGCTGCAGGAGATCGCCGCCGGCAACACGTATCAGGTGAACCTCTCCCAGCTGCTGCGCGCCGCATGGTCCGAGACTGCGCAGGTTCTGCCGCTGCACGCACGGGTGGCGGCGCTGTACGGCGCGCTGCGTCGCGATACGCCGGCTTCGCTGGGGGCGCTGCTGCTCGATGGGGACCGCGCGCTGGTTTCGAACTCGCCGGAGACCCTGCTGCACTGGGAGAACGGCGTCGTCACCTCGAGCCCGATCAAGGGCACGCGCCCGCGCGGTGCGAGTCCCGACGAAGACGCCGCGCTCGCGCAAGCGCTGCTGCACAGCCACAAGGACGCCGCAGAGCACGTCATGATCGTCGACCTGGTCCGCAACGACCTCGGTCGCATCGCCGCGCCCGGTTCGGTACAGGCCTCGGCGCGCCCGCGTCTGGTCACGCTTCAGACGGTGCATCATCTCGTCACCGACGTCACGGCCCGGCTGGCGGATGGCGCAGGGCTGGGCGCGCTCATGGAGGCGCTGTTTCCCGGCGGCTCGATCACGGGCGCACCCAAGCGCGCCACGGTGGAGATCATCGAGCGCCTCGAGGACGTGCCGCGCGGGCTCTACTGCGGCGGCCTCGTGCTGATCACACCCGAGGCGGTTACGGTGAACATCGCGATCCGCAGCGGCGTGCTCAACGATGGAGGCCTGACCGTGCACGGCGGCGGGGGCATCGTGATCGACAGCGACCCCGAAGCCGAGCGTCTCGAGACGCTCGCCAAGGTGCGGGCGTTCGACCGAGCGTGACGGGACGCCGCGCTGGCTTACGCGTCGGCGGCTGCCGCGTCGTCTTCGGATGCGTCGTCTTCGGATTCGTCGTCTTCGGATGCGTCGTCTTCGGACGCGTCTTTGCCGTCGACGGCGTCACCGTGTCGCGTCAGGAAAATGAACAACAGGCCCACGCCCACCACGAGGGCGATGTCGGCGATGTTGAACGTCGGCCAGACCTTTCCCTCCCAGTAGTAGATCTTGATGAAGTCGACGACGCCGTAGTGCAGGTCGCCGCGGATCTCCATTTGGCGAATCAGCCGGTCGTGAAGGTTGCCCAGCGCTCCCCCGCTGACCAGGGCCACCGCCATGAACGCGGAGCGGAAGCGCGTGGGCATGGTCCATGCGAGGCGGGCCATGTACAGCAGCGCAAAGATCGTGACCGCGATGAACACCATGCGCGCGTACGAGGCATCGCGCAGGAAGCTGAAGGCCGCACCGGTGTTGAAGCCGAACTCGAAGTAGACCCAGTTGTCGATGACGGTCTTGCCCGAGGCGTTGCGCAGGTTCTCCCACGCCCAGGCTTTGGACCACAGGTCGAGTCCGAGCGTGATGGCCATGACGACCACCGTCTCGATGAGTCGCTGCTTCCTGGACGGATCGTCGGCGCGGGTAGCGGGGGCGTCGGTCATGGCGGAGCGGGAGCATAGCGTACGGCACCCCGCGGCGCAGGATGACGATTCACGTCGCGATTTCAGTCTGTTAGGTGCGTGGGCGCGTGCGCCACAGCCCAAACGCACCCACGCCGACCATGCTCAGCGCGATCGCCTGCGAAATCGAAAGCAGCAGCGGATGGTCCGGCGGCAGGGACAGCGCCTGCGCCACGCCGGGCGCAGTTGTCTCGAAGAGCCAGCCGCGCGATGCATCGCCGCGAAAGATCTCGACGACCGCACGAAGGCAGCCGTAGCCGATCGCGTAGCGGCTCGCCATGCGCCAGGGGGTCTCCACGCCGTTGCGGATCCGCAGCGTCCACTGCACGACGAACAGCGCGAGCAGCCCCGCCGCCTCGTAGAGCTGTGTGGGGTGCAGCGGCAGCGTCTGCAGGGCGTCGGCGCGGCCGTAAACGGGGGCACCGCCGGTCAGCACCACCAAGGCGTCGGGGCCGAATCGAACGCCGCCCCCGGAGGTATGCGGCCCGCCCCAGCAGCAGCCGGCCGCAAAGCAGCCCAGTCGCCCGAAGGCGTGCCCCAGACCCACCCAGGTCAGCCCGAGATCCCAAAGCACTCCAACCTCGACCGCGTACCGTCGCGCGAGCCAGATCCAGCCCAAGGCGACGGCGATCAGGCTGCCGAAGAAGACGAAGCCGGTCGAGTCGAGTGCGACCAGCTTCATGGGGTCGTTGGCATACACGCCGGGCACGGTCAGCACGTGGACGATGCGTCCGCCGAGGAACATGCCGACCACGAGCACGAGGTAGAAGTCGACGAGGAACGAGAGGCGACGTCCCGGCGCGAGGCCGCGGCTGCGGGCGTCCCATCGAATGAACGGCACCGAAGACAGCCCGCCGAGCAGGATCAGCGTGCCGTAGGCGTTGGCGGTGCCGCCCCAGGGCAGCTCGAAGAGGTGCGGATGCATGTGGTCATCCCTGCGGCGCGCGGGCGCGTCGAACGAGGCTGACGATGAGCAGACCGACGCCCACGGCGAGCGCGACGTCGGCAAGGTTGAAGGCGGGCCAGGTGCGGCGCCCCACCGAGACAACGATGAAGTCGACCACGCCGTAACGGTCGCCTTGGTCGAAAATCCACATGTGTCGCACGAGGCGGTCGTGCAGGTTGCCGATCGCGCCGCCGGCGAACAGGCCCACGGCGACGAACGGGACGGCGCTGGTCAGGGGGAGCCGCCGCAGCATGCGTCCGAGATAGATCAGCACGAGGACCGTGATCGCGATGAACACGGTGCGCGCGGCATCGAGACGCCGCAGAAAGCCGAACGCCGAGCCCGTGTTGAAGGCGAACTCGAAGCGAAGCAGGCCTTCGACCACGACCCGGCGGCCGCCGCGGCGCAGGGTCTCCCACGCCCACGCCTTGCTCGTCAGGTCTGCGGCGAGGGCCGCCACGCACACCAGCAGCGACGACGCGACGCGTCGGGTGCGGGAGGTCGAACCGGCCATGCGGGGGAGCATAGCCGTGCGCACGAGCGCAAGGGCGTCAGCTCGCGGATTCGGCGTCGCGCAGCAGGTCGTACAGCGCGGGGCGGCGCCGACGAGGCCACGCCGAGGAGGCCCGGGTGAGGGCGCGACGCCCCCGTGAGACCCGCTGGTCCATCGCCTGCCGCGACAGACCTTCGAGCGCGACGGGGCGCGAGGCCTGGAGCTCCGGCAGCTCGACGCGGTCGTGGCCGAGCAGCCCCGAGAGCGCGTTCTCGAGGAGGACCGATTCGGTGAGGCGAAGCTCTCGCAGCGCGGCGCGAAGCTTTGCCCGCATCGCGAGCTGCTCGCGGACGTCGCCGCTGACCTGGCGCAGCTCGTCCGCCCGCTCGGAGGCGTCTTTGGCGAGGCCCACGGACGCGGCAGCGAACATGACCTGCAGCGGGCGAACGCCGGGCAGAAGCACGTTCGGGTTGGCGAGCAGCGCTTCGACCTCTTCCCAGGCGATGTCGTCGACGTCGGCTTCCTCGCCGCCGAGCTGCTCGAACGCGTCGCTGTGCCACGCGGCGACGAGCAGCCGCAGTCGAACCGACTCGAAGATCAGCAGCTCCGCGAGCGCGCGCTGGTGGTCGGTGGCGAGCGGCTCGGGGTCGTCGTCGACGGGGTGGGCCAGGGCCGCAAGCGCCTGACCGAGGGCCGCGTTGCTGCTCGCGCGCTCGGGCGCACGCAGGCCGTCGACCAGCGGCTCGAGTTCGCGCGGGATCTCGACGAACATCGCGTCGCGGAGGTCTTGGTGGAACTGATGGAGGGCTTCGAATCGCGCGTCACGCACAGCGTCCGCGAGGCCGAGGCCCTCCATTCGCGCCTGCAGCGCCTCGTCGGCGACGGCGTCCAACTCGTGGCGCAATTCGTGTTCGTCGAGCGCCGACACCCCAGAGGAGAGGGCTCCGCGCGCGCCTCGAGCAATGGGGACGAGGGCGGACGAGACGGCATCGGCGACGGTCGAGGGTTCCATGGGCAGCTCCGTGAAGGCTTGCGTTCGGGTTTAATCACCCTTGCGACGGCCGCAAGACCCTTCGGTCTGAGTACGTCACCCGTGGGTCGGATGCTTCAGCCGCACGCCCAAATCGAGCTTGAGCCGCAGATTGGACACCCGCTTGCCCGTCGGGGCTTCGGGACCCACCGCGGCTTCCCACGCGACCGGCTCGATGCCCCGCGCCTGCGCAAGGGCGTCGTACATCGCGCGTCGCGTTTGGTGATCGTCATCGACGACGTGGATCACCCCCCCAACGTGGGCAGGCGCCGCCAGGGCGGCCAGGCTCGCGGCGACGGCGTCTTCGACGTGGATGAGGTTGGTGGGGGCTTTGCCGGAGCCGGCCATGGGAGCGTCTCGGCGGCGCCGATAGACACGACCGAGATCGCGGCCGGGGCCGTACAGGCCGCCGAGCCGTAGGACGAGCGTGGGGATGTTGCGGCGGCGACCGTAGGCGAGCACCAGGTCTTCGGCGTCGCGCTGGACGGCGCCGCGCTCGCTCTGGGGCCGGCGTGCATCCGACTCGAAGATCCACCCGTCGGCGTTGGGAAGGGCCGAGGTGGAGCTGACGTACACGAGTCTTCGCCATGGATGCGCTGCGACGGCGTCGAGCAGTCGCTTCACCCCCTCGACGTAGAGCGCCCTGCGGTCGACGTCGGCACCGCCGGGCGCGACCGCGATATGGAGCGCGTCACAGCGCAGCAGCGGATCGATGGCGAGCGTTTCGGCGGTGATGTCCATCGGGTGCAGGGTCACGCCGTCGGGCGGCGCGTCGTCGCGCCAGGTCCCGCTGCGGCTGGCCACCACCGTGCCGGGGCCCAACGCACGCGCCAGCGGAGCGCCGAGAAAGCCGGCGCCCACCACAGCGACGCGCGACCCGGAGGAATCAGCCGAAGTGCTCACGTGCGTAGATATACGCAATTTGGCCTCCGAGGCACGTGTGGCTCGAATCCGGCTGGGTGGGCCCCGTCTACGGCGATGCGAGACGAACTCGCTCAACGACCATGCAACGCATCAACATCCTTCGAATCGCTCTGTCCTGCTCGCTCGCCTCGCTCACCCTGCTCGGGTGCGACGACGATGACGACTCCGCCAAGTCCGTGTGCGCGCAAGCGGGCGAGGTTTTCATCAA
>JBCCQM010000130.1:0-23676 GCA_039024335.1 Myxococcota bacterium
GCCCTAGGCCTGCAGGACCCCGGCTCGCCCCCAGCTGAGGTCAGCACGAGAGCGAGCAGCCCGAAGGGCTGCGCAGCGGAAAAAAGGAAAGACGGTCCGAGCAGAGTCGAGCCCGCGCGAGGGGTCCAAAGGCCCCCTCACCCAAAGGGGGGGCCTGCCGGACCCCGGCTAGCCCACTGCTGAGGCACGCCCTAGGCCTGCAGGACCCCGGCTCGCCCACTGCTGAGGACCGTCAAATCACAGCTTCGATCGCAGTCCCCAGCGCCGCAAAGTCCTCGGGCTCCACCGCGCTGTACTTCACTTCGTTCTTCGCGTCGGAGAACATCACCGTCCGGCTCTTGGTGATGTTGTAGTAGTCCTCCCATACGCGGTTCTTGCCGCCGTCTTCGGGCGCGGGCACCACGATCGGGAAGTCCACGCCGAGCTCGGCCTTGAGCGCCTTCGCTTTGGCCTTTGCGGCCTCGGCATCCGCGGGTGTGGTCGCTTTGCCGCCGGCGATATCGGTGATCACCGCGAACGCCTTGACCTTGTCGGCGCCGTATTTCTTTACGATGGCGTCGAGATCTTTGAGGTCTTTGCGGAAGGCCTCGTCGTCCGAGGTCCCCACCGCCATCAGCTTCGGGTTCGGTCCGTAGCGACAGACCTGGCAGTACTCCTCGCCGTCGTCGCAGTTGAGGATGTTGAACGCGCTGAGCTTGCCGCCCACGCCCAGCCCGCTGTCCGCGAGGACCCGGGCGTCGAGCATGGCCTCGAAGGGGTCCTTTTTCGCGGGAGGCTTCGCAGCGGCGTCCGCCGCGGGCTTGGCCGACGCGTCGGCCTTGGCCTGCGCATCGTCCTTGGCGGGCGGGGCGTCCTCCGTCTTCGAGTCACACGCGGGCAGCACGAGGGCCGCGGCCAGCATCAGCGAGATCCTGCTCATGGGCGCCAGGATGACCCGCCCCGGGTCCACAGACCACCGCCGCAGCTGTATAGTCCCGCCCATGTCGACGTATCGGCGTGACTTCCTGACGCTTTCGGGGCTGGCGACCGCGTCCATGCTGCTCCCGGGCCGGGCGTGGGCGATGCCAGCGGGGACGCGTAAGCCGGCGCCCGATTCGCCTCCGCCGACCAGCGCACAGGCTGCCGCCGCACTGGCGGCGAGCCCGGTTGCCGCCCACGTCGACATCGCCAAGAAGGCCGTCGACGCTGCGGTGGCGGCGGGGGCGAGCTACGCCGACGCGCGGCTGGTGCTGTACCGGACGCAGTCGCTGTCGGTCCGCGACGACCACGTCGACGGCGTCTCTCAGAATGACCGCTACGGCATCGGCGTCCGCGTGATCGCGGGCGGAGGCTGGGGCTTTGCCGCGGCGGGCCGGGTTGACGAGAAGACGGCGGCCAGCCTCGCGAAGACGGCCGTCGACGCCGCAAAGCGCAACGGCGCCATGCTCGAGGCGCTGGGCAAGCCGGCCGTCGCCTGGGTTGGAGCGCCGGTCGCCAAGGGCACGTGGGTCGCTCCGTTCGAGACCGACCCCTTCGCCGTGCCGCTGCCCGACAAGGCCGAGCTGCTCATCGACGCCGCAAAGAAGGTGCTGGGCACCGGCGGGGTCTCGCATGCGTCGGCAGGCGTCTCCATCGTCGGGGAAGACCGTATCTACGTCAGCTCCGAGGGCGCGCAGACCCATCAGATCGCCTACCGCCTGTTCCCGCGGCTGTCGGGCTCGGCGGTCAACCGCCGACTCGGGCGCTTCGCGTCGCGCAACCTCGAGGTCGCGCCGATGCAGGCCGGCTGGGAGTACGTGACCGGCCTCGACATGCTCGCGCACGCCAGCCAAGTGGGCGACGACGTGCTGCAGAAGCTGCACGCGGCACCGGTCGCGCCCGGCAAGCGCAACGTCATCCTCGCGCCGAGCAACCTGTGGCTGACGATCCACGAGAGCATCGGACACCCAACCGAGCTCGACCGCGCGATGGGGCTCGAAGCGAACTACGCGGGCACCAGCTTCATCAAGCCCACCGATGCCGGCTCGCTGAAGATCGGAGCCAAAGGCGTGAACCTGGTCGCCGACCGCACGCAGCCCGGTGGCCTTGCCACGGTGGGCTGGGACGACGACGGCGTGCAGCCGGGCCGCTGGGACATCGTTCGCGACGGCACCTTCGTCGGCTGGCAGACCACCCGCGACCAAGCGGGCTGGGTCGGCGAGACGGCCAGCCGAGGGTGTAGCTACGGGCAGGGCTACGACGGCGTTGCGTTCCAGCGGATGCCGAACATCAGCCTGCAGCCGGGCACCGAGGGCTACACGACCGAGGACCTGATCAACGCAACTGAGGACGGCGTGCTGGTCTCAGGTCGCGGCAGCTGGTCCATCGATCACCAGCGCTACAACTTCCAGTTCTCCGGACAGATGTTCTGGGAGATCAAGCGCGGCCGTCTGACCCGGCCGCTGCGCGACGTCGCGTATCAGGCCAACACGGTCGACTTCTGGAACTCGTGCGACATGCTCGGCGGCGAAGGCACCTACCGCCTCGGCGGCACGTTCGGCGACGGCAAGGGCCAGCCGGGTCAATCCAACGCGGTCAGCCACGGCTGTCCGCCCGCGCGTTTCGAAGCCAACATCGTCAACACGGGAGCGGGCAAGTGAGTCTCAGCCGCAGCCAAGCCAAGCGAATCGTCAACCAGGCCCTCGGCGCCGCGTCGCTGGGAGACGTGCGCGTCTCCGTGTCCGCGAGCCGGGATGGCAACGCCCGCTACGGCGCGTCGATGCCCACCACCACGGGGGACGTCGAGCGCCTGGACGTGTCGGTCACCGCGGTGACCAAGGACAAGCGCAAAGCCACCGCGTCGGGCAACGACACCACCAAGGAGGGGCTCGAGGCGCTCGTGCAGCGGGCCGAACAGCTCGCCGCGCTCTCGCCGGTCGACCCCGAGCTCATGCCTCCGCGCGGCAGCACGTCATACCTGAGCGTCAAGGCGTTCGACCGCAAGGTCTCCGCGATGAAGGCGGCCCAGCGCGCGCCGATCATCGAGGCGGCGATCAAGGCGGGCAAGGACCAGGGGCTGGAGATGTCCGGCTTCCTCGAGCATCACGACCGGGCCGTCGCGGCGGGAGACCGCGCGGGTCTGTTCGGCTACACGCGCGACACCCAAATCTCCTTGGGCACGACGGCGCGTACGACCGATGGCACCGGCAGCAGCAAGGCCGGACGGGTCGGCTTCGACGCGAAGACCATCGACGGCGCGGCGATCGCCTCCGAGGCTGCGCTGTGGGCCCTGCGCTCGAAGGAGCCCACGCCGCTGGTTCCCGGGGACTACACCGTCGTGCTCGCGCCGCAGGCGGTCTCCGATCTGATGGGCTTCTTCGTCTCGCAGCTCTCGCACCGGCAGGCGTCCGAGGGGCGCAGCTTCTTCGCGGCGGGCGGGGGCAAGACCAAGATCGGCCAGGCGCTGTTCCGCTCGTCGATCACGCTGACGTCCGATCCGACCGACGCCGCCAACCCGGCGCGCACGATGACCCGCGGCGGCGCGCCGCAGCCCAAGGTCAACTGGGTCGAATCGGGCGTCCTTCGCTCGCTCACCGCGTCGCGCTACTGGGCAGACAAGACGGGCGTGTCGGTGCGCCCGCGGCCGTCCTCGCTGCACATGGCTGGCGGCACCGCCTCCCTCGACGACCTCATCGCCGGGGTCGACCGCGGCGTGCTCGTGACGCGCTTTTGGTACAACCGAATGCTGGAGCGGCGATCGATCCTCGCGACCGGCGTGACGCGCGACGGCACGTTCCTCATCGAGAAGGGCAAGCTGTCCAAGCCGGTCCAGAACCTTCGCTACAACGACAGCCCGCTGACGCTGCTGACGAAGGTGGCCGCGATGGGCGTCCCCACGCGCGCCGGCCTCACCTTGGGCCGGACCGACGTCGTGCCGCCGATGGTGGTCGAGGGCTTCCACTTCGAGAGCGTCGTCCCGGCGGTGTAGCTCGGTCCGCGGCGGAGTCCGTGCGGGTAGGCAACCTCCTACCAAAATGCACGCAGCGGCGGTGCGTCCCTCAAGGCTCACCGTCGCGTGGCGATGACATCGTCGTGATGCTTCCCGCCGCGCTGCTCGAGTTCCCTGTCGTCACCACCGTCGACGAGCCCGCGGCCAACGACCGACCGATGCGCGGCACGCCGATCGAGCGGCCGCAAACGCTGTCGATGTGGCATCTCTTCGAAGCGCTTCAGGACGCCGTCGACGAGTCGGGAGCCACCGAAGCCGAGGCGGACGCACTGGTCATGGCCGCGTACTTCGAGGTTCAGCACTCGGTCGTGCCGGGCATCGAGGTCCGCTCCGACGAGGTCAGCTGAGCGTAGGTCAGCGAGCCCATCACATCCGAACGCGCCGTATCGAGCCGCGCCCAGACCTCGCCGAGCTGATCCCGGCGTGGGTTCCGGGCGTGATCGCGATCGAACAGGTCGACGACCTCGATGACCGTGATCTGGTCCAGCGGGCGGCCGGGCACCCAGCGCTGTCCTTGGCCCTCGGCTTGAAGCAGAAGCCCGGCTCGCTCCATCCGCATCAAGGACTCTTGGACGACGTCGAGGCCCAGCCCGAAGCGCTCGGCCAGCGCGTCTTCGCCCAAGCCCGCGTCGCGCCGAGCGTAGTGATCCGCGAGGGCGAGCATCAGCCGCGCCGCGGTGCGCCCCGAGGGCTGCTGGATTGCGAGCCGATCCAGCACGTAGCGGTTCATGTAGCCGAGCAGCGCGATGGAGCGCTGGTGCTGCACGACGTAGGCGATCTGTGCCCCGAGAAGGACGACCATCCACGACAGGTACGACCACACGAGCAGGATCGGCAGCACGGCCAGCGATCCGTAGAGCCCCTCGTAGGTGGCGAGTGCAAAGCGGGTGGCGTAGAGGCCGAAGCCGAGCTTGGCGATCTCGATGAGCAGCGCCGAGACGAGCCCGCCCGTGATCGCGCCGCGCCAGTGGACCGGGGTGTAGGGGAGGAAGCGGTTCAGCGCGACGAGCCCCAGCGAGCTGGTCAGCCACGGGACGCCCAGGAACGAGTTGATCCCCGGGAAGAGCGGGTGGGCCAGGCTGTAGAGGATGAGCAGCGGGCCGAGCGTGGCCAGCGTGTAGAACATCGTGAACTTCACCAGCACCGAGCGAGCCCGGGTCACCCGCCACACGCGGTTGAACGTTCGCTCGAGCGTCTGGAACAGCACGAACGCGATCGACAGCGTGACCAGGAAGCCCCAGGCGCCGAGGTTTCCGATCGTCACGTTCTCGGCGAGCGCCATCGCGGCCTCGGCCATCTCCATCGCGCGGGCACCCTCGGGCACGAGGGAGCGGAACAGGTCGCTGAGCAGCCGCCGCCCCGAGGTCTCGTCCATCAACCCCACCACCAGCAGCGCCGTGCCGATGATCGGGACCGCCGAGAGCAGCGTGTGCAGCGTCAGGATCGCGGCCATGCCCGCGCAGCGGTCTTCGACGAAGAAGCGACGAGACACGAACGCCGCGAGCAGGTAGAGCCGACGGCCTGGTCGGACCTCGTATTCAGGCTCCCGCGGGACGACCGACCCGCGCACGCGCTCGACGGCCGCTCGACCATAGGCCCACCACGCGCCGAGCGTGTCGGCGTCGTCGACCTCGTGGTCCGGCGCGGACGTCTCGGCCGGGTCGGCCTGCACGGGAGTCGGGTCGGTCATCGGCGGGCGGCACCCAGCGTAGCACCGCCGCGCGAGGACCTACTCGGAGACGGCTTTCTTGCGGGGGGCTCGCTGAGCTTTCTTCGCCGCCTGGATCTTCTCGCGCAGCGGCTCGGCGAGTGACTCGAGGTCTTCGCGAAGCTTGCCCAGCGAGGTCTCCACGCCGGAGACGCGGTCGTCTTCGAGGCCCTCGATCTCGGGCAGGATGTCGGCGAGCTTGCGCGCGGCGGACAGCGCCTTGTTGATGGCGTCGAGCTCCTCGGTGCCCTGCGGCTTCGGCCGAAGGATCGGGTCGAAGCGTCGCCGGAGCTCGGCCACGGACTGGCCTTCGTCGAACACCGCCGTGCGCAGATCCTTGATGACCTCCCGCGGCGCCGGGGGAGCCTCGCCGGTGGGCTGGGGCCGCTGTTCGGCGGGCTTGTTGGCGGCCTGAACCGCCTTGCCGAAGTAGTCGACGGCCTGCAGGCTCGGCACTTCCTTCTCCACGCCGTCCCAGCGCAGCACCGAAGGCGCGAGTCGCTTCAGCGTCGAGAACGACATTGCCAGCTTGTCGACGGTCGCGCGGCGCAGGTGAAGTTCCTGCGTGCAGTATCCGTAGAAGTCTTCGAAGCCCCAGCTGGTGTACGCAGAGGTGTCGCGGATCTGCACGAGGGTCTCGGCGAGCTCGACCCACGACCGCTTGAAGGCCTGGGTGATGCGCAGGGCGTCGAGTCGCAGCGGCTCTGCGCCGCTCTCTTCGAGGCGTTCGAGCAGGGCCGCGATTTTTTCACTGGCGCGCGTCACGGGCCGACCCGTATAGCACCGGGCCATTCGTGGTGGTACCGTCATGGCGTGTCGGAGCCGGCAGGGCGGTCCACGGCGGCCTACAGGGGGCCTGGGGCCGACGCTGCGCTCGCGGCCACGATCGCACCGGGCCAGCCGCTGCCGGGTCGTGGACACGGGCGTACGCGTCGCTTTCGCCTTGGCGCGACCTTCGTGCCCGATCCCGCGCCCGAAGCCTCGCCGGGCATGCTGCTCGGTGCGCAGGAGCGGTACCGCGTGGTGCGCTTTGTCGGCCAGGGCGGGATGGGGCGCGTGTACGAGGCGCGGCGCGAGCGAGATGGTCGACCCGCCGCCGTCAAGGTGTTGCGCGCCGACCGAGCGGCGACGAACGGACCGGAGGTCGTCGCGCGGTTTCGTCAGGAGGCCGCGGCGGCGTCCTCGGTCGGACACGTCGGCATCGTCGAGACGCTGGGGTTCGAACACGGGCCCGATGGCAGCGTCGTCATCGCGATGGAGCTGCTCGAAGGCGAGACGCTCGAGGACTGGATGTCCCGCGAGGGCACCCTCGGTGAGGCGCTGGGCTACGTCGCCTCGTTGTGCGACGCGCTGCATGCCGCCCACGAGGCCGGCATCATTCACCGCGACCTCAAGCCGGCGAACCTCTTCCTGCACCGGGAATCTGACGGGACGATTCGGCCCACCATCGTCGACTTTGGTCTGGCCAAGGTCTCGCTGCCCGACCACACCCAGATCGAGACGGCTGCCGGCACGGTGTTGGGCACGCCGTACTACCTGGCGCCGGAGCGCGCGCTGGGCAAACCGCTGGATCGGCGCGCCGACCTCTACAGCATCGGCGTGCTGCTGTACGAGCTGATCACGGGTGCGCTGCCGTTCGACGCCGACAACTTCATGGCGATCCTGGAGGGGCACGTTCGGCTGCAGCCGCTCGATCCTCGGCAGGCGGCACCAGAGCGCTCGATCCCCGATGCGGTGTCCTCGCTCGCGATGCGCCTGCTGGCCAAAGACCCCCAGGAGCGGCTGGCGACGGCGGCCGACGTGGCGGCGGCGCTGCGTACGGTGTCGGCTGAGCAACCGCAGGCGTTGGCGGCGTGTCCCACGGGTCCTCGGACGGTCGCGAACGCCGACGACGACACGATGTCGCTGCTCAACGTCGCGGCCCGAGACACCACCGCCGGGCTCGTCGCGTCCGCCCACGCCGCCACGGTGGCGCCGAGCACCAACGCCCGCGTGGCCGCACCGACGGCCGCCACGGTTGCCCCTGGCGACGCCGTTGCTGCCGGGGAACCGATCCGACAACGGCCGAAGCCTGCCGCCGGTGTGATGTGGATCGCGGTCCCCGTGGTCGGGCTGGCAGTCGCAGCAGGGGTCTGGTGGGGACTTCGCGCGAGCGAGCCCAAGCCGGGTCCGCCCGAGCACGTGCCGGCCGCGGCTCCGCCCGCGGCAAACGCACCGGAGCCGGCTGCGACGCCCGCGGTCGACCCCACCCCGGCGCCCGCTCCGGTGGTGGAGGTTGCCCAGCCCAAGCCACGCCCCAAGCCGGCGGCGGCTCCCGACACGGCGCCGGGCAGTGGTACAAAGGCCGCGGCTACGAAGCCTCGGCGAAAGCCCAGCGCTCCCAAGCCGAAGCCCAAACCACAGGGCGCCCCGGCCGAACCGCCTCCGGCTTCGGATCCGACACCGTCCGGGCTGCCCGCCTTCAAAGACGACGTCTATGAAGACTGAACTTCGCACCACTCTTCGGACCGCCTCCCTCCGCCCCGTTCGCGCGCTGCTCAGCATGCTTTGCGCCGTCGCGCTCGTGCTGGGGACGGGGCAGGTCGCGCTCGCGGCACCCGCCGACGACGGTGACCTCACCGCTGCGGTTCAAGAGGCCGTGGCGGCCCGGGAAGCGCAGCCCACCCCGCAGGCGTGGCGGGCCGAGGCGCAGGCCAAGGAGCGGCTCGGTGACTACACCGGCGCCCTGGAGGCCTACCGCGGGGAGCTCGAAGCGCTGCCCGACGATGCCATCGATGCCCGTCGCGCGTCCGAGGCCGACTGGGAGCGCGTGCGCGAGATGTCGCGCGGCAAGGTTGCCGACGAGCCCGCCTCGACCCATCGCGCCGAGCTCGACAACCGCTGGGCCCCGCCTGCGCCCCGCGAGCAGCTGCGACCGGTGCCGCGGCCCAAAGCCGACCCCACGATCGATGATGCCCAGGACGAGCGCATCATCACCAAGTGGTACTTCTGGGTCACGGTCGCCGCGATCGCGGCGAGTGCAGGCGCCGTCGCGGGCATTGCGATCAAGGCGGCTCGTGACGAGCGCAGCGACGCCCTCGACGCCTCTGCCCTACAGCCGCTTCCGACCGGCCCTGGCGTCATCCGCTTCTAGCGCGCGGTGGAGCGGTCGATGCGGGTGCAGCTCGCCGCGCTGAGCCTGGTCGCGAGTGCGGCGTGTGGGGACCCGATCCCGGCGCGCACGCCGATTGAGCTGCGCGGGACCGATGCGAGCACGTGGCGCTACGGCGACGGCTTGACGCTCTCGAAGGTCGTCGTGCCGACGCATCCGGTGGAGCCCGGTGCGGAGGTCGCGGTCGCGTTCGAGGCCTCGGCACGCGGAACGTTCGAAGTCGCCTGGATGCCCCCGCGTGCGGCTGGACGCGAGGTTGCCGTGGGCGGCCCTGATGCTCCCCCCGTGGAGGTCGCAGAGGACGGCCGCGTCCGCCGGGTTCAGGTCGCGGGGGAGGGGGTCGTGTCCGTGACGCTGCCCGTACCCGCGCCGTGGCACCCCAAAACCGGCGTCATCGTCGTGCGGCGACTCGAGGGCGGTCGAGCCCGTCCGGTCGTGCAGGGTGCTCGGCGCCGCAGCGGTGAGGCGGTGCTCGCGGTGGTGGACGTCTCGCCGCGCCCCACGGCGGTCACGGCGGCTCGCGCGGCGTCGTTGACGGTGGACGGCCGCCCCGACGAGCCGGACTGGCAGCGCGCCGCACGGGTGCCGATGGTCGGCTCGCTCGACGGCGAGCCGGTGCGGATGGGCGCGACGCGGGAGGACGACCCGGATTGGGGCCCTACGCAGGTCGCGTTCGCGTGGGACGAGGCCGCGCTGTACGTCGCGGGGTGGCTGCCCGACCGGGACATCCGCGCCACGCTGACCGAGCGCGACGACCCGATCTGGAAAGAGGAGGTCTTCGAGGTGTTCGTCTTCGGCGACGAACGCCGCGCTCGATACCTCGAGCTGCAGGTCTCGCCGCGTGGGGTGCTGTTCGACGCGAAGTTCGAGCGCTACCGCAAGGGGGACGAGTCGTGGACGAGCAGCTTCGACGCCGCGGTCGCGGTCGACGGAACCATCGAGGCGCCCGACGACGTCGACGACGGCTGGACCACGGAGTTCGCGATCCCCTGGTCGGAGATCTGCGCGCACACCGAGGTCGCGTGCCCGCCGGGTCCTGGGACGTCGCTGCGGCTGAACACGTTCCGCTTCGAGCGCCCGCGCAAGGGGGCCGCGATCGGGCTTGCGCTGTCGCCGACCCGGGTCCCCGATTTTCACGCGCCCGAAAACGCCGCCGTATTGGAGCTGCTACCGTAGTGTCTCTGCGCGCGTTCGTCCGAGGTTGGCTCGTGCCGTGCTCACTTGCCCTCGCGGCGGTGAGCGGCTGCGATACGCCCAGGCCCGCCGAAGGAGGCCGAACGCGGACGCCTCGATCGCGCGACACGTTCGAGGGCATCACGCTCGCGCCGGTCGAGGTGAACTTCAGCGGGCCTCCGGCGGCTCGGTACGGGGACCCGCCTCGGCACGCGACCACCGCCACCGAAGGCGCGATCGCGGCGGAGCTCGAGCAGCGTGGCATGCGGGCCGACCCTGCTTTGCACCGCGCTGCGCGGGAGCTGGCGCGCACGATGCCGGACCGTGCCAACGTGCCCTCGGGGCTGATTGAAGCGGTGTTGTCGTGGGCGGGCATCGTCGACCCGCCGCCGCGCTTGGTCGTGGTGGAGATGCCCGAGGACCCGGCGGCCTGCTACTCCACGTACACGCAGGCGTGCCGAGGGGCGATCGCGTCGCTCGTGGAGAAGGTCGAAGTGGGCGACACGCGGGTGCCCGCTCGGTTCGGGGTGGGGGTGTCGAAGGTCAGCGGCGGTCGCACGCGCATGATCGTGGCCGTCGTCGAGCCGATGGTCGCGCTCGCACCCGTGCCTGCCTCGCTCCCGCCCCGCTCCACGGTCGAAATCCGCGGACGCCTCGTCGGTGCGCGGCGCGATCCCAGCGTGGAGGTGGTCGACCCTGGCGGTCGCTGGACCACGGCGCCGGCGTCGGTCTCGGCCGACGGCGCCTTTTCTGCGCAGGTCACCTGCGCGGCCCGGGGCAAGTATCAAGTCGAGGTGATGGCCGACGGCGCGCACGGACCCGAGGTCGCCGCCAACTTCCCGGTGTACTGCGGCGCCGAGCCGCCACGACGGGTTCGGGTCGAGCTGGAGCGGATCGGATCTGGTGTCGATGCCGCACAGATCGCGCGCGCGAACTTCGAGTACGTCAACGCCGAGCGCAAGCGTCGGGGGCTGTCGGCGCTGTCGTGGGACGATCGCGCGGCGCGGGTCGCCGCAGCACACAGCCAGGACATGCAGCGCAACGGCTTCGTCGGCCACGTCTCCCCACGAACGGGCGACGTGAGCGCGCGCTTCGATCGCTCGCGCATCGCGGGTTCGGTGATCCGAGAGAACGTCGCGCGCGGGTACGGCCCCAAGGGCGTTCACGACAGCCTGATGTCGTCGCCGGGACACCGCGTGAACATCCTCGCCGAGGACGTCACGCACCTCGGGGTCGGCGTCGTCGTGGGGCCCGCGGATCCCGACGTTCCCACGGCACCCCGGCCGGTGTTCGTCACCCAGAACTTCTTCAAGAAGCCTGGTGCGGGCGCTCCCCGCGACAACCAGCTGGCGCCGACCGTTCGGCAGCGCGTCGACGCGGCGCGTGCCGGCCGCGGACTCACCGGCGTGCAGTGGGACGATGGGCTCGACGTGGTCGCCGCCGACGTCGCCAAGCGCATTGCGGCCGGCCGCCGGCTCGCGAGCGGGTGGGAGCAGGAGGTCTTCGACCTCGGCTACGCGTCGCTCACGACCAACCAGATCAGCGGGCCGGACTTCGACGCCCTCGCAGGGGTCGACCTGTGGATAACCCCGGGGCTGGCTGCGGGCGTTGGTGTCGTTCGAATGCCCGGCGACCAGGGGTTCTTGATGATCGTTCTGGTCGTCACCCGTTGACGCGCAATCTCACGGCCGGGGCCGTGGTGGGTCCGTATGCTCCGCCGCGATGAGCACGCCCCATCCCGGATCCCCCGCCGCCCGCGAGACCGTGGTGCTCGGCGTGATCGGAGGCTCGGGCCTGTACGCCATGGATGCGCTGCAGGACGCCGAGACCGTCGAGCTGACCACGCCCTTCGGTGACCCCAGCGGCCCCTACACGGTCGGCACGCTGGAACGCCCCGGCAAGGCGCCGCTTCGGGCGGTGTTCGTGCCGCGACACGGCCCGGGTCACAAGCAGCTGCCCTCGGAGATCAACTACCGGGCGAACGTGCACGGCCTCAAGCAGCTGGGCGTGACGCACCTGCTCAGCGTGTCCGCAGTAGGTTCGCTGCAAGAAGAGGTCGCCCCGGGACACATCGTGTTTCCCGACCAGTTCATCGACCGCACCAAGCACCGCGCGACGTCCTTCTTCGGCGACGGGGTGGTGGGGCACGTCCAGTTCGGCCACCCCACCGTGGAGCCGTTCCGGGCGCTTGCCCGCGAGGCCGCCACGGTCACGGGCGCGACCGTTCACGATGGCGGGACCTGCATCGTCATGGACGGGCCCGCATTCTCCACGCGCGCCGAGTCCGAGCTGTATCGAAGCTGGGGGGCTCGGGTGATCGGCATGACCGCGCTGCCCGAAGCCAAGCTCGCCCGCGAAGCTGAAATCGCCTACGCGCTGCTGGCGATGTCGACCGACTACGACTGCTGGCACGACGAAGAGGTGACGGTCGAGGCTGTGGTGGCGGTGATGAAGGCCAACGTCGACGTTGCGCGCAGAACCATCGCCGAGTTGGCGACGCGACTGCCCGAGAAGACCGACGCACTGCCGTACCCGCGGGCCTGCGAGAACGCCGTGATGACCGCGCCCGAGGCGATGTCCGCCGAAGCCCGCGAGCGGCTCGACCTCATCATCGGCCACTATTTCCATTCCTAAGGGAACCTTCGAAGGTTCCCTCCCTTCGGCAGCGGAGCTGCCTTCGTTTCACCCTCCAACGGTCGCCCTTTCGGGCTCGCCGACCTCGTCTTCAAGGGAACCTTCGGGAGGTTCCCTCACTTCGGCAGCGGAGCTGCCTTCGTTTCACCCTCCAGCGGCCCTTTCGGGCTCGTTTTCATTCCTGACGGGACCTTCGGAAGGTTCCCTCACCGCGGCAGCCAAGCCCGCGTCTCCTCTCCACTTCGGACAACACTCATGAGCAGCAACAACCCCTCCGTTCTCGTCGTCGGCAGCGTCGCCGTCGACTGGGTCATCACGCCGCACGCCGAGCGAGAAGAGTCGATCGGCGGCGCCGCCACGTTCTTCTCGATGGCCGCCTCGTACCTCTCCAACGTGCGCCTCGTCGGCGTCATCGGCGGAGACTTCCCCAAGCAGGGGATCGACGATCTCAAGGCACGCGACGTCGACCTCGACGGGCTCGAGGTCCAGGAGTCTGGCAAGACCTTCCGTTGGAAGGGCAAGTACCACGACAACATGAACGGCCGGGACACGCTCGACACGCAGCTGGGCGTGTTCGAGGCGTTCGACCCGAAGCTTCCCGCGCACTACGTCGACAGCGACTACCTGTTCCTCGCGAACATCGTGCCGGCGCTGCAGCTCAAGGTGCTCGAGCAGATGAAGCGGCCCAAGCTCGTCGGACTCGACTCCATGAACCTGTGGATCGACATCGCGCGGGACGACCTGGTCAAAGTGATCAGCAAGGTCGACGTTCTGACGATCAACGAAGAAGAGGCCATGCAGCTGACCGAGGAGCACAACCTGGTGAAGGCCGCGCGGGCGATTCGGGACATGGGCCCCAAGAGCCTCGTCATCAAGCGCGGCGAGTACGGTGCGCTGCTCTTCCACGACGAAGAGGTTTTCTCGGCGCCGGCGCTTCCACTCGAAGACGTGGTCGACCCGACGGGCGCCGGCGACTCCTTCGCGGGTGGCTTCATGGGCTACCTCGCGCGGGGCGTCGAGCCCACCGGCGAGAACCTCCGCACCGCGATGATCTACGGCTCGGTGCTGGCGAGCTTCAACGTCGAGGGCTTCTCCTACGACACGATGAAGGACCTGAGCATCGAGAAGATTCAGGCTCGCTTCGACCAGTTCTCGCGTCTGACCGACTTCAGCCGCGCGGAACTCACCTAGCAGCAACCAGGCCAGGCGTCTCGCTCGTCTTTTTCGCGCTCGGGCTCCGACCCTGGCGCGAAACATCCCTCGCGAGACGCTGCGCCCGGGTTGCACCTCAGACAGCATGGCGGGCGCTCCGGGTTCTCCGACCGGCCGCCCGCGTACACGCGACGGCCGGCCGGGCGTGCGTTCCAGAATGCTTCTCGTCACGCGTTGCGGCGCGGGGCGCCTCTCCGCTTACGGAACGGCGGCGGGCCCGATGCGGCAGGGCGTCGGCGTTTAAGGCGAAGTTGCCACTGCGTTCGCCCTGGCCGCGTTCTGGCTACTTCCGATTCTTCCTCATTTTGGCGCCGCCTTGGCGCACCTTGAAGCGAGGGTTGCTCTTGCAGATGACGTACAGGCGGCCGCGGCGTCGGACGACTTTGCAGTCTGGGTGGCGGTCTTTGAGGGAGCCAATGGATGAGACGACTTTCATGGGGATTCTCCGTGGGGAGCCGACGCCCCCGTCAGGTCGTCGGTGAAAACCGGTGTTCACCAGGCAGAGGCGGTCCGGCCCCCCACGGCCCACTGTATTTCCAATTGAAAATGAAATGCAAATGCAATCCGTGTGCGTTTTGTGCCGCGGGGGCGCCATCGCCCAGCGACCCGTGTCGTTCATCGCACGAGCGGCCATCGTGACGGTTGCAGCGCCGCGGACTACGGCGCGGGGAGGGGATGGAGACCGTAGAAATAGCCGTCCATCGAGAAGACCGTCTGCGCGACGTTGGTCTCCGGGTCGACTTCGTAGACGGTGCTCGTGCCACCTCCGTCTTCGCTCTCGCCGATGTAGAGCTTGCCGCCGGTGGGGGAGCCCTGGAATCCAACGACCGAGAAGGGAGCGCCCTCGACCTCCGTCGCCGTGGGGTTGTCGCCAAGCTCGATACGCCACAGACGATGGGCGTTCTCGTTCCAGAAGTCGAAGTTGACCGGCTCGACGCCCTCGGGGAGTCGGTCCGGATAGAACATCTTGGCGAACGCGATTCCGCTGCCCTGAGCGCCCGTCTCGAGCTCGGTAATCGAGTCGAGTCCTCCGGTGAGCGAAGGAATGGTGTGGAAGTAATCGGCCTCGAAGTCGGTCTCGCCCGGGGCGATGCGCAAGAGGCAGTTCTCGGGAATCGGGTCGCCCGCGGCGTGGGCGATGATCTGATTGCCGTAGTTGCGCCCGTCGCCCATGACGTAGCCGTATCCGTCGGCGTCGAACACGATACGACCGCCGCTTGCGCACCGGTCGTCTTCGGCAATTCCGACGATGCTCAAGGTTTTCGGGTCGATGATGGTGATCATGACGCGGTCGAGAACGTCGAAACTGGTCGTGTAGTTGGCCCACCGTCCCGGGACGTACACGAGGCCCTCATGGGCGACGCTCGTCCAGTTCTCGAGGTCGTAGCCGTCGACGAACATGTGCGAGAGGTCGATCGTCCCGGTGATGGTCATGTCGGTGGGGTTCCAGACGATCGCCAGGAGCGCGTCGCTGGAGATGGTCACGGCGGTGGTGCTGTCGACCATCACGCGTCCGAAGTCGACGGTCGTCAGGCCATAACTCATCATGCTGAGCCGGCCGTCCTCTTCCATCGAGCCGTCGTCGCCAATCGCGTACTTGATCCACGTGGGCTCCTCGGCCAGCCCCGCGTACATGTTGCGGCCTTCGACCAAGAACACGGAGTTGCCGGGGATCTCCACGCCGCTGCTGTTGTCGAAGGAACCCGTGAGTTCGTCGATGACCTGCACGTACGTCGTGCGCCCTGCGTCGGTGATGACGACGGAGCCGAGCACGAAGCCGTCTGCCTGCGCGACGGAGGTGTCCTCACCCGTGGACGCGTCGGCTGAATCGCCGTCACTCGTTTCCGCGTCGGCGCTGGACGTCGCGACGGGAGCCTGCGAGGTCGAGCCTGCGCTCGAGAGCTGAGGACCAGCACTCCCCTCGTCGGAGACACAAGATGCGGCGCTCAGGCCAGCGAGAACGAGGAGCACGCGGGAGCGTTCCATGGGCCCGCGCAGCGTACTTTTTTGAAACTGATTTGCAAGTTCGTCCAGATGCGCCATCAGAACACGATGGTGAGCTTGCCGCGGACGGCTCGCGTCGGGAGCTGCGACCCGATGAAGTCGAACGCCCGCGCGTCGAGCAGGTTGTGAACCGCGACGGCGGCGATGAACTCGGTCCGGCGTCGTCGGATTCGATAGGCTGCACCGATGTCGTGCAGCAGTTGAGCGGGCACCACCTGCTTGAACGCCGCGGTACCGGCGCTCTCCCAGCTCCGGAAGAAGCTGTGCACGTAGTGGGTGCTCCAGTCGAGCGACAGGGCATCCGTCTTGCTGGCAACTTCGGCGATCAGCAGCTGCGCGTGTCCGTTGCTCGTCAGCCAGGGCCGCGCCGGCATGCGGTCCCCAGCAAAGGGACCGAAGGGGCCGTCGGTCGAGGTGTTGCGCAGATCGATGAAGGTGACGTTGCCCTCGAGCGTCACCCATGCGTCGGGTGAGGTCCAGCCGCCGCCGCCGTCGACCGTGTACGAACGCGCGTCGTTCACGTTCTGGGAGGAGATGCGGTTGTCTTCGGGGATCGGTGCAATCGCGTCTTCGATCCATCGCGCTCCACCGTGCGCGTCCAGCCAAAACTCGCCAGCTCGCTCGAAGACGTGGGACAGCGACGCCGCGAGGTTGACGTTGTGCGAACGTTCGGGGCGCAGCTCGAGGTTTTCAACCACCAAGATGCCGTTGCCGAAGAGCTCGTCGACGCTTGGAAGCCGTGTCGCCCACTCATACGACGTCTTCACGCGCAGCCACGAGGTTGGCTTCCAACGAAGGGCTTGACCCACGCCCCACTGCGTCTCGGTTCGGTTCTCGGGCGGTAGCGTCGAGACCCCGAACGCGAACCGCTCCGCACGAACCGCCTGGGTGTAGTGCTTCGCGAACGTGACGCTCTGCAGGGCGTCGTCGAAGAGGTCCACGGCGTACTCGAGTGCCGAGACCAGCTTGAAGAGGTCTCGCTGAAGGGAGAGTGGGTCTCGCTCGCCGGCGGGCGTGAGCGCGTCGCGGCCCGTTCGCGTGAATCCCGAGGGCGAGAGCGCGAGCTGGAGACGATGTCGCCCAGGCGCCCAGGCCGTCGTGACATTGGCGTATCCGCCGTCTTGCACGATGCGCTGGTCGGTCCCGCCGGGCTCGATCTCGCCGGGGACGGCCCGCTCGAGCAAACACTGCCCAAACCAGTCGTAGACACAGCGGTCCGTGTCCTCTCCTGCGATGCGGCGCTGCGCGTAGGCCCCGAGGACCGTCAGCTCGAGATCGTGGGGAAGCTGTGCACGGTAGTCGAGGTTGGCGCCCGGTCGAACCTCTCCGTAGACCGGGCTGCCGTAGGGCAGGGTCATCACGACGTTGTGTGGCAGCTGCTTTTGATAGCCGCTCGCAAAACCCGTGAGGAGCAAGCGCTCGGCCCAAGGCTTGTCGACCACCCCTACGGTGACTGCGCCACCGCCCGCCGCATACTCGGCGTTGCGCCTCCGCACGGTCGTGGGGACGGTGGACCCGTCGTCGCGGGCCACCTCGACGTCGATCGGATAGTCGTTTTGGCTGCGGTCGTAAAAACCCTGAATGGCCGCGTAGATGTTCGGGCCTTCGAGGAGAACCGACGAGCGACCGAGCACGCGGTGGGTGTCGAACGAGCCGCCCTCGTAAGAGAGCGAAGAGCTTGGACCGTACCCGTCGAAGTCGCGCGCAAGGTTCACCGCACCGCCGAGGGCGTCGGCACCAAAGCGCGTTGGAACGACGCCCTGGTAGATCTCGACGCGGTCGACGAACCCAACCGGGACGTTCGATGGGTCGAGGCTGTAGGGCGAGAACTCGATCGGGATCCCATCGACGAAGATGGGCACCCGGGGACCATCGAGGCCGGCAACGCCGATGTTCGAGCGACCACCCAAGCCGCCGGCACGTCGTACCGTGACGCCGCGCGAGCGCTTGAGGACGTCGCCGAGGTCGGCGGTCCGTCCCTGAGCATCGCGCGTGTCCTCGACTTGCACGGCCTCGGCGGAGTCTTCCATCGAATCACCGATCGACGTGACCGTGACCGCGCGAACCGTGCCCTCGTCCTGGGTGGAACTGGTCGCAAAATCCGACTCGTCTTCTTCGAGCGGGACGGGCTCGTCGGGGCCCGGGGCAGGCTGCGCCTGGGGACCCGGGCTCGGCGGACGCGTCGAATCGTCTTCGGGCTGCGAATGCGGATCCGGCCTCTGCGTGGTTGGCGGGGGGTGTGGGCTCGGGTCCTCCCCTGGCGCCGCCTCCGCTTGCACCGGCTCCGTTTCCGGCGCGTCGGCGGCAGGAGCGTCGGGCGCGTTGAGGAGGACGGCGTAGGCCAGCAGGCAGGCCGAAACCATGGCGACTGTATATTCGTATTGAAAGTCGTTTTCAAAGAGGGCATTCCCTCAAGGGCGCCCCCGGAGCGCGATGAAACCCATGCTGCCGTGCCGTCCTTCTTCCGTGCCATTCTCGGTCGATGCTGCCTTCGCGGCGGCGTTGCATCGAGGCCGCACGCGCAAAGGCACGGTCGAGAGGGAAGTGGGCTGACCGCATGCCGTTGTTCCATAAAAAGGACCGACGCTACCGCGTCCTCTACGACGTCCACGCTTGGCTCGGAGCGGTCCTCGGCCTCGTCCTGTACCTCATGTTCATCACGGGCATCACCGCGCTGGTGTGGTCCCCGTTGGAGACCTGGGAGGACCCCGGGCAGCACCATGCGCTGTCGACCACGGTCGACGACTGGTGGGTCAGCCTGCAGGACGAAATCGGCGATGCCGACACGACCTTCGTTTCGCTGAGCCTGCCATCCGAGGAGTCGGCGAGCCGCGTCCCGGTCGCCCGCGTCATGGTGGAGGGAGAGCCTCGGCGTGAAGTGATCTGGGACGGTACGCAGTGGCGTGCGCGGCGTGGGTACGTGGCGCGCTTCCTCTTCCGCGTCCACTTCCTCTATCACGAGGCAATTCCAATCCTCTACACGGTGTCGGGTCTGGTTGCGCTCGCGTTGTTCATCGCGTTGATGACGGGCATCGCGGTTCACCTCCGCAAGATCATTCCCGAGTTCCACCAGTTTCGGCCGCATCTGCCGCGGCGCGCGATGTGGGCTGACCTGCACAAGGTCACCGGCGTTGCCGGTCTGCCGTTCGCCCTCGTCATTGCGTACACGGGCGCCGTCATCGTGCTCAACGGATTGGCGATCGCGTCGGTCGGGCTGCCCCTGTACGGCGGTGACCTCGACCGCGCGAAGGCGGCCGCGTTCGGCGATGACCCGCCCACGATCGAGGCCGAGGAAGAGCCGGGCCCGCAAGCGCCCGCGCGAGCGTGGGTCGAGGCCGCCGAGACAGCGCTGCCGGGGCTCGACGTCCATGCGCTGCGCACCGCAAAGCCTGGGCTGGCCACGACCGTCGTCGAAGTCTCGGGCGAGATGGACGATGCGCCGGGCCGTGTCCGGGTCTATGTCTCGGGCGAGACGGCCGAGGTGCTTCAGGTCCGCGGGCTCGAAGCCGAAAGCGCTCCGCTCGCTGCCCAGCGCTGGCTGTTCGGGTTGCACTTCGCCCAGTTCGGCGGGTGGGGACTGAAGCTCGTGTACGCAGTCCTTGCTCTGTTCACCGGGGCGACGATTCTCACCGGCAACGCGCTGTGGATCGAGCGCCGCCGAAAGCAGCGAAAGGGTCGAGCCCACGGTGTGCTCGCACGACTGACGGTCGGCGTCGGTGCAGGGCTGCCGCTTGCGATGGGATTGATGCTCCTAATGAGTCGTCTGCTTCCCTGGAACCTCGACGCCCGAACTGCCCTGTTGGACGCGACGTTCGTTCTGACGCTCGCGGGCGCGTGTGGCTACGCCTCGTGGTCCGCGTCCCATCGTACCTGCTGGGTCCGGATGCTGTTCGCAGCCGCGGCGACGTTCGCCGCTGTTCCCCTCGCGCAGGCCACGTGTACCGACGTCGGCCTGTTCGCGGGCGGCCTAACCGGAGGGCACTTCGGCATGTTTGCCGCCATCGACCTGGGGATGCTCGTCGTGGCGGCCTTGCTCGCCCTGGCAGCCTGGATCGTGCGACGTGGTCCGCACCGCACCCCTCGGCCGTCGACTCCTGCCCGCGGTGGTGCACCATCATGAGTGAAGCTGCGTCCATCGCGTTCGCGTTGGCGTCTGCGGGGTGGTGGCACCACCGTGTGCATGCGGGGCGACTTCGTCTGGGGGCAACGCTCGCGTCGATTGCTTGCATCGTCGCTGCAGTGGTGATCGGTGTTGCGGATGCCCACGACCCGGCGACGCCATGGGTCGTCGCCATTGCAGCATGGTCAGCGTCCTTCACGCTGGTGGTGGTCCTTCGTCCTTTTGCGCCGCGGTGGACCGACCGCGGGGTTTGGGTCGCGACCCTGGTGGGGCTGTGCGCCGCCGTGGTCCAGCGTGCGGGGACACATGTCTGAGTCGTCCGCACGAGGCCCAGCGTGGCATGGCGCCGCGAGCACCACGTTCCGCGTGCTCGCGGGCGTGTTCGGGGCATTGGCACCGAGCGCGGCCGTGTGCGTGCTCCTGGCACGGTTGTGGCCAGGCGAGGAGGGGACCGGGGCGACGATCGGCGTGCTGCTGATGCTTCCGCTGTGGATGGTCGCGTTCTTGGCGGTCATGCTCGTGCCGACCGCACGCCGGGCCTGGCTGTGGTGCCTGGCCGCAACGGTCGGTCTCGGCGCGCTGGTTTGGCTGCTCGGTCCTCTGCCGCCGCCCGGCTGACCGCGTGCATCCCGGCCTCGCGTCAGCAGGGATTGAAAGCGACGCGGAACCTGGCGCGATGCATACTCATGCTCATGTCGGAACGAAGCTCGACGGGGTACGAGGTTGGGCTGCTGTGGCTCGTTCTCGTGGTCGGCATGGTGCTGCACTTCAACTACGGTGTCAGCGGCTTGCGGTACGGGGTCTCGATGGAGATCGATGGGGCTGACGGGACCGTCCCGTGGTCGAACTTCGGGATCAAGACCGTCTTCTATGTGGTCCCGCTGCTGCTTGCCGTCGGTTCCACGGGCGGACCTGGCCGCGGATATCGGCTCGCGAACTTCGGACTGACGCTTCTGTTCGCACTCGCGAACGTGATGCATCTGGTCACCACAGCTGTGACCGCGACGGACGTTCTCGGATACGCGCAGACGGTCTTGTTGACGGGCGTGCTGCTGGCGAACGTGCAGCTGATTCGGTTGAGTCATCGGTGGCGAACGAGCTGAGGCATGGTGCGAACGGCGTCGAGCTGGGCATCGCAGGTATCGCTTGGGTCTGACGTCTCTTCTGCCGAATACGTAGGCCACCCACATGCCGATCCCCAAGACACGCGCACAGCTGCTCGGCGCCATGGAGCCCGCCTACGCGAAGCTCAACAGTGACCTGGACCGACTGAGCGCCCGCGCGGCGAGGCAAGTCTGTGTCGACGACTGGTCGGTGGTCGACGTGCTCACGGTCCGAACGTGGTGGGCCCATGCCGTGGTGTCGTGGATCGAAGCGGGCCAGCGCGACGAGACCCCGCCGATCCCCGCCGCCGGCTTCAGCTGGCGACAGACGCCCGCGCTGAACGACTCCATCATCGCCCGAGCACCCAAGCGCCGCTCGTGGTCACGCGTGCGTACGGACCTCGATGAGAGCTACGACGCCGTCTTGGCAGCGCTCCAGGGTCTCGGTGATGAGGAGCTGGAGCGCACCGGCACCTTTGTATGGGCCGGGCGGTGGCCCGTCGTTCGGTGGGTCTCGGTGAGCACGACGACCGGCTACGCTTCGGCGCGCAGGTTTGTGCGAGCAATGCTTCGCCACGCGGCGATCTGAGACGCGGACAGGACCTCGGAGGGGGGCAGCGAGCGCTGCAGATGTCGACCGAGCCGATGCTGAAGCCGGACTCGAGCGTAGAACGGAACTCGCCGCTGCAGACGTCGGAGGTGACCGCAACGTAGACGATGCGGCCGTGGTGGACCGACGAGATGCTACGTCGACGGCGCGACGTCACGGCCGGACCCTCCGAGCCGCGCAGAGGGGCGGGCAGTTGTGGCCGTTGATGTCGTCTCCGAGCCAGACCCGTCAACGCCCCACGCGGTGGGGTCTTCGGGTCGTCCGTCTTCGGACTCGATGGGTTCGCCGGTGCGTCGAAGGTTGGTTCTTCGGCAGCGGAACGGCCGGCCGCCGCAAGAAGCCGCGCGGAGCTCGACGGCGGGCCGTGGCGCCGCGACTACTCGACCGAGCAGCCTTGTGCGCTGAACTCGGGGTCGAGGTTTTCGTACGCCTGTGCGCCCTCGGTGAAGTTGGGGTCAGCGGTGATCAGCGTGGCGTTGTAGCTGTCGGCCGAGACGGCGGCGATGTCGGTCGCGGGGATGTCGTTCCAGTTGGTGCACCAGACCGCATCGGCTTCGTCGATGGAGCGGGTCAGCGCGCTGTCCTGGTCGAGTCCGTAGAGCTTCTCGCCGGTGCCTTCGTCCATGCCCAGCAGGGTGGCGACGCCGTCGGCAAAGCCGCCGAGCTCGACGTCGGTGCGCGTCACGTACACGACGTTGTCGCAGCCCATGTTGCGCAGGACGAGGGTGGGGTGCAGGTCGGACCAGCCGCCGGCGGAGATGTTCTGCACGCCGTCTTGGCCGACGGGCAGCTCGAGCGCGCGGGCCAGGCCTGGCTCGGCGGGGCTGTACGACAGCGCGGTGCGCCACGTGGCGGTGCCGATCGCCATGAACTTGTCCGACTTGATGTCGTCGAAGCCGCCGTTGTTGGACTCGACGAGGTCGAGGTCGGCGCGGGCACCGAAGTAGCCGAAGCGGACGTCGTCAAAGTCGACGCCCAGCTCGGTGGGCTCGCCCGCAAAGTAGGCATCGCGCGCGCCCGCCCAGCGAACCGCGCTGGGACCCGTGATGACGGAGGTGGAGATGAGCGCGGGCAGCTCGGCACCGATCTCGTCGTCGATGCGGGAGGCGTACTGGTCTTCGTTGGCGATGAAGTCGTCGCGCCAGGTGGTGGCGAGCTGGTCGAAGACCTGCGCGCAGACCATGCCGGTGTCTCCAACAGGCAGGGTGGCGACGCCATCCCAGTTGAGTCCCTTGCCCGGGGTGGCGCAGCTGGCCATGAACGCTTCGAAGGTCTCGGCGTCGTAGTTGCCGTAGCCGGCGTAGAAGCTGCCGATGCGGCCGATCTTCTCTGCGAAGGCGGCGAAGTCGATCAGGCCGGGACGGACGAGGATGTCGGGGTTGTCCGCGTTGAACGAGGCTGCGCCCGCGATGGCGGCAGCGATGTCTTGGACGTGGAACTCGGGGTTGGGGGAGTTCTGCAGGAGCGCGAGCAACTCGGGGTTGAGCAGCTCGCGAATGTCGGTCGACTGAAGGATGACGTCGAGGGCCTCACGCGCGGCTTCGGGGTCCGTCTCGGCGAGGCCGGCGATGTCCTGCTCGGCGACCTGCTGCGCGACGGGGATGAGCTGTGCAATGGCGGCGGCCTCGGGCGTGCCGGCAAGCACGCCCACGTAGCCCTGGAGGCTCTTGAACAGCAGCGCGGCGCGGTTGGCCGCTTCTTCGTCGGTGCAGCCCTTGCCGCCGCAGTCGTTGACCGCGGGGTTCATCTGGATCGACTCGAGCAGAAAGGACGTGATCGAGGCGGAGGAGCCACCCGAGACGCCGGAGACGAGCCCGTAGTGCTCTATGATGCGCGCGAGCGAAGCGAAGTGGGCCGTGATGAGCTGGCCGTTGCCGCGCACGCCGACGCAGTAGCTCTGCTGGACGAAGCCGTCGGTGCCTTCGCTGCCCTCGGCGTCGTCGCATTTGGCCCCCTCGCAGCTGCCCGCGTCGTTCGAAGAGTCGGAGGCGTCA
>JBCCQM010000131.1:0-23656 GCA_039024335.1 Myxococcota bacterium
CCGTCGCGCGAGGATTCCTCGGCAACCACAAGACGTGGCTCGTCGGCGGCGACTTCGGCTACGCAAGCGGCGACCCCAACCCAACCGACCGCTGGATCAACAACTTCACGTTCGACAGCGGGCATACCGTCGGGCTGGTGCTTTTCAAGCAGGTGCAGGGCTGGCGAACCGCTCGCAGCGAGATGCTCGCTACCGACGGCGAGCTCACCGGAGAGCCGCTCAACGGTATGCCCGCTGTCGAACGTGAAGTTGTTGATCCAGCGGTCGGTTGGGTTGGGGTCGCCGCTTGCGTAGCCGAAGTCGCCGCCGACGAGCCACGTCTTGTGGTTGCCGAGGAATCCTCGCGCGACGGCGCCGCCCTGCAGCACCTTGTGGGTGCCGTTCTCGTCGCGGGCGATGGTGGTGCGCCCGGTGATCAGCGTGCTCTCGAACGCGCCGATCAGCTGGAAGTCGTCGCGCATCCACGCGGTGCCCTGGCCGGCGAGGTTGAACGCGCCGACCTCGAGGTCGTCGTCGTTTGCGTAGACGTCTCCGTCGTCGGCCGTGGTCTGGTTGCGGTAGACCGCGTAGCCGCCCAGCCAGGTGCTCGGCTCGTCATCGGGCTGCCAGCGCACGATGAGAAGGGCCTGGCCAGTGATGTCGCCTTCGGTCAGGACCGAGCGCTCGTCGCGGAAGACGAGGTCTCCGCCCACGCCGATGGCGAGGTGCTTGATGTTGCCGGCCCGGTACGCGAAGGGCTTGGTGACGATGAGCAGTCGCTCGTAGATGTCGCCGGGGCCATCGTCGCCGAAGCGCATGTCGCCGAATCGATCGACGTTGTTGCCGTCGTTCGCGAGCATGCCCTGGCCCCACGTGAACGCCTGCTGTCCGAAGCGGATCAGTGCGAACGGCAGGCGCGCTTCGATGTACAGCTCCCGCGGGTCGATGATGGTGAGGTCGGCACGGTCGGGCGGGTGGCCGCGATCGATGATCTCATCGATGACGGGGTCTTCGCTGCCCGAAGGGGCCCATCGGCCGTTGGCCAGGTCGAGCATGCCGACCACGCGAAAGTTCTTCCGAACCTCCAGCTTGGGATTCCATCGAATGCGACCGGTGGAGAATCCGCCTTCCTCGTAGCGCTCGCCGTCGCGGTCGAGCGTGAAGTCGGAGATCCACCCGATCTGGTTGCGGACCTGGATGCCCGGATAGAACTTCACCGCACCCTTGCCGATCGAGGCGACCTCGTCGTCGGGGACTGTGGCGATGGCCGTCAGCGCGCGGGGCTGTTCGCGGGGAGGTTCGACGGCGGGCAGGGGCGGAGGCGGAGGCGGAGGCTCGACGACGGGCTCGGGCTCGGGCTCGGGCTCGGGTCCGAAGTCGGGGTTGGCTTCGGGATCGGCAGCCTGCACCGCCGTGGCACCCTGGTACGTGCGGTCAGGGTCTTCCGGCGTGGAGGCGTTCGTCGTGGACGCGTCGGCATCCGACGTGGGCGCAGCAGGGGCCGCAATTGCGAGCCACAACAGGGCCTTTCCGAGCATGACGCGGACGCTATCACGTTCGGCTGCGCGCCAGCCAAGCCGTGCAGGCCATCAACGCGACGTAGCACACGGCTCCCGCGTAGAGCGTGGCCGCGATCCCGTAGGCCATCGAGCAGGTCAGCGCGAGTCCGCTGGCCACCACGCCGCAGGCACCGTTGACGCCCCACATCCACGGCCCGAGGTCGGGTCGACCCTCGGTGGCGAGGCGGCCGACGAGGCGCAACCCGAGCGGGAAGCCCAACCCCATGCCTAGCGCGGGCAGGCCGACCACGCCGACGCCCGCGAGGACGCGAACACTCGTGGAGGCGCTGGCGAGCGAGCGCATGACCGGATCGAGCGACAGCGCGACCACGATGACGAGCACCGCCGGCAGCAGCGGATAGAGCCGGGCGACCGTGGGATTGTCCATCGGGATGCGGCCGGACATGAGGCTGCCGACGCCCGTGAAGAAGATGATGCCGCCGAGCAGCGAGGCGAGCGCGAGCGTGGGGTGGCCGATGAAGACGTTGAGCCGCGAGAGCAGCCCCATCTCCACGAACATGAATCCCAAGCCGATGAGCGCGAAATACAGGCACGACGCACCGACGTCGGCGAGGCCGTATCGCGCGAGGTCCTTGCGACGCCACAGCAGCGGAATGATGACCGCGAACACGGTGAGCAGGGCTGAGGCGAGCGTGGCGTAGATCAGCGTCTGCGTCGCGTAGAGGTTGCCCAAGAACGCATGGTCGAGCTCGCCGACCTCTTCGCCGCGAGCGAGCCATGCGCTGGGGCGCAGCATGTTGAAGAAGAACGGGCGCTCATCGGTGGGCGGGGTGAAATCGAGGTCCTGCGCTTCGGCCCACGCCCAGAGCGCGTCACGACTCTCGATCTCCGCCATCTGCCGCAGCATGGGGTTCAGCGGGAGCCGGCGCGGCGTGAGCAGCATGTTGTAGCCGCGCTTGACCGCCTGGTTCTGCACGCGGTCGATGTCTTTTTCGGAGAAGGGCTCGGCGGCGACGAGCAGGGTCGCGATGGCCTGGTTCTGCAGCAGCACGATGTGCTTGCGCGGGTCTTCGACCCCAAACGACCAGAGGGTCTCCATAGCAAGGCCGAGCATCCGCGCGGTCTCACCGGGCGAGGTGGGCTTGTACCAGCGCGACACCGTGAAGATGCCGCCGGGCCCCAGCCGGCTGAGGAAGATGCGCCAGCCCTCGCGGGTGTACAGACCGTTCTCGGAGAGGGCGTACGCCCCGGCGCCTGTCGCCGCCCAGGTATCGATGAGCGACATCGTGATCACCTTGTAGCGACGCTTATCCCGGGCCATGAAGGAGCGGGCTTCATCGTTGACCAAGGTGACGCCAGGAAGGTCGGCGATTCCGGAGAACTCCCGCATGGGCCCCTCGTGCAGGTGAACAATGAGGTCGTTGAGTTCGATGCCGACGACTTCTTCGTGGCCTACGCGTACGGCTTCGAGTACGTCGCGTCCGCCACCAACTCCGATGACTGCGGCAGCGCCGTTGGGCCGCAGTAGGTGTGCGAACGAGGTGACGTCCCACGCGAGGTAGCGGTGGTCGCTCGGAGCGCCCGGCTGGTCGTCGGTTGGGTCGGTGTCGAGCGCGGCCATCATCGTGCCCGCTGCGCCGTCGATCTTGACGAACCGCTGCGGGATCGGCTGCGCGAGCTTCTCGGGGATCTTGCGCGAGGGGGCCCACAGCGCAGGCGGGGCCTGAATCGTGTCGTCCACGGTGACGCGCGAGTAGGTGTTCCACTCTCGGAAGGCGTGGATGGAGCGAATGTCCTCGAAGCCTTTGACGTAGCGCGGATACACGAGCGCGCCGTCGCTGGCAGCGTTGCCGATACCGCCGGCGATGAGCAGGACGGTCAGTCCGAGCAGGCCGAGCTTGTGATTTGTGGGGACCTGGTCGGAGTCCTGTGCGCCGCGGGCGAAGGCGTATCCCGACAGCGCCGCGAGTCCACTGCCGATCAGGACACCGCTGGGTGCATCGACGAGGTCGAGCAGCGGGATCACGACCACGCATCCCGCAGCCGCGCCGACGAGGTCGACGCCATAGACCAGCCCTGGGGGCAAACCGGCGCGGGTGAGCGCGAGGGTGAGGACGACCCCGCTGACCGTGAACGGGATCGCGAGCGCGGTGCCGTAGCCGAGCGTCTCGATGAACGATGCTGCGGAGGTGATCGGCTCGAGGGGAATCTGCATCGCGCCCCACACCCCGACAGGCATCAGAATTGCGAGCAGGCCCGAGCCCTGGACGAGGCGCTGGGTGATGTCTGCGTCGCGGAACCACTGCGGCCGCACGAACACGATGACCGCGCCGGCGGTCATGCCGAGCATGGCCAGTGAGATGACGAAGAACGCGAGGTGGTACCACGCAACCACCGACGTGATGCGCGTCAGCAACACCTCGGTGACGAGGGTCGCCATTGCGATGAGAAAGACGCCCGCGTACGTGGCCTTGCGCATGTCAGTTCACTTTGAACGAATAGTCGACGCCCATCGTGGCGCCGTCGAAGCTCGGGAAACGGTGACCATACACGACCTTGCGGACGCACGGGACCACGCCACTATCACGCAGGCTCTTCGACCCCTTGACGGTTACACCGCCGACCTTGCCTGAAGATTTGATCGACAAGACGAAGTCGAGTTCGCCCTTGATGTCGCCGTCGTAGTGCATCGCCGAGGTCTCGATGCACTTGTTGAACTTGGGCTCGAGACGTCCGAGGTGCTGGTTGACGACGCGGTCGCCGAGGCGTTCCGTACCCACGCCCAGGTCCATCGTCTTCGTCGCCTTGGGGTCGTAGCCGGGCACGTTGCTGTCGTCGACCGGCTTGAAGCCGTCGCTCGATACCGCGTCGCCGTGGCTGCCGCCCTTTTTGCGCCGCCGGCGTCGCTTCTTCTTGCCCTTGTCCTCTGGCTCTGGCTCCGGCGCGGACTCGGCCTGGGCCACGACGCACTTGCCGGAGACGCACTCGGTACCGTCGCCGCAGACGCCATAGCAGGCGACCGCGTTGTGCTCGGGCTCGCATGCAGCGAGTCCGAGCAGCATGCCCACGGCGACGGGAGGCCAGCCTCTCATGCGCCCGAAGGTAGCAGACGCGGTATCGTCCTCGGCGATGTGGCGCCCGCCCGAACGCATTCGGCACTCTCTGCCCGAGGAAGACTGGCCGACCGCCGAGCAGGCCGCTGCGTCGCGGTGGTTCTCGTCGGTTTCGCTGGGGCCGGTCTCTCTGCGCCACCGCACCTGGATCCCCGCGATGGTCCCGTGGCGGGCGACCGAAGAGGGCATGGTCACGCCCGAGGTCCTCGAGTGGTATGGGCGCTTCGCCGATGGTCAGCCCGGAGCAATCGTGGTCGAGGCGACCGGCATTCGCGATGTCCCTAGTGGCCCGCTTCTGAGGATCGGGCATGACCGCTTTCTTCCTGGACTCCGGGAGCTGGTCGACACGGTCAAGCGTCGTAGCGGCGGACACACGCGGCTGTTCATCCAGCTGATCGATTTCCTGCGGATTCGGCGTCGCCCCGCGAAGGACAAGTTCCTACAGCGCTTCTTGTCGATCACTGATGCGCATCGTCAGGTGACCGGCGTCGAAGACGACGAGCAGGTGCGGGCAGCCTTGCTTGCGATGTCCGAGGACGAACTCGCCGCGACGCTGAGTGAGCGCGAGCTCGAAGCGCTGCGCTACGGCGACCGCGAGCGCGTCACCGATGTCCATCTGCCGCACATCGCGGAGCTGCCGCAGGTCCTGCCCGGTCTGTTTGCCGACGCTGCCGCGCGTGCGGTCTCCGCTGGATTCGACGGCGTGGAACTCCACTACGCGCATGCGTACACGATGGCTTCGTTCCTCAGCCGGCGGAACACGCGAACCGATGGCTACGGCGGCGGCGTCGAAGGGCGCGTGCGGTTGCCGCTGGAGGTATACGCTGCCGTTCGCGAGCGCGTTGGTGCCAACTACTGCGTAGGCTGTCGCTTCCTTGCGCATGAAATTATCGAAGGTGGTAGCGACGTCGACGACGCGGTGTTCTTCGGTCGAACGCTTGCGGAAGCCGGCATGGATTTCCTGTCGCTTTCCCGGGGCGGCAAGTTCGAAGACGCCAAGCAGCCGAAGGAAGGCGCGACCGCGTACCCCTATACCGGTCAGAGCGGCTACGAGTGCATGCCAACGATCTTCTCGGATGCGGCCGGGCCGTTCGGGCGGAACGTCGCGGCGGTGTCGCGGGTTCGGACCGCGATTCGAGCGGCAGGTCATGAGACGCCGGTCGTGGTTGCCGGCGGCGTCCAGTCATTTTCGCAGGCCGAGGCGATCCTCGAGCACGAACACGCGGACGTCGTTGCCGCGGCTCGGCAGACGCTGGCGGACCCCGACTGGTTTGCCAAGGTCCTTCGCGGTCGAGGGGAGGCGGTACGGCGGTGCAAGTTCACCAACTATTGCGAGGTGCTCGACCAAAAGCACAAGCAGGTGACCTGCCAACTCTGGGACCGAGAAGCTCTCGACGCGCCGGACGTGATGCTCAGTCTCGACGGCCGGCGTCGCCTCACCGCACCACGCGACGACGGCGGCGAATCGCAGGGAGACTGAGCAGCATCAGCCACGCGGCGGCAGGTGCCTGGTCGCTGGTGCAGCCGCAGCCGCGGTTGATGAGGCCATCGCCGTCGAGCCCCGGTGCGTCGCCGTCGGTGGCGCCACCGGTTCCAACGTCGCCCGAATCGTCGAAGCCCGAATCATCTTCGGTCTCCGCCCCCGTGGTGGGCTCTTCGGGGATCGGAGGCGCAGGCTCGGACTGGCAGGTTGCGCTGCAGCCGTCACCGTCGTTCGTGTTGCCGTCGTCGCAGGTCTCGACCGGCGCATCGACGATGCCGTCCCCGCAGGTGGCGACCTCGTTGGCGAGCGCGACGATGCACGCATTCGCGACGGTCCAGCCACCGAACTCGAGGCCGCCGTCGCTGCGGGTTCCGAAGGTGACCGAGACGCCGTCGGGTCCGATGAAATCGGTGATGTCGAAGTCGACGAAGCGCCACTCGCGGTCCACGTGATGGAAGCTGGCGAGTGCGCCATCGTCCGCAGCGAAGTTCTCCCACAGCGGGTCATCGTTGATGCGAATGAACGCCTGGTCGTAGAACCCGTCTTCGACCGCGAGCCAGCGCTGCATCTGCAGCCGGACGTTGGTGAAGGCGCCCGTGTCGATCGCGTCGAACGTGATCTCGTCGGTGCTGAGCGGGGAGTAGTCGCCGGGCTGATAGATGTGGTCCGAAAGGTCGTCGAATGGCGCGGTCGGGTCGCTGCCACTCTCCTCACCCAGCCAAGCACCGACGACGAAGGTGTTGTCGGTGGTGCGGCCGATGGTGGCGTCGAGACAGCCCAGCTCCACCACCTCGCCGTAGAAGGTCTGGTACCAGGGGTCGACGAAGTTGTCGGGCAACGTCCGGACGGCCCCGTTGTCGTAGTTCACGTCGACCTGGTACTCGACGACCGTTCCGGCGGGGAACTCGGGCAGCAGCGCGGTGAAGACTCCGTCCTCGGCAAAGGACATGGCGACCTCGGAGCTGTTCGGGTCGCCGCGCTCGCGCCAGCGCATCGTCGGGGAGGCGGTGACGGGGCAGTCGGGGACGTTCGGGATGGACAGCGACAGGTTCACGCGCGGGCCGGCGCTGGTCTGCACGAGGTCGACGACTTCGTTCTCGGGGCCGGCGTTGAACAGCCCGTGTGGGCCGTAGGCCGCGTTGATCTCGCAGGCGTTCGGCGTGCCGTTGGCGAGGTTGCCGTCATCGTCGTCGAGGAGAAGCGCCTCGGGGTACATCGAGGGGATGTCGACGGCGCGGCGCGTCGTCTCGTACCAGACGCGGTCGGTGTACTGGCGTCCGGCCACCTCGCCGAGCTTTGCTTGCATGATCTTGCGCAGGTCCCAGAGTGCGCCCCCGATGATGCGGCCTTCGTCGTGGACCTCGCCGCGGTCCTCGGGCCAGCGGAACTCGCTGCCGACGGGATCGAAGTCCCGCAGCGGCTCATCGCTGCCCAGGAAGAAGCCGCGGGCAAGGCCGGAGTCTTCGGTGAGGGTGGCGGAGAGGTAGTCCGAGATCCCCTCGCTGAGGCTCACGTTGAATTGGCCGACGCCGGGGATGACGGACTGCGAGTGAATCGAGTGCCCGAACTCGTGATAGACGACGTCGCTCAGCAGGGCGGTGTTTTCACAGCCACTGCCGCGCAGGAAGAAGTTGATGCTGTTGCCGTCGGAGAAGGCGTTGCAGCTGTCGTCGATGTTGACGTTGACGGGAATGGGATCGTCGAGCCAGTCCACGTCGGAGAGCGTGCGGACGAAGTCCTTCACCCGCATCGTATGGACGTAGGCCGCGAGCTGAGCTTCGACCTCTTCGTCGTCGTCCTGCCAGACGGCGGTGCCTCCGTCGGCGATGGGCAGCTCCGTGGTCGCCTCCGGACCGGCTTCGTTGGTGACGGACGCGAAGACACCGTCGATCGTCGCCGCGACGACGCTGTTGGCCCCGGGAAAGTTGAAGAAGCCGAAGTCGGTCGTGGTGACGGCGTTGCCGGCCGCCTCCGCGAACACCTGGTCGGCAGGCGCGGTCAGTCGCGGCCCGGTGGGGTTGCGCAGCGGGACGTCGAAGAGCAGCTGTCCGGTCCCGAACAGCAGCGTTTGGCGGCGTGCCACGGGGGCCCCGGTGGCGGCGTCGAGGTAGATCGTCCACGCGGACGCCGGGCGCTCCATCGTGGCGGTGGTGCGGAACACCTCGACGTACCGCAGCGCGCCCGAGGCCTCGTCGACGATCGGCAGGACGAAGGGCCCCTCGACGGAACCCGTGGCGGTCCGCGTGCCGTCGACGTCGCGATCGAGCCAGCCCTGCGCGGCCCGGTCGATCGTGTCGTCGGAGGCGGTGCTCGAGCGGCTTGGCACCGAGACGTTCGGGAACGCTTCGGAGCCGATCATCACCAGGCGGTCGTGCTTGAAGCGAAGGCTGATCTGTCCGCCGAGGACGGGCATGCCGCGGTGATGCTGGGCGAACCCGACGCTGCGGATTCCCTCGCTGACGTCGTTCGCCACCACCGTGAAGTCGTCGAGCGCCGCGCCGGGGGCGAGCAGGTCGAGATGCCGGGCGAGGACGTCGATGGCGACCCGCTCCGCCTCTGCAGCCGAGCCGATGACGCCGGGCGCGGGCATGCCTTCGAGCATCAACCGGTGCGGGACGTTGGTGGCGGCGTCCCAGGACGCAAACGTTCGGCCGACGTCCGCCTGCAGGTGCGCCATCGCGGCGGCGCGAGAGGACGGCGGTCGGGTAAAGTGGGCGTCTCGGCCGACGCGCGGCATGGCGCCCGTCGCCGTCTCGAGCCGTCCGTCGGAGCGGCTGCTCGCGGCCTGTGACTGGGAGGACACGCTGGTCGCTGCGAGCAGCACCAACAACGACGACGAAACCTTCCGCACCATCACGAACCGACTGAAACCCACATACGTTGTAAACGGACCCCGTCAGGCGAGCAAGCCAGCGACGGCGGCATGCGCGGCAGAGTGCCGCCGCGCGCGCAGCCAAGGAAACCCCGTTCGCGGCTTTGACCGGACCCTAGGTCCGTACGAATATTGGGATGTGCGGTCGTGGGTCGTGTTTTTGGGCGTGTGCTGGCTGACTGCTTGTACCGACTTCGTGTCTGCACAAGCGGCCAGCGACGGCTCGACAGGACCGTCCGCCTCGGACGCGACCGGGGGCTCGGGCGGCGCAACAGCCTCGCCGACCTCGACCACGTCGACGACCGCGGACACCACAACGACCGCGGCGACCACGAACACGCCGAGCGACGACGACGCCGGGGACACGGACGACACGACGGGCGTGCCTCCATTGCCCGACGTACCCGCCACCTGCGGTAACGGCCAACGAGACGCCGGCGAGGCGTGCGACGACGGTAACGATGACGATGCCGACGCGTGCACCATTTTGTGCCAACCGCCCACGTGCAACGACGGCCTGCAGTCGGGCCCGGAGACGGGCGTCGACTGCGGCGGCCCCGAGTGTACGGGCTGCGCTGCCGGCAACGACTGCAACGACGTCGGGGATTGCGCAGACGGGTTGGTTTGCGAGGAGACGTGCGCGTTCCCGCAGTCGTGTCTCGAGATCCTCCAGGCCGACGGCGCAGCGGGGGACGGCGATTATCAGATCGACCCACTCGGCGACGGCACGCTGCTCGACGTCGAGTGCGACATGAGCGGCGGCGGCTGGACGCTGGTGTTCGAGGAGACCTTCGAGCCGTTCGATGACCAGGCCTGGACGCTGAACGACACCTACGACTGCGCGGGCAACACCATCCTGGGTCTCTTCCGAGGCAACCAGAGCCCCATCGCGCGCACGGTCCCGTTGCTGGGCGTTCCCCACGTCGAGGCGCGTCTGCAGGCCGAGTATCTCGTCATCGACTCGTGGGACAACGAAACCGGCCGCGTGACGCTCGATGGGACCGAGGTGTTCTCGGTGCAGTGCGACCTCGAGAGCTGCGGTCAGACCGGCAACCTGTGCGCCGCCGGGTGGTGGGACGGGGTGCTCGACGTCGAGGGCGTCGTCGCAAACCGTGGCGACGAGGTGGCGATCGCGTTCGAGAGCACGACGGACCAGGACACCAACGACGAGTCGTTCGGCATCGACGCCGTTCGGGTCGCGGTGCGGTAGCCGGCCGCGCCATCGCGCCGACGTTTCATTTGGGCGACACTGTCGCCATGCGTTGGCTGGCAGCCCGTGGCGTAACCCATCAAGACGCCTCGCTCGTCTTGTCCGCTCCTGGCGGCGTCGCCAAAACTTGCGGTACACCCAGTACAGCGGCGTTTCGGCTCCTACCCAGGCGCGAAAAATCCATCGCGATCCGCCGCGCTGGGTTACGCCACGGGCTGCTGGCCCTCGCTTGCATTGGACTGGTCGCGTGTTCGGCTGAGCGACCCTCACCGGAGCCTCAGCCTCGACGTGCGTCGGCGTCGCCAACCCGCGACGTGACCGAGCGACCTGCGACCGCGCGGCAGCCCATCGTCGAACCGATTCACGGAGTCGACGTTGCCGACCCGTATCGCTGGCTCGAGGGCACCGGCGAGACGGTGGCGGCGTGGACCAAGGCCCAAGATGCCCACGCCCGCGGCTGGCTTCAGGCCCAGCCCGGTCGCGCCGCGCTGCGGTCCGCGCTCCGGCCCATGCTCGAAGCCGAGAGTCGCTCGGCACCCATCGAGCGCGGCGACCGATGGTTCTTCAGCCGCCGCCGCCCTGGTGAGGACAAGTCGCGGCACTACGTCAGCGAGGTCGGTGGCGCCGGCGAGCGCGTCCTCGTGGACCCGGCGGAGTTCAGCGCCGACGGCAGCGCCACCGTACGCGCCGTGTACCCGAGCCCCGACGGGTCGTTCGTCTCGTTTCTCGTGTCCGAGAACGCGTCGGACGAAGCCACGCTTCACCTGCGCGACGTCGCCACGGGCCAGGCCATCGACGAGCCCATCGGCGGCGCGCGCTATGCCGTGCCCTCGTGGCTGCCCGACGAGTCGGCGTTCTTCTATACGAAGATTTCCGAAGACCCCAGCATTCCCGCGCCGCAGAAGCCAAAGACCGCAACGATCATGCGACACGTCGTGGGTTCGTCGGCGAGGTTCGACGAGCGCATCTACGGACCCGCCGGGGATGCGAGCACCTTCGTCAACGCCGAGGTCTCGCACGATGGCCGGTGGCTCACGCTGACGCGCATGCGCGACTTCTCGTCGACCGACGTCTCGATCGCGTCGCTGAAGTCCGACGCGCTCGCGTTCCATCCTCTCACCGAAACGTCGACCGAGCGAACGTACGTGGAGACGGTCGGAGACCGGGTGCTCGCGCACACCAACCTCGACGCGCCACGCTTTCGCGTCCTCGAGCGCAGCGCGACCGACCTCGAAGCGCCGTGGCGCGCGCTCATCCCCGAAGGGCCGGGCACCCTGGAGGCGGTGCACATCACCGCCGACTCGCTGGTGCTGCAGATTCTCGACAAGGCGTATTCGCGGCTCGAGGTTCGAGACCTTGACGGTCGCCGGGCGAGAACGTTGCCGCTGCCCGGGGTCGGCTCGGTGCATGCGGTGGTCAGCAGCCAGGGCCGCGATGACGTCTTCATCTTGTTCTCGTCGTTCGCCCAGCCTCCGCAGTGGCTGCACGCGGTCCCGCGGACGGGCAAGGTTCGACCCTTTTGGACGCAGCGCACACCGATCGACACCGACCGCATCGTGACCGAGCAGGTCTGGGTGGAGAGCCGTGACGGCACGCCGGTGTCGATGTTCGTGGTCCATCGCGACGACGCCCCGCGTGACGGCGAGCGGCCGACGCTGCTGACCGGATACGGCGGCTTCGGGGTGTCGCTCACGCCGACCTTCTCGCCGACCGCGGCGCTGTGGGTGGCGCACGGGGGCGTGTACGCCGTGCCGAACCTGCGCGGCGGCGGCGAGTACGGAGAGGCGTGGCACGAGGCGGGTCGACGGGAGCACAAGCAGAACGTCTTCGACGACTTCATCGCGTCGGGCGAGTGGCTCATCGCTCAGGGATGGACGCGTCCGAAGCGGCTGAGCATTCGCGGCGGAAGCAACGGAGGCCTGCTCGTCGGCGCCGTGATGACGCAGCGCCCCGAGCTGTTCGGCGCCGTCGTGTGCGAAGTGCCGCTGCTCGACATGGTCCGCTACGAGCTTCACGGTGCGGGCCCGACGTGGGCTGGTGAGTACGGGTCGGTGGCGGACCCCGCCATGTTCGAGGTGTTGTTCGCGTACTCGCCGTACCACCGCGTCGTGCAGGGAGCTCCGTATCCACCGCTGCTGATGAACTCCGCCGACAGCGACGACCGGGTCGACCCCAACCACGCGCGCAAGTTCGTCGGCGCGATGCAGTGGGCCACGCCGGATACGCATCCGGTGCTGCTTCGCGTCGAGTCCAACGCGGGGCACGGCGGGGCCGACAGCGTGAAGGCGCGCCTCGAGCACGCCGTCGACACGCTCACATTCCTGCGGGCGACCGTAGGGCAGCCGCGCCCGGAACGCGGACGCTGAGAGCCTTCGGCCCTTCAGATCGGGACGGGGCGGCCGAAAGGAAGACTGTGTCCGCCAAGGTCCTTCCCGCCACGCTCCTCGGTCTCCTGCTTGCCGCACCCGCGGTCTCGCTCGCCAAAGCGCCGGCACAAAGCGCCATCTCCTTCCGTGCCCGCACGACCGTCTCGCACCAGGAGCTGGCCGACAACACCGCCAAGGGCCTCGCCACGCCCGTCGGCATCGCCTCCGGCGAAGGCTACGCGTGCGAGATTCGCTGCATCCTCGCCGACCCATCCCTCGCGCCCGGAGCCGACAGCACCGAGACCCTTCAGTGCGAAGCCGGCGAAGTCCGCGGCGTGACGCGTGGCTTCGAAGTCCTCGCCATGTGGGCCGAAGACGGCGCCGCCACGTTTCAGCCCGTCGGCGACGTCGACCTCAGTCGCTGTGATTGAAGCCGGTCAGCCGGCTCATCGAACTGGGTGATGCGAGCGGCAAGGTGTGGGTAGTCGTAGTTCGTCGTTTTTGCGCATTCGACAGTGCAGCGCGTCGTACATTTGTAGTGCGGGATAGACGGCTGGGAAAAAAAAAGTGTAGAGTGTCCAGATGCGCAGGATTGCGGATAGAGACAGCGTGGATGGGTGCTCGTCCACACGATGTTCAACACTGCTAGGTATACGTCGGCGACTGGGTCTGGTGGCCTGGGTGGCTCTTGCGAGCTGCTCCGCCGAAGGAGAGACCGTGGCCGACCGTACGGTCCCGCGCGCGGTGGAGACGGACCCCGACGCGACCGACGGTGGACCAGGAGAGACAGATGGGGCCGCAACGCCGCCTGAGGCCGGACCGAGTGTACCTGCGCACACCGAGCCGTTCTCCGACATTCCCACGGACCCCACGGCACCTCGCGTTGCCTGGCCGCAGCTCCATCCCGAGGGCATGGCCATCCAGACTTCGGCCGGCTTCGCGCCAACTCTCATCAACCAGCGAGACGTCGCGGCGACCTTCTCGCTCACGGCATCCTACGACACGGGGGACTCAAAGGCCGTCGTGGTGGATTTGGGCAGCCACCTCGTCGAGCCGAAGTCGGAGCGCGTGGTGGAGTTGGGCTCTGTGGTCGATGCGGAGCTTCTTGCATCGATGGTCTACTCGGGAAGTCTGCAGCTCGCGGCTGAGGTTCAGATGGGCGAAGGCGCGTCCACGCAGAGTGTCGCGGCGCCCATGATCTACTTTGAGCCACTCGATGCGGGTGGGCTCTTGCTTCGCAGCGAGCGGAACTTTCACGCGCAGCCGCACGCCGGAGACTTCCGAGGCATCGTCGCGGGTGCGGAACGGAAGGCCGAGCTCGAAGCGGTTCTCGGCCATCCGACCAATCTCAGGCTCGTGGGAGATGACGTGTTCTCGCCTGAGTCGGGTGAGCTCGTCCAGAGCAGTGCGGGTGCATGATGGGCAACCGCATCGCGACACTCCTTTCACTCCTCGCGGGACTCATCGCCGCCCTCGCCAGTGGTGAAGCGCGCGCAGCCACCTACACAAATTGTTTCTTCGCCGACGTCAGAACCACAGACTCTGGCGACTTCTCCTGGCGGAACAACCGCGAGGACCGCTGGATCAACTGCGACACCGTCGGAGCCTGCGATGCGAAGCTTCGGCGCACCCGGGTCATCATCGACCGCCCGGGAAACGAAAGCACGCTGACGCTCTACACCAACGAGCACACCGGCTGCGTCACGTGGAACTCCATCTACGGGTTTCCTCAGTCGCAGCCTCCCTACTTCAACATTACGGTGGAGTCCGTCGCGAGCAACGTTCGCGGCAAGATCGACGTGCTCGTTCACGATGACGGGGACTATACCGGAACGAACCCCACCACGTTCTCTACGACCTTCTATAACGCGAACCCGAATCAGACCAACTTCTACGTGGGCAACCACGGGGGAACTTGGACCATGTTCGCAGCGTTGGTGTACGGGATCTATCAGCTGCCGTCAGCGTCGTTGCCTGCGGGGAGCAAGCTGTATGCCGCGACGGATACGACAAACAACTGCTTCAGCAGTGCTCACTACGGCGGTGGTTCTTGTGGGCAGTTCGGTGACGGTTTGTGCAACTCGAACAAGAACATTACGAGCGGCCGGCACTACATTCGCCTCGCTCACAACGAATCAGGATGTATTTTTGCACAAACCGCGTCGAAGTTCCTCGTTGCTCACGAGGCTGGGCACGCCATCGCGGGCCTCTACTACGGGGATCATCCGCAAGCTTCCAATGGTGGAGAGCCAGAGGGGGACTTCACGCACGGAGTGGCACCGGACGCCTGCGGCGTCTTTGGATCTGCGTACGCCATGGGCTCGAAAGAGTGGAACAGTATCGGATTTCGAGAAGGATTCGCCCACTTCATTGCGGCTCGGATGTGGAACAACAAAAGCTCCAACGGGGCTTTCGGATGGTTCGGGACGAGCTACGACCTCGAGTGGGACGAGAGCGGAACCTCGTGGGGAGGACGCCTCGAGAACGTTTGCTGTACATCGGGGTGCGGATCGTCGTGGGACAGCGCGGGCACGAACTCAGATTGGATGCGCTTTTTTTGGGACTTCTACACAAACTCGAACTCGTCGTGCCCGCAGCAGCCGGATTTCAACGACATGATGGCGCTGTATCGTCAGGTGCGTCTCAACGGCGCGTTGACCAGGAGCAACTACTATATGAGAACCGACGCTGCTGCCGCTCAGATTGGTCTTCCATCGTGCCTTTCGGGGACGCGTTTCGACAAGTACGGCGAGATCAACGGAGTGGATAATGAGTAGAGGGATGTGGCTAGTCTTTGCTGTCTTGTCCTCTTTCGGGTGCGACTCTGCTGAGAAGAATGCAGAGCCTCTCGACGCCCTGGCGCTTTGTGCTGCGCAGGTCGACGAAGCTTCGTGCAACGCTGCGGAGCCAGAGTCAGATGCGCTGGTGACGACCTGTGACTGGGTGGAATGGACGCGGGTGGAGCTGAATGAAGAGTCCGGGGCGTGTGAGTTGCTGGAAACGACGGGCCGGTGCGAGCTTTTCGTGACGGGTACGGTTGGATGTCCAAGTCGAAACACAGACGGCAACTGCGGGCCGACCCCCGATCATGTCCCGCTGGTCAGAGACGACGGCGATGGGGTCTTCGTCGGGTTCTCGAGGGCCGTTTGTGTAGGAGGCGCTCGGATGGTGATGTCCTGCGATGGGCTTGGCGACGACCACCCGGCCTGCGCGTGTCAATGCGACGTCTGGCCGGAATGATGCCGGTCGCGGCTGGGTCGCCGAGGAAGCAGCCGGAGATCCCATTAGGCTGCGAACGTATGCGACTCCGCTACAGCCGCCTCGCGTCCTTCGTGGTCGTTCTTTGTATCGCCTGTACGAGCGCGGAAAAGGACGCGGAGCCTCTCGACGCTCTGGCGCTTTGTGCTGCGCAGGTCGACGAAGCCTCGTGCAACGCTGCGGAACCGGAGTCGGACGCGCTGGTGACGACCTGCGAGTGGGTCGAGTGGACGAGGGTCGAGCTGGACGAAACGACGTAGGCCTGTGAGTTGTTGGAAACGACAGGCCGGTGCGAGCTTTTCGTCGCGGGGACGGTCGGCTGCCCCAGTCGAAAGCCTGGCGGAACATGCGCACCAAGCCAACTGCATGCACCGCTGGCTCGCGACGACGACGACGGAGTGTTCTTTGGATTCGCGACCGCCGTTTGTGAAGGAGGCGTCTGGGGAGTAACGTCTTGTAGTGGCGAGGACGACGACCACCCCGCCTGCGCTTGTCAGTGTGACGTCTGGCCGAAGTGATCACGTCAAAGCTCCGTGAAGCGCGCAGGCCGTTGGCCCACAATGCTCGCTCAAAGCAAGACCGCATGCGACTCCGGCAGATCCGCCTCGCGCCCCTGGTGGGCGTTCTTTGCATCGCCTGCGCGAGTGCCGAAAAGGACGCGGAGCCTCTCGACGCCCTGGCGCTTTGTACTGCGCAGGTCGACGAAGCCTCGTGCAACGCAGCGGAGCCAGAGTCGGACGCGCTGACTACGACCTGTGATTGGGTAGAGTGGACGCGCGTGGAGCTGAATGAAGAGTCCGGGGTGTGTGAGTTGTTGGAAACGACGGGCCGGTGCGAGCTTTTCGTGACGGGGTCGGTTGGATGTCCGAGTCGAAACACAGAGGGCAACTGCGGACCGACTCCGGCTCACGTGCCGCTGGTTCGCGATGATGACGATGGAACCTTCGTCGGATTCTCGACCGCCGTCTGTGAAAATAGCGTCTGGGGAGTGACGTCGTGTGATGGTCTCGACGACGACCATCCGGCCTGCGCCTGTCAGTGCGACGTCTGGCCCGAATGACGAGCGCGGAGCGCCGAACTCAGCCCGCGGAGGGGTCGCATGCGGGGCCTTCTTCGAGACACATCGCCGTGGCGCGTGCGTCGTCGCGGCCGAAGGGGCGCATCGAGTCGGGATCGAAGGGGCTGAGGTAGTCCTCGGGGTCCGTCGTCATGGCGACGGCGAGCGGCTCGACGCAGACCTCGGCGTCGGCGATGGCTTCGGCCGGGAAGCACAGGGCGTCGTTGACGAACGCGGACGCGTCGAACGAAGCGCCCTGCTGCTGCGCGACCGCATCGGTCGAGGCGGGCGTTTGCAGGCTTGCCGGCGCGACGGCCAGGACGAGCGCGGCCGCAGCGGCGGCGGTGAGGGCCGCGGTTGCGACGACGCGGCGCCAGACCGGCGGTCGAACGACGACGGCAGCGGTGGCCGGCAGGTCTTCGGCGGCCGCGTACATCAGCTCTTCGAGCTGCGCCGCCGCTTGAAGACGACGCGCGCACACCAAGCAGGAGCTGATGTGGGCCTCGACGCGCGCTTCGGCGTCGGAGTCGAGCTCGCCGCGCAGGTAGTCGGCGAGGTGGTCCGCGTCGAGGTGGGCTTGTTGGTCAAGCATCGGAGCCTCCGTGGAGTTCGGCGCGTAGGGTCTTGCGGAGCTCGCAGGCGATCTGGCGCACGCGCTGCACCGACAGCCCGAGCACGTCGGCGATCTCGGCCGCGGAGCGGGCTTCGCCGTCGTACATCATCTCGAACACGCGGCGCGCGTTCGGGTGTGCTCGGTTGATGATCTCTCGCACCTTGCGGAGCTGGTGCCGCGCGGCGGCTTGCCCTTCGAGCTCGCGCTCGTCTCGGTGCGGCTGCACGCTGCCGTCGACCGACTCGTAGCTGTATCGCGACGAGCTTCGTCGGCGGTCGTCGTGCAGCAGGAAGGTGGCCTGCTTGATGACCACGCCGGGGACCTTCAGCTCGGTGAGCTTGCCGCGGCGGTGGTTTTGAATGACGCGCAGCCAGGCGTCCTGGGCGAGCTCCTTGGCGCGCTCGGGCAGGACGCCCTTGGCGATGAGCGACACGACCACGCGCCGCCCGTGTTTTTGCATCGCCGCGTCCCCGGGGGTGCACCGCGGGGCGCGCCCCCCGGGGCCGCGCCGGCGGCATGCGCAATGGGACGGGGACGCACAGGCATGACAACGAGCCGAGTCGGCAGTGTATATCGCGCGGGTTCAGCGCGGCTGCGGATCGTGCTCCGCGTCGAGCCCCGCCACGCTCCACGAGACGTACCCAAGGGCCAAGAAAAGCAGCGAAACTACGACGGAAAGCCGCAGTCCGCCGACGATCCAATACGCCGCCACCGGGACCAGCGCGGCCAGCGTGAAGAGCTTTCGGCCGGTCGCGCCATGGCCGTGGAACAGCCGCGCGAACGCCGCGCCGAGGACCACGAAGAACACCAGCCATGCCCACGCACCCGGCCGCACGCTGAGCAGGGCCTCGCCGTCGAGCCGAACCACGCTGCCGAGGATGCCGTTGTCGTCGGCAACGTCGACGATGGGCGTTGCGACCAAGCCCGTCGCGAGCTGCCGTCCGGTCCGCCGAAGCGCCGCGTCGAGTCCGGTCTGCAGCTGCATGAAGAAAAGCTAGCAGCCCCGACTCAGTTTGCCGGTTCGTCGCGCGCGGGCATCTGGGAGAGGCTCTCGTCCGCGTCGGTGGGCGAGGCGCCGATGCTGAGCATCGCGTCGCGCAGCGCAGCCTTGGCGCGACGGAGTCGGCTGCGGACCCCCGGCTCGCCGATGCCCAGCATCTGCGCGAGCTCGGGGCCGGTGAAGTTCTCCCAGTAGTACAGCTCCAGCGCGACCTGGTAGTCGACCGGGATCCGGCGCATCGCGGCGCTGAGCAGCTGTTGTTCGCGGGCGCGGCCGAGCGCCGAGCTGGGGGAGGGCGCGAGGTCCTGCAGCGACTGCGTCGAGAAGTCCGGGTCGTGGTCCAGCCGCATGCGCTGGCGGATGTCCGCCTTGAGCATGTTGTGGGCAATCCCGTAGAGGTACCCACGAAACGACGAGCGTCCCGCGAAGCGCTCTCGGCCCTCGACGGCGGCGGTGAGCGTTCGCTGCACGAGGTCCTCGGCTCCTTGCGGCGCCTTGTTGCGAAAGAAGCGGTACAGCGGGTCGACGTAGCGCTTGCAGAGGGTGTTGCCCGCCGCAGCGTCGCCTCCGCGCCACGCATCCAGCAGCTCGACGTCGCTCCTCATCGCCCGCCGACGATACCAGCTCCGGGGCTGGGTGAGCAGTCGCCGACGCGGTTGCGGTAGGCTGCTGCCCGTGTCGAAGGATGGCGACACCTCGGACGACGACGTCCGCACGCCCGAGGAGGGGCGGCCGAAACCGGAGACGTTCGACTCTGGACTCGGCGTTCGCGACGAGCCCAGCGTGGGCGAGGCCAAGCGCGCCCGCGCGTCGATCCTGGGGCAGATGTTCCCGCAGATGCAGCCCGCGCTGGACGGGCGGTATCGGCTCGGCCCGGAGATCGGTGCCGGCGGACTCGGTCGGGTCCGCAAGGCGTACGACACCAAGCTGCAACGCCACGTTGCGATCAAGTTCCTCAAGCAGGCCCGCGAAGAGCCGGAAACGGCCAGCGCTCTCGAGCGAGAGGCTCAGGTGCTCGCGCGGCTGCAGCACCCGAACATTGTCGCCGTTCATGATGTTGGAAGGGCGGACGGCGAGCTGTACCTGACGATGGAACTCATCGATGGCACGCCGCTCAATGCGTGGCTGTCGAAGAAGCCCGCGTGGCAACAGGTCGTGGCGGTGATGAAGCAGGCCGCCGAAGGTCTCGCGGCCGCGCACGAGGCAGGGGTGGTGCATCGCGACTTCAAGCCCGCGAACGTCATGGTCGACCGGGCGGGACGCGTTCGGGTGGTCGACTTCGGGCTGGCGCGAGAAGTGGTTTGGACCGCGGACGAGGCGGTCGCATCGGAGGACGTCGCGGGCATCGTGCATACGAAGGCCGCCGGAACACCTCCGTACATGGCGCCGGAGCAGTTCGATGGCCAGGTCAGCGCGGCGAGCGATCAGTTCGCGTTCTGCACGTCTTTGTATGAGGGGGTCTGTGGGCACAAGCCGTGGCGCGGCGTCCATCGTGGGATTGGGGACCGCGAGGATGCGGCGCGGGTTGAGCAGGCGCTGCGCAAGCAGGGTGTCGACGCGACGCTTCGCGGCGTGATCCTCCGCGGGTTGGCGCTGGATCCCGCGCACCGCTTTTCGGACATGCACGCGCTGCTGCAAGAACTCGTTCCGCGGCGGCGGCGATGGCCGTGGGTCGCGGCCGGGGTCTTCGCTGCGGCGGGCGTCGCCGTCACCGGGTACGCGATGCAGCCGCCGGAGCCGTGCGTCGGACGTGGCGTCGCCGCGTCGTCGGTGTGGTCGAGCGCCGACGCGCCCGAGCTTCGGCAGCGGTTCAAGACGCCCACGCTTGCGGACGATGCGACCGAGCAGCTCGACGCGTACGTGACCGAATGGAACGCACTGGACGCGGAGACGTGTCAGGCGGAGGCGCGCGGCGAGCTTTCGCCGGCCATCGCGGCGCTTCGTGCCCGCTGCTTGAACCGGGTCTCGACGCGGGTCGAGGCCACGCTGGGTGGCATCACGGCGCAGCGCTACGACGAGTCGCGGATCGTCCGCGCCGTACGGTCTGCGACCTCGCTGGCAAGCTGTGTCAACCACGACGCGCTGCTCGTCGGCGTGACCGAGGAGGGCTACGACGCGGAGGCGGGCGAGCGGATCCAGCGAGCGATCGACGTGGCGTACGTCTACTCCGAGCTGGGGGACCACGCGCGGTGGCGGGAGGAACTCGTGGCGATCAACGCTGCGATCGAGCCGCGGGGCGCCGCGCTTCCCGACGAACTCTGGCTCGTTCAACACCTCGGCGGGGCGCTCGTGCAGAGCGGGCGATTCGAGGAGGCGCGTGCGCTCCTCATGCCGGCGCTGCTCGAGGCAAAGCGTCACCCCTCGTGGGTGCTGCAGACGTCGATGCTGCAGGTGCAGCTGGCCCGGCTGGCGCTTCGGGAGGGGCGGATCCAGGAAGCCGAGCTGCTGATCTCGGTCGCGGAGCCCGCGTTGTCGACGCTGTCGGCCAAGCAACACCTCGTCGTTGCGGTTGCGACCCATGCGGTCATTGCCACCGAGGCGGGGGACTCCGAGCGCGCGCTCGCACTGCTCGACCGTGCGGACGCCGTCGAAGCCGACGTTGGGGAGTTTGCCGAGGGCTGGGCGGGGTTGGAGCCGATGCGGACGTCCCGGGTGCTGGGGCGTTGCGGGGCGAAGTTGGACCTGAAGGCGTATGCCGAGGCCGAAGCCGCATGCCGGGAAGGGCTGCGGCGTCTCGAGGCGATTGGCAGCGGAGACGCGTACTTGCGCGGGCTGTCCTTGAACAACATGGCGCTCGCGATTCGCAAGCAGGGTCGGTTCGACGAGGCCGTACCGCTGTTCGAGCAGGCGGCGGCGCAAAAGGAGGCGTACGGGGACGAAGAGGGCGCCGCGAAGACGTGGGTCAACCTGGCCAACGCCTACGAGGGAGTGGGCAGACACGCCGAGGGGCTCGTCGCGTACGGCGAGGCGGAGCGACTCGTCGGGGACCGTCGGATGGGCGCCGCGCTGTCGATGCGCTTCAACCGTGCGATCAGCCATGCGGTCGCACGCTCATGGCAAGCCGCGGCCGACGACTACGACGTTGCCCTTGAACTTTCGGGCGAGCTTGGAGAGCAGGCGGAGGTGGGGCGCTACGACATCGAGGTCGGCCTTGGTGTTGCGCTGGCGGAGCTCGGGGAGTCGGCGCGCGCGCGTGAGGTTCTCGAGCGCGCGCTCGGTCGCGAGACGGAGCACGCCGACGCCTACACCCAGGCCGAGCTTCGCCTCTGGCTCGCGCCCCTGCTCGAGTCCTCGCCTGCGCGAGTGCAGATGGTTGTGGATGCAAAAAGGGCCGCCGCACGAAGCGGCGACCCCGAGCTGGTCGCGCTGGCGGAACGTGCCGGCTAGGCCTTCTTCGTCGGCTCCGAGCTCTCCTCTGTTTGAGAGACAGCTGGGGCGAAGTCCGCTGTGCGGAGTTCGTCAGGCGCTTCCCTGGCGAAGGAGACATGGATCGTCGCGACACGCTCATCATTCGTAGGCTTGCGCAGCTCGAACGTGGTCGGGTTGAGTGGGTTGACCAGCTTTACCTCGAGGTGCTCATCTTCGAGTTGAGCTCCGAAACGCATCGTCAGCAGGGGAACTCCGTCTCGGTACCATCGGTATTCGAGGTCGTTCGGTTGCGCCGTCTTCGCCAGGGTTTGCACGCGCTGCCAGGTTGCGTCAGAGGGCGAGACCACTCGGACGGGCCCGTCGCGAAAGTCCGCGAAGCCCGAGAGCAGAAGCTGGCTCCCGTCGTTGAACGCGCCGGATAGGCTCGTGGTCCAGCTTCGATCGCTATGATTAGTGGGGACGAACTGGTTGCTTCGCGACAGCGTATCGGCGTCGTACTCGACCGTGAATGCCCTGGAGGTCGTTTCGGTGACCGACGACGAGCCACCAGGGCGGGGCTGGGGCACATACGTGATCTTGTCCACGTTGTCTTGATGCTTCGGCATGTCTCTAACTCCTCGTCCCAGGAGTGTACCGACCGACCGTTTCGATCCCTTCTCACCGGGATTTTTTCAACCGTCTCTCACCCCAGCCCCAGCGCGTCCACCTCGTCCTCGTCCAGCCCCAGTGCGTGCCCGATCTCGTGCAGCAGGGTGATCTCGAGTTGTTCGGCCACTTCGTCGGCGTCGCGGCAGGTCGCGAGCAGGTTGGCGTAGAAGATCACGATCCGCGCGGGGCGGTCTGCGATGGCGTCGCTGTGGGCGATCGGGCCCTCGAAGAGGCCGACCGCCCGCGGATCGAAGCCGTCTTCGACGATGCCGGGGTGGGGGCGGGCTTCGAGCAGGACGGGTACGCCGGCGATGGCCTCGGCGATGCGCGGTGGCAACCCAGCGAGCACGTCGGTGGCCTGGGCTTCGAGTTCGTCGAGGTCGTCCCGCGTGACGGCCCCGTGCCGCAGGTCGGCCGTCGCGTCGGCCCGAAGCACGGCGACGTCATGCTCGCGGCGTCTCACCTCGTCGCCCCGAGCCTCGTACACGCGCGCCGCGACGTAGTGCGCGTCGCCATCGTCGCCCTGCTTCAAGACTACGCGGGCGTGCTCGAGCGCATCGCTCAACGCATCAGCCTCGAGCGCGAGTTGAGCCTGCAACACCCGCAGGTCGGGCTCGTCCGGGGCCGTCTCTGCCGCCTCCGCGAGTCGAGCGTGTGCCGCCTGCAGAGCCCCGGCCTCGACCAAGTCCCGCGCCTCGTCCACGAGCAACCGAACGATTCGACGCTCGAACGAACTCACCCCAAGACCGTATCGCATCATCAACACCCGAATCGCCCACGACCACGAACGCAAGGGCCTCGAACAGCACCCACAACGAATGTCAGCGGACCCGTCCCTGCCGCGAAAGCGCCCACACCGAATCCCGCCTCAAGGCCGCGAGCGCGAGCCCAGAGCCATCAGGGGCATTCCCCAACCAGCCCGATGGCGCGCCCAAACCACGAGGAACGCGAGAGGCGCCCTACCGGGCGCCCTTGGAAGGGTGAAGCGGAGGCAGCTTCGCTGCCGCAGCGAGGGAAACCGAGAGGTTTCCCTTAGAACCGTAGCTGGGTGAAGCGGAGGCAGCTTCGCTGCCGCAGCGAGGGAAACCGAGAGGTTTCCCTTAGAACCGTAGCTGGGTGAAGCGGAGGCAGCTTCGCTGCCGCAGCGAGGGAAACCGAGAGGTTTCCC
>JBCCQM010000132.1:0-23460 GCA_039024335.1 Myxococcota bacterium
GTGCCTAGCGTTCTGCGATCCTGCGGTCGGGGATCGGTCGTGCGCCGAGCCTGACACCGCCTGCGTCATCGCCAACGACGGCGTCCTGCCGCTGTGCCTGCCGACGTGCAATCCGCTCGAGCCGACGTGCGACGCGGACCAGGGCTGCTACCCCGGCACCGACCAGACCTTCGTCTGCATCGACGAGAGCACGAAGCACTGGACCGAGCCTGACGTGTTCCACTCCTTCTGCCCGCCGGGGTCGTTCGCGGTGGAGGCGTCGGAGGCGAATGGGTGCGCCGAGGACGAGCCCTGCTGCGTGGCGTTCTGCGACCTGAACGCGGCGGACGGCTGCGAGCCCGAAGAGACGTGCGTGCCGTACTTCGACGACCTCACCGAGGTCGACGCTTCGCTCCACGCGGTGGGGCGGTGCGTCGCGAGTTGAGCCGCGGTATCACCGTGCTGCGTGCAGGCGTTGCTCGTAGCGGCAGTGGTGGCGGCGGTCGGCTGGATCGGGTGGCTGTGGTTGTCGCGCGCGCGCAAGGTGGCGCTGGCGATGGCGCCGGCCGAGAAGGCGCTGGCGGCCGAGAAGGGGCGTCGGGGTCGCACGCCGGCGACGGCGGTCGCGGTGGACTCGGCCGCGGTGATCGAGCCGCAGGTCGAGCGTGAGCCGTGCCCGTGGTGCGGCGGGGCGCTGCACGTGCACGAACACGAGACCGAATCCCATGGGGAGCGTCGGCTTCGGCGCGTGGACGGGCGCTGCGGCTCGTGCAGCCGCATCACGACCACGTGGTTTCACGTGCGCCGGCCGTCGCTGCCGAACTGAGAACGTTTCCTCCCATGCACCCCACGCGCATCCGAGCCTGGTCGGCTTCGAGAGCTTTCGACGTGCCAGCCGTTACCTCCGCGGCAGATCCCAACACCTCCCGTCGAAATCCTACGGACTTGCACAACATTCTGTAGGGAGCCGACACATACTTCCCGACAGCTGCTGAGTGCACTGTCGAGGTTGGAAGATGTCCAAAATCGCTCGTACGTTCACCGCATTTTCATCCCTTGCTCTCTGCTTCTCGCTCGCCGCCTGTGACGGGGAGGATTCTGAAGCGGCCAGCGCGCCAGCGCCGGGTGCGGGTGGAAAGGCTGACGACGCGAGCGCAGCGCTGTGCGGTGACCTCGACCAAGCGTTCGACGCCTGCGGGCTGTCGCTCGACGCGGACGCATGCTTCGCCGACGTGTCCGCCGCCGAGGGCCTCCTCGACCAGGATTGCGAAGTGTTGGAGGACAACGAGGACTTCACCTCCGGCCGCTCCTACTTCCACGCGATTGAGATGGCGACGATTCGGAAAAACACGGGCGGGGCTGACATCGACACGGTCACGCACCTGTCGACGCGGTGCTTTTCGTTTCGCGAGCCTTCAAGCGGAGAGATCTTTGCGCCGGACCGGACCGGTCTCGAGTGCGTCATTCAAGAGGTTCGCGCTGACTTGGAGATCAGCCGTGGAATCGTCGATGGCACCGTGCAGCGGCGCGTCGTCTACTCCGCCCAGATCGTGGGCGGTTCGCCCGACACGGCAAAAGTCGTGACGGACTGGGCGCCGGCCAACCCCACGCCGCAGATCCGCGATCTCGGCCAGCATTGGAACGACAACAGCGACCCCTACCGTACTCCCGCGTTCAGCGACTACGACGGTCCGCTTGGGATCTTAGCCATGTTCGCGCGTGGAGCCGGCCCCTATATCGGCGGTGCGATGCTCGCGCTGGACCTCCAACACGACTGGGGCCCTGAAGGATGGCTGCTCTCCGACAGCCGCCGCTCCGGTAGCGACGGCGACCTGCAGACCCTCCGCAGCACTGGAAAAACCGTGTTCAGCCAGATTCCGATCGTCGACCCGAGCTACTCGTTTCGGCATATGAACCTTACCAGCGGCTGATCCACACTTGGCGATGGGCCCGTTGATCCGCGTTCGGCACGAGCCGAGCGCGGACGTCGTGTGCACCTGGACTGGCTTCTTCGTCGCCGATGAGGCGGCGACCTGCTTCGCGGTCCGGATGCACAGGGGTGAGCGTCGACCCGCTCCCGAGACCAGGCCTAGCGCTCGCTCCTCGTGAAGCGGGCCACGAACATGTTGGAGAAGTCGGTATCTTCGAGTGTTACCGAGCCGAGGTCGAGGTCTTCGTTGAATGTCCCCTGAAGCGAAAACGAGTCGCCTTGATGCGATGCTCCGCCAAGGATGAATAGATCATTGACCGCATCTCCTCGTCCCCATGCCCAGGCCGTCGTTCCATCGAGACGAATGAGCGCGGCGTACATCCCGTCCTTCCAGCCGACGTCGGTCGCCGCCGGCATGGTGTAGGGTCCGAGTGAAACGGCTTCCTGATACTGTCCGAAGATGAGGACTTCGCCGGAATCCGGAAGAAGGTGTGCGTTCACGACGGCGCGGAAGTTGTCGTATACGTTGTGATTCGTGGAGATGATCGACGCGCTAAGAGGCGTTCCGCTGGTGTCAAGCCGGGTCATGAGCACGTTTCCGTCCGTGCCCGTGGCTTCATAGGTCGTGTCTCCTACGAGGAGGCCGTTTCCTTCTCCGATGAACGAGAAAACGACAGCCTCTCCGCCTGGGGAGACGACGACTGCGTTAGGATCGCTCCTGGTCCACGATCCCTCGATGTGGGCAGCATGATGATATCGGTATTCTCCGTCCGGGTCGTAGCTGACGAGGAACTCCCAGGCGTCTTGGTCGACGCCGGGCACGATGATGTCGCCTGCTTCGATCTCGCCATGAAGCCGCCCAAGCGCGTAGATGTTGCCCGATTCATCGACCGCGATTGACCGCATCCAGCTCCACTGTGTCAGCGTGCTCCGTAGATGGCGGCTCCAGAGGACCTCGCCCGTCTCAGACGAGAGCTTCGCGACGAAGTTGTCGTCGCCTTGTTCCGCAACGAGTAGATCCGTCCCCAGCTGCAGGACGCTTGGGAAATCACCGGTGAGAAACACGTCGCCATCATCATCTACAGCGATCGCCCCGATCTCTTCGCCAGCGCCGCCGTAACCGCGCGCCCACTGAGGAGTTCCACTGCTGTCGAACGACGCAACGAAGATCCCACGGTCGTCGAGTGTCGGGAGCATGGTTTCGCCGATCGAGCACGCTCCGTCGTAGTGCCCGGCGACGACGAATCCATCGCCTGGTGCTACGGCGACATGGTCGTATACGAAGAAGTAGGAGGCCGCCAGCCTTACGCATGGGTGCTCGATGACCCATTCCTCGCTGCCGTCGGATGCGGTCTTTGTGACTCGGAACCCGATGTCTTCGTAAGGGAAGGTGCCCGCGTGCGTGCCGCTCTCGAGCAGGAGGGTGCTGTCTTGGCTATCCATGGCGATGGCCTGGCCTCGCGACCAAGGGCGAGACGAAGCCCAATCCAACGCGTAGGTGACTTCGACTTCGTCGGGATCACCCGTTGATCCACTCGAAGCTTCGGTCGTTTCCATGACGCCCGGGTCTTCGTCAGTTCCGGCCGTGGTGCTGCCAGTGTCTGTCAGCGACGAACTCGACTCAGATTCGGCCGCCGCCGAGGTGGTATCGGCTTCGCCTCCCACCGTTGGCGTTTCGCCAGGTCCAGCGCTCGTTCCATTCTCCGTGGTCTCGCCGCCATCCTCGGACGGTTCATCGGCCGGAGAACACGCAACGGACTGAAGAACAAGCATCCACGCAGCAACGGTTCGAAGACGTACGCTTCGTGTTCCCTCAGTTGAGTTTTGCAGCACCCAGGCTGGACGAAAGGGAACCCTGAACTGTTCAAGCGGGGTTGGTGCAAAGCGATAGCCCCGGTCCCGGGTGCTGGCCGACCTGTCCCCCGGGTTCACGCTCGTGTTCGGGGCAAACCCGGGTGCGTACCTGCCCCGCTCGTAGGGCGCCTGCCCACCCGACCCGCTTGCTACCGTCATGCGGTGAAGCGTTGGGCACTGGGGGTGCTGTCGTTCGTATTCGCGTGCGGCGGTGAGGGAGGCGGCGAGACGGATGGAGTGAACGCGCCACCGTTGTCGCCGCTGGCCGACGGATGGAGCTCGGACTACGCCGACGGCGGGGTCCGCATCTCTTGCGATGACGGGCGGGCGGATCTCGAGGCCAGCGGTGCCGCGTTGATCGAAGTGGAGGACGCGGTCATTTTCGTGGGCTTCGAGCAGATCGGCGACAACCAGAACCCAATCGTGGCGCGCTTCGACGGCGACGCGCAGACCTGGTGCGCCCGACACGAGACCGAGGGGCCCGATGGCCGCGCGCTGGGCATCACGTGGGACGGCGGGCCGGAGGCCTACGTCGTGTACACGGTCGTCGGCGGCGGATCCTCGCTCGAGTCCGCGGCGGGCGTCGGCTGGCTGACCGCTTACGCGCCCGGGGCAATCAGCGGCGGCGGGCCGAAGGTGTCCTACGTAGGCCGCGTCGGCATCGACGACGGGGGACTTCGCTCGGGCACGTTCATCATCTCGGTGAAGAGCGACAACACCGTCAACAGCCACAGCCCCTCGGGGGCGGTGGTCGTTCGCGACGATGGGAACGTCGAGTTCCGCGGCTCGTCCGCGCACAAGCCGATCGATCTCGGCGTGGTGGCGATGGACTGCACCGACGACCCGTTCGAGTCCCGGTATGTTTTTCCGCCCGACCTCTCGACACCGGTGTGCGCCGACTGCACGAACTGCAGCTCGGCTCAGCCGTGTGACTGACTACGAGGTCGTGGTATCCGAGCGACGTGTTCGGTTGGCTGCTCTCGGGGCTCTTGATGTTCGAACCGGCGGTGGCCGAGGCTCAGCAGCCACCGCCGCCCGAAGCGGCGGCTGCTCCATCATCGAAGCGGTGGCGGTTTTACCGGCGCTCCGAGCCTGCTGCGGCCACGCTGCAGAGCGCCGACGGCCAGCCGCTCCTCATTCGCGCGCCCGATGAGCGCGGCACCGGGTTGCTGGCGGTCGCGGGCATTCTCGGCACGACGGCTGCGGTCGAGCACGGGTTGGCGGTCGGGCTGTTCAACAACACGTGCGGGCTGCTCGGGACGCGGGCGATGGAGGCCGAAGTCGACGAGGACGCGACGGAGGAGGAGCAGGTCGAAGAGGTCGCGGGCCTGGCGGGACTCGGCGTCGCGTGTGGTGCCACCGTTGCGCCCGCGCTGATGCTTCGGCTGTCTGCACCACTGCTGCTGGGTGGATCCTTGGGCATGGCGTCGTGGGGCGCGGCCAAGCGCGCGCGCTCCGACGCGTTCCGCGACCGGTTCATCTTCCGCCGCAAGGGACGCGCCAAGCCCATCGTGTACGACGCGGTTGGAGGCTCGTTGCTCGCCGTCGGCGTGAGCCTCTGGCTCAGCAGTCGAATCACGCTGCTCGACAACCGCACCGGGTGCGACGGCATCCGCTGCTACACCTGGTACGACTTCGGCACGCTGCACGCCAGCGCCGCCATGAGCATCGCGGGCGCGGCCGTGCTGACCTACGGTCGCGTCTACGGCCGCCAGCGCCGGCACTATCGGGAGATCGAGGCGCTCCACGTGGCGCCGACGGTCTCTCGGGAGTCGGTCGGGTTCACCGTGGGTCGGCGGTTCTAGACGGCCCGTGGTGCAATCCGATGCGACGGGTTGCACCCCAGGCTGCTAGCTTTCGCTCACGTCCATTCCGAGTTCCAAGTCCAGCTCGGCGAGGATGTCCTCGACCTGTTGGACTGTCTTGGGACCGGCGCGGGGCAGCGCGGCGAGTTCTTCGGCAGTCAGCCGAACGAGGTCGCGGATGAAGTGGACGTTGGCGTTCTGCAAGAGGTTCGCCGTGCGGACCGAAAGCTCGAGTTCGTCGACGCTACGGTCGAGGTACTTGGCGATGGGGTCGACGTCCTCGGGGTCCGAGTCGTTGGGGTCGGCCTCCATTTCCGGCAGTTCCTCGTCGAACGAGGTCTGTACCTGTGTCCGTTCGCCCGGGGGGAAACGACCAAGTTCCGCCCGCAGCACCTCGTCGCGCATCGGGTCGGAGCTGCCGGCGACGGCTGCGGCCGAGACTTGGGCGGCGACGTCCCCTCCGCGCATGATCGCGCTGAGCCACCCCGACGGCGGCTCCCCTCGGTCGGAGGTCTCCTGGACCTCGCCTGCGATCGAGTTGGCTTGGGGCACGGCGTCGACCCCGAACAACGCGAAGACGTCCACGTCCTCGGCATCCAGAGCGCGCGCAGTCTGGGGATCGACGGCAACGGCTGGCGCATCCCAGACCTCGGCCTGGCACACGACCGCGGCGGACGTCGTGGAAAGGAAGAGCCGCGGCACCGTGATGGCCCGACGCAGCGCATCGCGAGCGGTGAACGTGTCCTCGGCGAGGAGGCGGCGCGCGGACCGACGGGTGGTCGCCCAACCGGTGCACTCCAAGATCCCGATGACGATCGGCCCCGCCAGCGGCATCACGAGCGCCCTTGGGATCCGGCACGTGCCCGGGGACAGCGAGGCGTCGGCCACCAGTGCTGCGTTGGCCGAGAAACCGGCCCGCTCCGGCGCGGTGAGGCTGTGCGACAGAGCGTCCGCATAGTGGTCGAACAGCGACTGCGTCGCCTCGAACGCTCGGCGCATCGCCGGTCTCCAACCCTCCGAGCCCGCGGCCGACTTCAGGCTCTTGGCCAGCCCGTAGTGGCTCTCGACCACGTCTGCGTACAGCGCGTTGAGGTCACCCGTAGACGCCACGGCCGGACGGTAGCACAGAGCCACCGTGGGACTGCTAGGGTTCGCCTCGTGAGCACCACCGAAGCCAGCGATGCCTGGCACCAGGCAACGGCGGCACGGAACGTCGATGGGGTCGCCAGCCTCGGCCCGCGGTACGTGAGCGTGGATGCCTCGTTCGCGTCGCGCCTCGCCACGACGCAGCGCCGTCGTTTCGAAGTCGAAGACAGCGCGGAGGCGTTCGTTCCCGAAGCAGCAGAGGGGCTGGGGCCAGACGCGCTGGCGCCGGTGGGCACCGAGGTTCGGCCTGGGACGCCGCTCATCGGCCGAGTCCACGCCATCGATCCTCTCAACGGCGGCCCACTGTTCCTCGCGATGTTTGGATGCGACTCGGACAACACGGTCCTCGAGGCGGCCGTGCGTGCCCCCGTCGGCCTGCACGGCACCGTGGTCGAGGCCAGTCGCACGCGGCTTGACGATGGACGACAACGGGCCGTGGTGGAGGTAGAGGTCGCTCGCCCGCTGGACGTCGGTGACGTGCTGCAGACTCGGGACGGAGCCCGGCTCGTGGTTGTGCAGGTTTCCGACCTGCCCACCGACCTCGTCTGCGACGCCGCCGAAGGCCCGCTCGAGGTCATGCGCGTCGCCTCTGCGCGCGATCGTTTGGCCGGATTCGGGGGTTCCGCGGGCACGTCGATGCGGACCCAGAGCGCCAGCCTGTCCATCGTCAGCGAGGCGTCTACGGACATTCCCGAGGACGCGCCCGCCGTGTCGCGGCAGCGACTTGATCGGTTTGCCGCCGCCGGTTCTTCCTGGCTCATCTGGGAGCTCGCAGCTTCGGCCGGCTCCGCCAGCGTCCGCACCGACACCTACAACGAACTGGCGCGCTGCAACTATCCCAGTCCTCAACGCGCCGAGCTGCCCGTATTCGACCGAATGAATGACGGCAAGACCGCACTCGACCGGTTTTTCGCTCCGATCGAGCCCACCGATCCGGATGAAGCGCCCGGCGTCGTGACTGGCAAACTCGAAACGGCCACACGCCTGCTGCTGGCGGCTGGGTTCGCAGCCCGGCCCGGCGCGCACCAGCCTGACGTTCGACGGCTCACGGACGAGGAGGTCGACGCGACGAGTCGCGGTCCGATCGAGAACGCCTTCACTTTGGACCCGAACAGCCGAGACACGGTCGATGGCGGGTTATTTTGTCAGCGTCTGTTCGGACCGACTCGCAGCAACCGCTGTGCGTGCGGTCGGCAAACAGATCCGAAGACGTCGAAGCGCTGCGATGTCTGCGGGGTCGAGCTGATCTCGGCCAGTGAGCGAAACCGCCGCTTCGCCCACGTTCCTTTGCCCCACCCCATCGCGCATCCGTGGTTTCTCGAGAACATCGCGACGCTGCTTGAGCTCGATGGTGACCGACTACGCGGGGTCGCGGCCGGAGACACGACGTTGACCGGTGAGACTCCCGACGCGCCCGAGCGTACCGGCGGACAGGTCCTGCACGCCGCGCTGTCGAAGCTCAATCTCCACGAGCTGGCGAAGGCCGAGGGACCGCGGGGCGAGCTTGCCCGTGCGATGCTCGAGGGCGATCTCTCTCCGACGCAGCTGATGCTGCGTGAGCTCCTCGTGACCCCAGCCGGGACCCGGATCCCCGCGACAGCCGGCCCACCGCTGCCCCCGGGGACGGTGCTGCAGCGCGAGACCCCCGTCGAAGAACTCGACCAGAACGATCGAGTGGCGCTGTGGTGGAAGTGGATCGACTGCACGGAGGACGACGCCTACGGGGACCTCGAAATCCGTTCGTTCAAGCCCGAGACGTCGGAGGTCGACATTGACGAACTCATCGCCTCCGACCGTTTCGCGGAGGCGACGAATCTTCGCATCGAGTCATGGAATAAAGCCGGGACCGGTGACGACTACACCGGCTGGATCGGCGGTTTGATTCGGAACGAAGTCCAGCTGCGCGAGTTGGCGCTGGGCGGTCGAGACGACGACAGCGGCCGCATCGGTGCGGTCGCCCCCCTGGTTGCGTCCCTGAAGGGCCTTCGGGGGCTGAGCCTGCACGGCGATCTCGAGGGGCTGTCCGCGGTGAAGGGCCCGCGCCTGGAGAACATCGACCTGCAGGGACCGGCATCGACCGAGGGACTCCGCGACTTTCTGACCAACAGCGACCTGCCCAAGCTCGACTCCCTCGTGTTCAACGTCGAGGCCGAAGACGTTCGGCTGGCCGAGGTATTTGCGATGCTCGGACGTTACCGGGTCGAAGACGCCGAGATCGGCGGCTTCGAGCTCACGGCCGCCGACATCGCCGCTCTCGCCGAGCTGCCCCGAAAGGGCCTGCGGCGACGGCCGGCGTTGAAGCGACTGGCGCTGTATCACTGCGAATGGGCCCTCGACGAGGCGGATGAGCGCCCCCTCGTCGACGCGATCCTCGCCTGCCGCAAGACCCTGGCTTCGATTGAGCTCGAGCTTCCCTGCGAAGCCGAGGAGTTCGCCGACGAGTTCGCGGACGCGGGCCTGGCCGTCGAGTTCTAGCAGCCTGTGGTGCAACTCCGCGTGTCGGATCGCGCCGTTGGATCCTCGGGCTGCGCTCGGGCATGCTCCCGGGGTGAAGTTCGGGGGGAAGCAGGCCGCGATGCTTGCGGTGGTGGCGGTGCTTGGGTGCAACCCGGGCAGCGTCGACGTGGGTGAGGGCGAGTCTTCGACGGGCGAGGCCACGAGCACCGACGGCACGACGAGCTCGGGCGCCGCCGTCGACACCACCACGACGCAGGACGGCGCATCCGGGGAGGGCAGCACCACCGAGGCGGCGGGCGACTCGACCGGCGTCGCGCCGGAGGGGTCGCGCTGTGAGATTCAGCCGTCGACCCTCGTGTGCACGCACCAGACCAAGACCCTGTTCACGGGCGTGACCGGAGTCGCGCCGCGCGAGGTGCATTGGCAGACGCCGCTGGGCGAGCCCCCGGCCAACGGGTGGCCCGCGGTGTTCTTGTTTCAGGGCTCGCTCTTCACGGCCGAGCTGTTCTGGACCGTGCTCGACGCCGAGGCGTTTGGCTTCTGGAATCAAGGGCTGCTGACCAAGGCCCTGCTCGATGCGGGGTTCGTCGTCATCACGCCCGAGGCTTCGCTCGATGGCAACACCGCGTGGCAGACGAACATCCCCCCGGCGTCGCTCGCCTGGGAAGAGTCCGGTGACCATCAGTTCATGCTGGACTTGTTCGAAGAGCTCGAGGCGGGAACGTTCGGTGCGGTCGACGTATCGGCGGTCTACGCCGCGGGCATCTCCAGCGGCGGCTACATGACCAGCCGCATGGACGAGGCCTATCGCGCCCGCTTCCGGGCCCTGGCGATTCACTCGGCCTCGTACGCGACCTGCGGCGGCCCGGCCTGCGTCGTCCCCGGAGACCTCGACGCCGCGCACCGGCCCACGCTGTTCCTGCACGGCGGAACCGACGTGGTCGTGCCGCAATGGACGATGGAACTCTACCGCGACGCGCTCGATGCGATCGGCGTCGAGACGGGCACGGTGCTCGACCCTGGGCAGGGCCACGGGTGGATCGACGAGGCGCCCACGGCCATCGTCAGCTGGTTCCAGACGCACTAGGTCGATCGAGTCGGGTAACGCGTCCGTCGCCCGTCACGTTCGATCGACCGTGCGACGTGGCGGCTTGCTCGGACTCACCCTGCTTCTCGGATGCGCTTCGGCCGAGTCGGCCACCACGGCGCCGGTACCCGTCGCGCCAGCCGTGACGGTGCAGTGGGAGACGTGGGGCGCGGCTCCGTTCGAGCAGGCGGTAGCCACCGATCGGCTCGTCTTGCTCGACGTGGGCATCGAGGGCTGTACGGCCTGCCGCTGGATGGACGAGTACACGTACACCGACCCCGCCGTGCGGGCGCGGCTCGCAGAGCACTTCGTCACGGTGGCGGTGGACGCAGAGGCCGTGCCCGACGTGGGCGAGCGGTACTCCGCCTGGGGGTGGCCCGCGACGATCGTGCTGACGCCGGAGGGGGATCAGGTGCTGGCGATTCGGGGCAACAAGCTGCCGAAGAACTTCATCCCGATTCTCGACGACCTCATCGAACGTAAGGCGTCCGGCACCCTCGATGCGGCGCCTGCCGTCGCGCCCGATCCTCCTCGCGACGCCGATGGTGCGCGGCTGCGTGACCGGCTGGTGGCGCGTCTCGACGGTCTCTACGACGAGGCTGGCGCCGGCTGGGGCTCGAAGATCCGGACCGCCATCGGGCCGAACGTCGAGCACGCGTTCTGGCGCGCGCATGCTCGTGGAGAGGATGTTTGGCAGACGCGCGCGCTGGAGACCGTCGGCGCCTATACGCAGTCGATCGATCCGGTGTGGGGCGGCATCTTCGTGGCGGGCTTCGAGTCGTGGTCGGCGATCATTCCCGAGAAGCGGACGCAGCACCAAAGCGCCGCGCTCTCAAACTTTGCCCAGGCCTATGCCCGCACGGGTGATGCACGATGGCTGGACGCCGCCACCTCGATCCGGCGATATCTCGAAGACACCATGCTCGATGAGCAGGGCACGTTCGCATCCACGCAGGAAGACGACGCGCCGGGTCTTGCCGAGGGGATGAATGCGCGCGACTACTACGCCTTGCAAACGACCGCAGCGCGACTGAAGTACGGCACGCCTCCCGTCGACCATGCGGTCTACACGGACAAGAACGCTGCGGTGGTGTCGGCCTATGTCGCTCTGTTCGAGGCGACGGGAGATGCGTCGGCGCTACAGCGTGCGACGCGTACGGCCGAAGTCCTGCTCGCGCGGCAGCGCGACGACGGGCTCTTCGTGCAGTTCGTCTCCTCCACCGCGGTCGCGTCCGACGACCGCATGCGCGCCGTGTCGGACGACGCGCGGGCCCAGCTCGTCGCGCAGGGCCCCATGGGAAGCGCGCTGCTCGACCTGTATCGCGTGACGCATGAGGCCCGCTTCCTGGACGCGTCCGTGCGCTTGGCTGCGGGCCTGAAGCTGCTCGAGGATGAGGCGAACGGCGGGTTCTTTGCGGCGAGCGCATCCGAGGTGGACCGGGTGGTCGGCCGCCGGAAGCCGCTGTCGTCGAACGCCACCGCTGCGCGGTTCTTGATCGAGCTTTCGCAGTACGTGGCCGACGCGTCGCTGCTGGAGCGAGGGCGAAACGCGGTGCTCGCCGTGAGCGCGCCGGCAACCGTGCGGGCCGAAGGCCGGTACCTCGGAGACCTGGTCCTCGCCGCCGAGGCCGTGCTGGACCCGGGCGTGGTGTTCACCGTCTCGGGAGAGCCCGGCGATCCCGCAGCCGAAGCGCTCCATGCTGCAGCGCTGAAGGTGTACGAGCCCCGCAAGATCCTGCTGTTCGACGCGGCCGGCAAGTACCCCAAGCGCGACACAGCGGCTCTCTACGTGTGTACGGAGGCCGCCTGCTCGTCTCCGATCGAGCGGCCCGAAGACGTCGCCACCGCCGCACGCGCCTTTGCGGGTCGCTGAGCGGGCGTGGCGTCCGGCGCGTAACTCCGCGACACTCGGCGCCGGACCCCCGCGCACTGCCATGACCGACGCCCTGTCTCAACCGCTGCCGCTCACCGCCACCGTCACGCTGCCGAACCGGATCGGCAAGGGGGCGATGAGCGAGAACATCGCGGACGAGTCCGGCGCGCCGTCCGACCTGCACACCACGCTCTATCGGCGCTGGGGTGAAGGGGGCGCCGGCATGCTGATCACGGGCAACGTCATCGTGCACGCGCAGGGGCGGACCGAGCCGCACAACGTGCTGCTCGAGGACGACCGCCATCAGCCGATGCTGCGGCGCTGGGCCGAGGCCGCGCAGGCAAACGGCTCGAAGCTGTTCATGCAGATCAACCATGCGGGGCGTCAGACCATGCGCGCGGTGACGTGGGAGCCGGTCGGCCCCTCGGCGATTCCCGTGCAGGGCCGCCCGGGCATGTTCAGCGTGCCGCGCCCGCTCACCGACGCCGAGATCGAGTCGCTCGTGCAGCGCTATGCCTTCGTCGCTTCGCAGGCGCACCAGGCAGGCTTTGCCGGGGCGCAGATTCACGGCGCGCACGGGTATCTCGTCAGCCAGTTCCTCTCGCCGCGAACGAACCAGCGGACCGATCGCTGGGGCGGCTCGATCGACAACCGCATGCGCTTCCTGCTGGAGATCGCCAAGGCCATGCGCGCGGCGACCAGCCCCGACTTTGCGCTCTCGGTGAAGCTGAACTCGGCCGACTTCCAGCGGGGTGGCTTCTCGGCTGAGGACTCCGTGCTGGTGGCGCAGGCCCTGGAGGCCGAGGGGATCAACCTGCTCGAGATCTCCGGCGGCAGCTATGAGAAGCCCGCGATGATGGGCGCCCGGGCCAGCACGCGCGCGCGCGAGGCCTACTTTCTCGAGTACGCCGAGACGATGCGCCAGACCGTGAAGATGCCCCTGATGGTGACCGGCGGATTCCGGACGCGCGCGGGCATGCTCGAAGCCCGCGCCACCGGAGCGGTCGACGTCGTCGGCATCGCGCGGCCGTTCGCCGTCGACCCGGACCTGGCCAACAAGCTGCTCGCCGGCTCCGACGTCCCGCTCGACGTCGGCCAACCCGCCCTCGGCGTCCGCGCCCTCGACGACCTGCTGCAGCTGTTCTGGTACCAAGCCCAGATGCGACGCATGGCCGCCGGCGAAGCGCCGCACAGCAAAGGCGGCCGCGTGGGCGCCCTCGTCCGAAACATCAGCACCATGTCCAAACACATCGTCGCCCGCCGCTTCCGCAGCGAGGAGCACGTGATCGAGGGCTGAGCGGCCCTTCTGCGTGTCCTGGAAGCGCCCGAGGGACGGTGCTCATGAGGCCGCATCGTCGCTGGGCGGGACCTCAATCGCCGATGAAGGTCGTGCGCGTCGCAGCGAGCTTCAGGTCCCCCAGCGACGCACCGCAGGTCGTCTTATCTCCCGACGGTGACCACCGAGCGGCGGGTGCACCTTCGATGATGACCGTCCCCGAACCGGAGACCACCGTGGAGGGGGCCGGCGGGTGAATCGGGCCGGCGGATGTCGCTCCGCTGCAGGGCGCGACGGAACCGACGGTGGCTGCGGGCAGCCCTTCGATGATGACGCTTCCCCGGCTGGTCGGGGCGGGGCTCAGAACGCCGCTGGGGACGAGGGGGTCGTGTGCGATGGTGTCGCCGACCCGGGCTGCTGGAGATGGGGGCTTCTCGCTCATGACCGTACCCAGCGGAGTTCGCCTTGAACGTGGGCGAGGTGGAGTTCGAGCCTCGTCACGGCTCGCCCGTCTTCGTCTTCGAGCACGATGGCAGGCTGCCCAAAGGGTCGAGAGACCGTGACGACACGATTGCGACCATGCAATGCGACGGAGAACTCTCCGAGCGCAAAGGGCCGGACGCGGACTCCCTCGTCATGCATGGATGCATACAGCGCGGCGATGTGCTCGAGGTTTGGAGCAGGCTGGGCCCGTTCCCTGGCTCGCTCCAAGAGTGCGTAGCGCTGCAGGGCTGCGACGGCGGTGAAGTCTGCCGCGGAGAATGCTCGGTGAATGTCCGCAGCCACGGTGAGGGCGCGGCCGCGGAGGGCACCGCCGTAGTGGAGTCGCGTCGCATCTTGCCAAAGGCGCATTCGACGGCAGGTCGGGGTGTCGAACGACGTCGTGTCGATGCCCGGCTTTGCCACCGACCAATGCAGGACGCTGCTCGTGTGGTTCTCCGCGAAGACTTCCAGGTCCAGGCTCAAGCGAGGACCGGTTTCCGAAAAATGGCGCGCGAACACCTCGAGGGTGTTGCCCGTCGGTTCGAGCCACCTCGACACGGACCGGGGCCGAACCGCGTGTGTCTCGCCGCAACGAAACCAGGGGATGACGGGGATGTCGTTCAAGTACACCTCGGCGCACACGTTCGAGCCGTGGGCACGGATCATGAAGTCGTTCATTCGGCCATCTCCAGGAGCCAGGTCAGATCGACTTCGAAGCCAAAGCTCAGCTTCGATGGGTCGACGAGGCGACTGAGGAGCTTGAGTCCTTCGTCGGGTTCATCGAGGGCATCCTTGAGAGAGAGCTTGCCGATGGGCGTGTCGAGATACGCATCCTTGAGTACGATGTCGGTGACCGTCCATCTCGCTCGGACTTTCAAGGCCGAGCTGGAGAAGGTCGGAAGTCCTGAGAAGTTGTAGTTGAAGGAGGCGTCGAATCCGATCTTGAGCGCCTTCTTGTTCCCAACTGGACTTGGTAGCGAAGCGTCGAACGCCAACCCGATCGAGATGTCGAAGTTGAGGTCGGAGCCCTTCTCCGGCTGGACGAAGAGGTCGTCGTCCGGACCTCGGCGGTGCCACTCGACGTCGATGTCTGGCTTGTTCTGGAAGTAGACTTTGGGTTCGAAGTTGAAACGCTTGAGGACCGAGATGAACTCATCGGCGTACTTGAACTTCGAGGCCTTGATCAGCCGGTTGACGATCTTGATGGCTTTACTGACCTTGAGCGCGACATCGACCTTGACCTCGCCCTTGACGTGGAACTCGAGCGAGTACCGCAGGTAGGCCCGGTAGTCGGTGTACTCCTCGAAGGAGACCTGCCACAGCATCCGAGCGACCTCCAGCTTGACCGAAACGGGAAGCATGCCCAGGAGGTCCTCGACGAACGGCATCTCGCGGAACAAGGGGTCGATGAACTCCTTGGTGATGCGCTCGACGGGGAGCTCCGCGTCCACATCGATGGTGTTGGTCGGGAACACCAGAATCTCTCGAAACTCCGAAGGGCCGCCGGGGAGCTCGGCGATGATGATGGTGGGCTTTAGGCGGTCTCGAACATCCCGTGGGAACGGGAAGAGCTTGACGTCGTAGTTCGGTTGCAGCGCGTCGTAGTGAACCTTGTCGGCGGTTCCAAGCATTGCGCCGCCTTTGACGGACCACGTCGGTGGATCCGTGCACTTGCCTTTCGTCGACGCCGCGAGCTCGATGGTGTCGGGCCCGTCTCGCGGAACGACTTCGAGGACCCGTCCGATCGTACTTCGCCCGTGTTCACACTCCATCCGAATGCCATCGAATCGACAGGTGTCGTCCGGTTTGGGCTCTTCCTTCTTCGGCTTCTTCTTTCGCGTTGGAGGAGGTGGATATGGGGGCGGATGGTGCGGCTTGTAGTACCGAGGCTCGTTGGTACGAGGGGGGCGTTTCCCGCCGCGCCCACCGCCACGTCGGGTCCGGCATGATGCCGAAAGCGCTTCGATCGCGCTCGATGTCTCCAACTCGGGAAGGTCGTCGAGTATGTCAGCCTCGACGCGGGCGCCACCTGAGTTGATCGAGGTTCGTTCCCCATTGATATAGATGCCGTCTGTGAACGGCTTGATCGTAATGTGGTTGCCGCCCACGCTCAGCGATAGCTCGTGCTGGGCTTCGATCGCTACAACGTCGCCCCGAATGCTGACGCGCTGCGTCCCTTCGTGGATAACTTCAGCGGCTTTTACTTGAACGCGTTCTGACGCCTGTGTTCGGACCGATGTCGCGTCGATCGTATAGGTCTTCTCAACGCTCAGCGTCCGCTCGCCGCCGGTGCGAAAGTACGAGTTCCAGAATACGTCGGTATACTCGTTGCCCAACACGTCTGTATAAGTGTCGCCACCAACCACGGTGTTGGTGTTGCCGTGGACGAACGTGTTGAGGCATCCCTCGTCTTCGCGCCCGACGACGATCTCGCGGTTGCCGCGGGCCGTTGCGTAGTGAGACCCGCGTACGCACATGTCGAGTCGACGTCTCGCCCGCAGCGCGACTTGCTCACGCCCCTTACGGTCGTCGAAGCGGAGTTCGTTGCTGCCCTGCCCGTCAGGATACGACTGTGTCTTGAGTGTGGATTGGGCGCGATCGTCGGGGAGCTGGAGCGGTGGTGTGTTCGCACCGTTGTGGACGCATCCGGTGATGAGGGGACGCTCGATGTGGCCATCGAGGTAGGTGACGACGACCTCCATGCCCGGTCGCGGAAGAAAAAACGCTCCGTAGCCCGAGCCGGCCCAGGCTTGGGAGACACGAACCGGACACGATTCGTCCTCGGCTGCCCAGGCGAAGCGAACGCGGACCCGCCCGTGTTCGTCGGTTGACGATGGTGCTTTCGCATCGCCCACGACCACGGCGGTTTCTGGGCCTGGTGCGACCGGGGCCACGCGTCTCGGAGGTCGAAACTCGACGCCTTCGGGAAGCGCGCGAAACGAGTTGCGATAGTCGAAGCCCGCAGCGGAGCCGTCGCGCGCGGCGCGTTCAAAGGTATGGATGACTTCGGTCGCATAGAAGACGCGGTCGAGGTCCGGGTTAGGATGACCGGAGAGCTCAAACCCTCGGCCGGGGCGGAGTTCGAGTGCATCGCTAGTACCTTCGACGCTCGTGGCTTCAGAGATGGTGCGTTCGGCTCCGATCCTCGCCCGGATCGATGTCCGGTCGAGGTGAGGTCCCGAACCGGCGTCCGATTCTCGAAGCCGTTCGTGAGGAGGCAGTTCTACGTGGCCAAAGACGTGTCCGCTCGGGTGCGTCTGCTCGCTGGATTCGAAGCGCTTCGGTGGTGTTCCTTTCCAGTCCCACGACCCAGCGTGAACGGATTCAGCGTGCGTGCTAACGCCGTGCTGGATCCTCTGAATGCTCGGTTCGTAGGAGTTCGTGCCCGGTACGAATGGCAGATGAAGCAGATGCTCGGGGTCGGTGAAGGCCGACGCCGTATCGCGCAGAACTACGCATTCGCTCGTGCCTTCGTGGGAGATGGTCCAGTAGATGCCTTCGTCGGCAAGAATGCGACGAAGCAGGTCGAGGTCGGTCTCGCCTCGCTGCGCGGTGTAGTCACGGGCTTCGAGCGGCTGCTCGAGGTACTCCGCCGTCATCGACCCTTCGAATGCGAGCGTGACGGGATCCGTCAGGCCGGCGACGAGGTCGAGGGGAGCTGCGTCGCAGAAGAGCCGAGTCCGTGCTTGGTGCTCCAGCAGGCTGATTGCTGGGCCGACGCGAAGCCGGTAGTACGCCGTGCCGTGAAAGGTCCGCTCGTACCGCGCGCCGAGAATGACGCCTTGCAGTTGAAGTACGCTGGCTGCGGTTCCCGCCCACAGCTCGACGCGGGCGCCGAGCAACGCCTCGGTCGGGACGCAGATGTCCTCGCAGGCGACGAGCAGTCTCGCGGCATACAGGTCTGCGAGTGACTCGCGGAGGTCGAGCTGGTGAAGACTCCACGTTCCCTCGAGCGGTTGGTCGCCACGACGGAGGGTGAGCTCGACGTCGAGGGGCGCACCACTCACGCGACCGAGCCGCCCGCAAGGCCTGTGAGTTCGATGACTTCTGCGGTATCGCAGCGCTCGTCGACCGAGCGTCGAGCAATCAGAACACGCCCGTAGAGCACGTCCTGGCACAACGCTTCGTAGTCCGACGGCGAGAGGAGCGGCGCTGCCTGACGAATCACGTCGCGCACTGCGGCCAGGGTTGGAGGCTCGACGAGGTCTCGGCGGCGAACGAGGACGAACGGGGACGCGACGCTATCGTTGGGAAGCACCATCGGAACGCGGGGGTTGTCCGGCGAGCCGCCCAAATGATCACGACGAGGCCGTGGTTCTGGGTTCTTCGTCGGGCGTTTGTGATGGCGGGCACTCAGCGCGCACGACGCTCCAAAAAATGATGAATGCCGACGTTGCTTCGACGTCTCGCGCTGCTCTCGCCAAGCACATCGTCGCCCGCCGCTTCCTTGGTCAACAGCTCCAAAGCGCCCGGGGGTCCCCCAGGTCGTTCTTGACCAAGCCCACGGCCTTCATCACCGTCACCTCGGCGGGCGGATACGAGAGACCTTCGATGCGTTCTTGCGCGCGGACGGCCGCCTGCTTTGCGGCCTCGGCGTCTCCGGCGGAAAGCAGTGCCTCGGACTTTGCGACCAGCGCTGCAGAGGCTTCGACCGCCTCCGCCATACCGGCGCGGGGGCGGGGCTCCTTCGGGGAGCGTGTCCACGTCTGCGCAGCGGACGATGTCGGGAAGCGCCGCGGTGACGTCATCCGCGTTGTCGACCACGGTCTCCGTCGGGGCCTCGAACACGGAGACGGCCGCCTCGAACGACCGACGACTCCGCTCAAGACGCAGCATGCGCTGGTCCATCACCTCGAACGACTGCTCCTTCCGCACGTTGGCGGCTTCGCACGCGTCACGGTGCTGTGCGACCCAGGTCTGCCCGAAGGCGTTCAGTTGGGGCTCGAGGCGCGCCCACGTCGACGCGGCGATCTTCGAGCCCGCGGCCAGGAATCCCTCCGGCGTTGCCTGCCGTCGCGCGTCGGACCAAGACGCGGCGAATGCTTCTTCCGAGTCCTGGCAGGGACCGTCCGTCGGGTCGGCGGAGACGAGTCCGATGCCCGCAACGACGTCGAGCCCCCCGACGGCCAAGACGTGACGGCGCGCGGGGTGTCGCTCGAGGGCATCGCTCAACGCCTTCATGGATGGGAAGCGATCCTGGGGGTGTAGACTCAGCCCTCTGCGCAGCGCCGACCGAATCCAACCCAAACCGGCTGGGCCTCCATTGTGGGCCTCGAGGAGCTGCGCAACGCTGTCGCCTTGGAAGGGGCGGTGTCCCCACAGAGCCCCGGCAAGCGCGACGCAGAAGGAGAACTGGAACGGGAGGGTAACAGCCATCGGAAGGGGCTCGTGCCAAGGACGCCGCACCGCTTGCAAGCGGCCCCGGGCCGCAGGACGATGCAGGCCTTCATGGCCGACATCGAGCTCATCCAAGACCCTCCTCGACACTTCGTCGGCATCCGGCGCGACGTTCCCGTGACCGAGCTGGCCGGTTTCTACGGTGAGGTGCTGCCGAAGGTGATGCAGTGGGTGACGGGCAAGGGGATTGCGCCTGCGTCCGCGCCGATGACGGTGTGGTGCAAGATGGACATGGAGACCAAGGTCGCCGATGCGCACGCGGGGGTCTTCGTGGGCGCGGCCGTGGAGACCGAGGGGGAAATCACCGCCGGGACGACCGCGGGCGGTGAGGTCCTGAAGCTGGTGCACGTCGGTGGCTATGACTCCATGGGACAGTCTTGGGGACGGGTCTACGCGCGCGCCAAGGAGCTGGGCAAAACGCCCGGCGCGGGCTGGGAGATCTACGTCGACGACCCGGGCGTGGTCGACCACGCGGTGATGAAGACCGAGATCTATCTCCCGGTGAGCTGAGCTTCAGCCGAAGTCTCGCGGCTGGGTCAGGGAGAACCAGTTGCCGGAGTTGTCCTTGAACATGGCTTCGATGCCGTAGGGGCGCTCCTGCGGCTCTCCCATGAACTCGACGCCGCGAGCCTTGAGCTCTTCGTAGGTGGCCTTGCAGTCGGCGGTGTTGAACACGCCGGCACCGAACGCCCCCTTGGAGAGCAGGTCCTTCATTTGGGCGACGGTCGCCTCGTCCATCATGGGGCTGGGCGCGAGCTTCATCAGCACCAGGTGCAGGTCGGGCTGGTCCTTGGGACCCACGGTCAGCCAGCGGAAGCCCTCCATCGTCATGTCGGTGCAAACCTCGAAGCCGAGCTTCTCGGTGTAGAAGGCCAGGGCTTCGTCCTGGTCGTGCACGTAGAGGGCCGCGTGGGACATTTTGGAGATCACGACCGCACCGTAGCGGTGAACTCCCGCGTGTTCTTCTCGAAAATTGCGAATCTGCTCAGCCGCTAGGCCGGGAGCTGGGGCGCGAAGCGGGCGAGGAAGCACCCGGGGATGGGGGGCTGAGCGCTCGGCAGGCCGAGACTCTGCACCAGGGTGCGCCGGAACGCCGTCGGCGGGACGCCAGCGTGCCTCGAAAAGCGGTCGCTGAAGGAGCCCAAGCTCGAAAAGCCCACGTCCATGCAGACCTCGGTGATGCTTCGGCTGGTCGTCTGCAGCAGGCGCTTCGCGTGCTGAAGGCGCACCTCGATGAGGTATTGGCGCGGCGTCACGCCGAACTCCCGCGCAAAGGTGCGGATGAAGTGTGATGGCGACATTGCGGCCTGCTTGGCCAGCGCAGGGACCGTGATGGGCTGCTCGTACGCGTCGTGCATCATGGAGCGCGCGCGCTCTAGCTGGGCGCGAACGGTTCCGGGGCGCTGCGCTTCATGCAGGCCGCCAAAGAACCATCGCCACGCCTCCGCGTCCACGCACAAAGCGTGCGCCGTTGCGGTGGCCTGGTCAACTCGGTCGCAGACGCGTCGTCAGCTGGCGTTGGCCGGGATGGGCACGATCGTGGCGTCGGGCAGCTGCGCGATGAGTGCAACGCCACCGTTCGCATCGTTGTTGGCGAACGCGTTGACCTGCTGGCCGCCGAGACCGATGTCGGGAATGCTGAAGGTGACGTCGGGGACACGATCGTCGTCGATGTCGAGTCCAAGCTCGAGCGCTCCGGCCGGGATGTCCGGGAGCGTGGCAGCGGCGGCGAACGGAACGTTCGAGAGCAGCTCGACCGGGTTGGCGGGATCGCTGATCTCCCAGATGTCGACTTCGCCGACCGCAGGCGCAGCGTGAATGACGGTGATGCGGACGTCGTCGGGATCGATGCCAACGTCGTCGTCCACGAGCGGCAGGGCTTGCAAGCCAACGCCGCCCGCCCGGGTGAGGTCGCCGAGTGCAACCGCGGTGTATTTCGTGCCCCCGTCCAGCTGGATCGCAGGCGCGAGCACGGCCGCATCGGGGCCCGACCCGGCCACGCTGACTTCGAACGTGTAGTCACCCGCCGGAACGGTGAGTGCTTCGCTTCCTTCTCGGAAGCTGAGCGCCTCGACCACCGGCCCCTCGCCGTTGGCGAACACGTCGACGGCCGGTGCGTTGACCCCGAGGTGGAGGACGCGGATCTCAGCCATGTCCGAATCCACCGCGAGCCCGTCGTCGTTGAGCACCCGCTCGCTGCAGCCCACCGGGGCCAGCACGACGGAGAACACCCACGCGTAGATCATTTTGGTCGTTCTCATCAGCTCGCCCCGTCCTTGTTCAAGGTTTTTCATACGTTGAACAGAATTGCAACATCCTTGAACAGGACTTGAGTGGAGTTCCTTGTACATCATTGGGATCATTCGACTTTGACCTGAACAAGGTTGCGCAAATTGAGCTGCGCACGGGAAGGCCTTCAAGCCGGAACGCAGACCTGGCGCACCGCTCCGTCGACGTGCAGCAGCCGGATCGCGGTGCCGTGGGTCGAGAGCGAACGCGTCGCAGCCCAGTCTTCGGCCCGGAGCAGCTCCACCTCGGGCACGCCGCCCGGTGGCAGGCCGAGCAGCAGTGGGTCGCAGGGTGAGGGCGCCCCGAGCAGGACGTGTGCCACGTCCAGCGCGTTCACGGCGACGGCGACCGGGAACACGTCCTCGACGACGTGTGCGTCCTGGAGTTCGAGCGCTTCGTCCCAGACACCGAGGTGCGTCGGCTGGAAGGAGAAGTCGAGATAGAACGCGCCAACGAGTCCGCCATCGGATCGCACGCCCACGCCGGAGAGTCCCAGGCCGCCGCCGAACTGCGCACTGCTGAGCGTGGTCTCCAGCGCGCCGTCGGCCAGGTGATGGGCGGCGATGTGGCTCGTCGTGAAGCCGGTGCTCTGCTGGTGCTCGCTCAAGACGCGGCCCTGGGCGTCGTCGATGGTGAGTCCTGCGTTGTAAGCCCCGTGCTGCTGAACCCACAGCGGCACGCCCGTCGCGGGATCGAGGCGAACGATGAGCCGCGGGGGTGGAGCTGGGGGAAAGCCGCCGGTTCCAGACACGCTGACGACGAGCGCCGAGCTCATCATCGAGGCTGCCAGGCGGACGTCGGAGGAGACGGTGGGCGGCTCGTACAGGTCGCTCGCGACGCCCCACGGAAGGCCGAGGAACTCGTCGTCGAACTCGTGCGCCCACGCGAGCGTGCCGTCGGAGGGGACGAGCCGCATCAGGAGCGCGGGCTGGTCTTCGCGGTCGATTCGCGCGACGACGTCCCCGGACGCAAGCGTGGCCAGGCCTCCTACCGACGCGACGCCTTCGGCGAATCCGTGCTCGGTGGGGTCGACGACGTGGGTCCACTCGACCGCGCCGGCCGGGCCGAGGCCGACGAGCACCCCACCACCCTCGGTCGAGCCGCCGAGCACCACTCCACCCGAGGGGTGCGCGTGCATGCTGCCCAGCGTCCACGCAGGGTCCGGCGTGAAGAGCCAGGGCGTGCAGTTGGGCGTGGACGCATCGTCGAACTCGCAGCTCGGTGGATCGACGCCAACGCCCGTCGACGTGCTCCCGGTGGAGGCATCCGTCGTCGTGGACGCATCGCCGGTGGTGGAGGCGTCACCCGTCGGCGTCCCGCCCGACCCGTCGGTGGTGGTGCTGCTGCCGGTCGTGCTTTCGTCCGGCTCGACGGCTCCGGCGGTGCTGCTGCCGTTCCCCGTCGTCGAGCCGGTTTGTGGCTCCGTCGACGCGGTCGTGCTGGACGATGCGGTGACGGCTTCGCCGGTGGACCCCTGGGACGCGTCCCCATTTGGGTCGAGGGCGCAGCTTAGGGATGCGCCGGCGAGCAGCGCCGCGACGCAGCGAACGAAAACACCATCCACGCCCATCGGTCGCGTGGGCGCGGCGATTCCGTGCAGAAAGTTCGCTCGGGCAGCCCACTGCTTCCCGTGGTCGCTATGAAGACGGCTACTGCAAGAGTCAGCCCTCGTTGGCGACGGCTTTTGCCTGCCCGATGATGGCGTCGCCTACGCCCTCGGGAAGCGGCCGACTCGGCGTCGCGGAAGCCGCGAAAAAGGCGTAGAGCGGGTCTTCTTTGGCGACTTTCGAGAGATCGAACGTTGGAGTCGACGTGGCGGGTCCAGTGCCGACAACGCCAAAGAACACCTCGCCTCGCATGCCCAGCCCGAGCTGCAGCGGCGTA
>JBCCQM010000133.1:0-23251 GCA_039024335.1 Myxococcota bacterium
GACTCCGGAGACGTCATCGAAGCCGTCGACCGCGGACGCTTCTTCCTCGCCCAGTTCGACCCCAGCGGACAGGTCGCGTGGGTCGAACGCGCCGACCGATTCGACGAGTACGGCACGCGCGCGGGTGACCTCGCCGTCGACGATGAGGGCAACGTCCATGTCGCTTCGTTCGCGGCTCCAGGAGCATCGATCGGCGGCCTCACGCTCGAGGGCGAGAGCAACATGTTCGTCTGGCGACGCTGCCGGACGCTGTGAATGTCGAAGCCGGGGAAGCGTGCACATGACGCGTTGGCCGACCCGGTCACAGCGGTCGACTCGACAGCCCCGAAACGACGAAGGCCAGGACCTGCTCCAGCGCGGCCTTTCGCTCTCGCGACGTCTCGAGCACCCCGCTCAAGGACAGCGTGGCGAGGCCGTGCACGCTCGTCCACGCCAGCATCTCCGCGCCCTCTCGCTTCTGGGGTAGGAGCACGCCCGCGACAACGAGGCCGTCGAGCGCCTCTGCGAGCAGGTCGTAGGGCGTCTGTTCGTCCTCGCGCCTGTCTGCGTGACCTCGGCCCGCCGGGCTGAACATGAGTCGAAACAGCTCTGGGTTGTCGACCGCAAAGCCGAAGTAGGCGCGGCCCGTCGCCTCGAACCGAGCGATCGCCGCGCGTTCGTCCTGCCCCTTGCTGCGGGCCTGCACGCGCCGCATCCGTACCGCGAGCTGGTCGAAGGCCTGCATCGCAATCGCGAGGAGAAGCGCCGCTTTGTCCGGGAAGTGCCGGTACGTTGCGTTGGCCGACACGCCGATGGTTCGCGCCACCGCGCGAAGGCTGACGGCTTCCCAGCCCGACTCGACCACGACATCGCGCGCTGCGGCGACCAGCGCCTCCGCCAAGTTCCCGTGGTGGTATGCGGCCTTCCTTGGCACTCCACCATGTTGACATCGTGAACTTTTCTCGACAAGCCGCGAAGTTAATGTTGACACCGTATACTTTCGAATCAAAGTTCACGCCGTGAACATCACACTGCATACGCCGCAACCAGCGATCGTCACTGGCTGGGTCCACCTCGTCTTCGAAGCGCTCAAGTCGGTCGCGCGCTACCTTGCCGACCAGGTCGTCGCGCCGGAGCTCAATCGTCGAACGCCCTTGGTGAGCAACTGATGCGTGCGCTGTGCATCGTGTTCCTCTTCGTGGTCGGCTGTGCCACGTCCTACGACGTCCACGCGGACGTCCATACGTTCGTTCGTCACTACAACAACGTGCACGTCATCGCGGGAGACGATGGCTACGTGATGGTCGATGCAGGGCTCGAGACCGACGGCCCTGCTCTCGCCGCGGATCTCGAGCGCCGCGGCCTCGACCCACGCAAGCTCGAAGCCATCGTCCTCACCCACGCCCACGCCGACCACGCCGGGGGCGCCCGCTTCTTTCAGCAGTCCTACGGCACGCGCATCGTCGTGGGGCAAGGCGACGCGACGATGCTCTCGCGAGGAACCAATGACTCGCTCTGCCCCACTGATCGAACGGCGCGTCGACGGCTTGCCAGCGACCAAGCGGTGACCTTCACTTCGACCGAGGCCGACGTCATCGTCGAAGACGCGCTCGACCTGCGGACCATTTCCAGCGTCGACGGAACGGTGCTCGCACTGCCCGGTCACACCGAGGGCTCTCTCATCGTCGTGTCGGGTGCCCAGGCATTCGTGGGAGACCTCTTCCGCGGCTCCATCGTCGGACGCCGACCGAAGCGCCACTTCTACATGTGTGACCTCGAGGACAACGACGCCGACATCCTCGCCGTACTCGACGGCGCGGCATCGAACGCGACCACATTCTTCACCGGCCACTTCGGACCACTGACGCGATCCGCCGTCGAGGCGCGGTTCGTGGATGAGAACCGCGGCGCCCGGCCGGTCGACCGCCCGCATCGCGGTCCCGACTGAACACAACATCTAGTTGACAAGCACGTCTCGACCCCAATATATGGTGGGTGTGACGGTGCTCCAGGGGTCTGCTCCCTGGGGCTGAAAAGGGAACCCGGTGTGATTCCGGGGCTGCCCCGCAGCGGTCATCGAGAACGAACCCCACCAACGAGCACTGGCCGATTTCGGCTGGGAAGCGGTGGGTAGTAGGCACGTCGGCTCAGCCTCTTGGCGGGTCGAAGGCGCTCGAGAGCCCGAAGACCTGCCGCCACCGAGTGCCCCGAACATCGGCGCTCGTTCGACCTGGAGGCTTCGCGGGAGGCCGGCCGGACGAGGTCTTCGCATGCGCGATGGCCTGCGCCGTCCTGCCGTCCCCTGCACCGCCTCCTGCGTCACCCGCGGGGGTGAGGGTTGGTTCGAGGGCGCGCCCGCGCTCCGCCGCCGCATGGTGGCGACCGTCCCGTTCTCCCCGCGGTCCTTCTTGCCGAGGAACGAGAGGAGAACCGTGCTCACGACATCCCCATCATCCCCCGAACGCCTGCATTCGAGCATGCGGGTTCGCAAGCGCTGCGGCGCGACCGAGCCCGTCGACCTGCAGCGAATCCTGCTCGCCATCGACCGCCACTGCGACGGACTGCCTGGCGTGGACGTGCATCGCATCGCGACCGCGACGATCGGCGGGCTCGTCGACGGCAGCACTACGCGCGAGCTGGACGAGCTGTCGATACGCGCAGCGGCGGCGCTGACCTACGAGAACCCAGACTACTCCAAGCTCGCTGCGCGGCTGCTCGCGGCGGCGATCATCGACGACGTGCAGGCCCAAGGCGTGCACGACGTGGTCAGCTACGCCAACCGCTGCGAGAGTCTCGGACTGCTCGCGACCCGAACCGCCAGCGCTCTACGTCGTAGTGCAGAAGCGCTACAAGCCGCTCTCGCTCCTGAACGCGATCGCCGATTCGAGTACTTCGGCCTGCGCACCCTGCACGACCGGTACCTGCTTCGCCACCCGCACACCCGCGATGCGGTGGAAACACCGCAGCTGTTCTTTCTGCGGGTGGCCGCAGCCCTGTCGAGCACCGTCGAGCAGACGGTCGAGCTGTACGACCTGCTCTCAAACCTCGACTACCTACCCAGCTCTCCCACCCTGTTCAACGCGGGTACGCCCCACGAGCAGCTCTCGAGCTGCTTCCTGCTCGACTCGCCACAAGACCACCTGCGCGACATCTACGGCCGCTACACCGACGTCGCGATGCTCTCGAAGTTCTCGGGCGGCATCGGTCTCGCCTACCACCGCGTCCGCAGCCGGGGTTCACTCATCGAAAGCACCAACGGGCACAGCAGCGGGATCGTGCCGTGGCTCAAGACGCTCGATGCGTCGGTGAGCGCCGTCAATCAAGGCGGCCGTAGAAAAGGCGCGTGCTGCGTGTACCTCGAGCCCTGGCACGCCGACATCGAAGCGTTCTTGGAGCTGCGCAACAACACCGGCGACGAAGCCCAGCGCACCCACAACCTCAACCTCGCCAACTGGATCCCCGACATCTTCATGCGCCGCGTGGAGGCCGACGCGATGTGGAGTCTCTTCGACCCGAAGACCGTTCCGGATCTACCTGACCTTTGGGGCACGGCGTTCGACGCTCGCTACGAAGCGGCCGAGAAGGCCGGACTCGCCAGCACGCAGATCCCCGCGCGCGAACTCTACGCACGGATGATGCGGACCCTGGCCCAAACCGGCAACGGTTGGATGACCTTCAAGGACGCCTGCAATCGCGCCTGCAACCAGACCGCCCACGAAGAGGACGTCGTGCACCTCTCGAACCTGTGCACCGAGATCGTCGAGGTGACCTCCAGCGATGAAGCGGCCGTGTGCAACCTCGGCTCGGTCAACCTTGCGCACCATCTGTATCGCGACGACGGCGTCGCACGCTTCGACTTCGACAAGCTCGCCCGCACCGTCCGCGTTGCGGTTCGCCAGCTCGACGCCGTCATCGATCAGAACCTCTATCCAATCCCTTCGACCGCTCGCTCCAACGCACGCTGGCGACCGGTGGGGCTGGGCGTGATGGGGCTGCAAGACGTGTTCTTCGCCATGGATCTGCCGTTCGACGACCCGCGCGCGCGAGCGCTCTCGGCCGCGATCGCGGAGCGGATCTACTTCGAAGCGCTGACAGCCTCGTGCGACCTCGCCGAGCAGCATGGGGCGCACCCCGCCTTCACTCGGACCCGGGCCGCTCGCGGTGAACTCCAGTTCGACCACTGGGGCGTCGAACCCACCGACCCGCGGTGGCCTGCGCTTCGCAAGCGAATCCGCTCCGCCGGGCTTCGCAACGCGCTGATCGTCGCGATTGCGCCGACGGCCACCATCGCCTCGATCGCGGGGTGCTACGAGTGCATCGAGCCGCAGGTCTCGAACCTGTTCAAGCGCGAAACCCTCTCGGGGGACTTCCTGCAGGTCAACCGGGCGCTCGTCGAACGTCTACAGGCCAAGAACGCGTGGACGCCCGAGGTCCGCGACGCAATCAAGCGTGCAGACGGATCGGTTCAGGCGCTCGAAGTGCTCGACGAGCACGACAAGGCCGTGTTCCGCACCGCGTGGGAGCTGCCGATGCGCAGCCTGATCGACATGGCCGCCGACCGCGGCGCGTTCATCGATCAAAGCCAGTCGCTGAATCTGTTCGTCGAATCGCCCGAGCTCGGGCGGCTGTCGTCGATGTACTTCTACGCCTGGAAGAAAGGCCTGAAGACCACCTACTACCTGCGCTCGCGACCCGCGACCCGCATTGCCAAGACCACCGTGCGTGAGCCTGTCGCGTGCAATCTCGAGAACCCCGAATCCTGCGAGGCCTGCCAATGAGCGCCGTATCCCGCCCTTCCCGCCTGCTCGACCCCGGCCTGTGCCTGACGCTGCGGCCGATGGTCTACCCCCAGTTCTTCGAGATGTATCGCGACGCGATCAAGAACACGTGGACCGTGGACGAGGTCGACTTTTCCCGTGACGTCACCGACCTACGCGAGGGAATGGACCCCGCCGAGCGCCACCTCGTCGAGCGCCTCGTCGCCTTCTTTGCCACGGGCGACTCAATCGTCGCCAACAATCTCGTCCTCGCCCTGTACCGGCACATCAACGCTCCCGAGGCCCGCATGTACCTGTCGCGGCAGCTCTACGAAGAGGCGCTGCACGTGCAGTTCTATTTGACACTGCTCGACACGTACGTGCCCGACCCCGCTGCGCGGCACCGGGCGTTTGCCGCGGTGGAAACGATCCCATCGATCCAGCGGAAGGCGGATTTCTGCCTGAAGTGGCTCGATGCCATGGCCGACGTGACGACGCTGACCACCCGAGAGCATCGCCGCAGCTTCCTGCTCAACCTGGTGTGCTTTGCCGCGTGCGTCGAGGGCTTGTTCTTCTTCGGAGCCTTCGCCTACGTGTACTTCCTGCGCTCGCGCGGCCTGCTGCAGGGGCTTGCCAGCGGCACGAACTGGGTGTTCCGCGACGAAAGCGGCCACATGCGCTTTGCGTTCGAAGTCATCGACACCGTGCGACGTGAAGAGCCCGATCTCTTCGACGAGGCGTTCGAACGTCAGGTCCGCGAGATGATCGACGAAGCGGTCTCGTGCGAGGCGCTGTTCGCCGAAGACCTTCTCGGCCAGGGCGTGCGCGGGCTCAGCGTGGCGGACGTACGCTCGTACATCGAATACTGCGCCGACCAGCGCCTGGCCCGGCTGGGCATGACGCCGCAGTACCGAAGTCCCAACCCGCTGGCCTTCATGGAGCTGCAAGACGTCCAAGAAGTGACCAACTTCTTCGAGCGTCGGCCCTCGGCGTACCAGGTTGCGGTGGAAGGGAGCGTTGCCCTCGATGTCGCCTTCTGAGCCCATCCGCATGATCGAGATGGTCTTCCCCGAGCAGACCAACCACTACGGCACGCTGTTCGGGGGTCAGGCCCTCGCGCTCATGGACAAGGCGGCCTTCATCGCCGCGTCGCGATACTGTCGTCGCACGGTCGTCACCGCCAACAGTGAGCGCTGTGACTTCGTCATGCCGGTGCGACAGGGTGACATTGCCGAGCTCACCGCCCGCGTCGTGGCCACCGGGCGCAGCTCGATGACCGTCGACGTCGAGCTGCACGGCGAGGAGCTGCTCACCGGCACCCGACGCCTCGCCTGTCGCGGGCGCTTCGCCATGGTCGCCCTCGATGATGAGGGGCAGCCGACCCCTGTGCCCGAACTCGCGTAGCTCTGGCTGCCAAGCGCCGTCGGCTGTGACTCAAATGCCGCAGCCGACATCGGCGCAGTAGATGGGCTCGGGCTCGGCCGCAACGACGACCCGTACGGCGACATCGTCTTCGGCGGCGACGTCGAGCACGGTCTGCACGATGGCATCCATGTCGCCCCAGTCATGGGTACCCAGGCGAAAGCCGAGCGCGTCGTCTCCGTCGACGTGGGCGCACCGCCCCAGGCCGCGGCTGACGCCCAGCCCACGCTGCTGAAGTTCGGGGACGAGCCGGTCGAAGATCCACATCCCAGTGTCGACCTCGTCGTCGTCGCCGCGGGCCTCGATCGTGGTCACGAACACGTCCTCTTCTTCCTCGCACGCGCGCGGCTCGGAGATCGACGCTGCCTCGTCGTCCCGTCCGGCCAGGGTGAAGTCCGCGGGCACACCTTCGACGGGAATCGATCCGCCCTCGCAAGGCTCACCGCACGCAGCACGCTCGATCAGGCCGCAGCCCGACGAGCTCAGGAGGAACGAACACAGGACAAAGCGACGAATGAACATGAGCAACCTAGTGCGATGAGAGTGAGTTGGTGCCGACCAAGCCCAACACCACGGCAACGCAGACGAGGATTACCACCACGACCACGCCGAACACTGCAGACAGCTCGGTGCCTCGGTCCTGGGGTCGTGCGCCGCGACGGAAGGCGAGCACCATGCGTGCCGGGAGGACCAGCTGGATCAACGCGCTGACGCCCAGCACCGGCATCAACAGCGAGTCGCGCCCGATGACGAAGCCGGCCAGCACCACGACCAGCACGTTGGCCACGACGTTGAGCGCGACGGCCCAGACGCGAAGCCTCGAAAGACCCCACGCCCCGACCAACAGCAGCGCGGCGCTCGTCAACAACGCAGCCGGGTGACCTTCCACCACGCCTGCTTCGGCGTACGTGATCCCGAGCAGCGCCAACATCTGAGCGTCGGAGACCGCGAGGATCATCGAGAGCAAAACGGTTCGGCGGAAGGCGACCGGATCGAACGCTGCCGCCGTCGCGCGCCGGGTCAGCCCCTGCAGGCCGGCGGCGAGCAGCGCAAAGCCACATCCCACCGCGAGCAGTGCACCTCCAGCGGGCAACGACTCCGCCGGGCCACTCGCCCACACCACCGCGAACACGAGGTACGACCACCAGATCGCGCGCGCGCCCAGCTGTGCGCCGAGGCGGCCCCGGTGAATCCCCACGATCGACAGCCCCAGCAGGAGCACGGGTGCGACCAGCGTGAGCGCCAGGCCGGTCCCCATGGCAACGCCAATGCCCGCATCCACGAGCATGGTGAGCAGCGCAATCGCGGCGCCGCCGGTCGCGAGCCAGCGGCGCGCGGAGACCGGACGCAACACGCGGCGCTGCGGCTCGGCCCAGCGAAGTCCCGCATCGATCGAGGCGAACGTCGGCAGGGCCGGCGTCTCGGCGACGTCCTCTCGCGCTGCCGCCAAGGCTTGTTCGAAGTTCATCGCTGCCCTCCCGACGCTGCAGCTAAACGTGCGCGAACGGATCGCTCCGCCGCGACGGCGCGGCGCGACACCGACTTGATCGAAATGCCCAAGACCTGCGCGCATTCGGCGAGCGAGCGCTCCTCGAGCACCCGAAGCACGAAAGCCTCGCGCTGCCGATCCCCGAGTGCATCGACGGCGTTCCACAGCTGGTCGGCAAGCCGCCGCGTGGCGAGAACCTCCTCCGGCGTGTCGGGCCGCTCTCTCGCCGCAGGCTCGAAACGCTCACGCAGCTCGCCCCGACGTCGGTCGCGTCGTCGCTGATTGCGCACGACGTTGACCGCAATGCCGTGAAGCCACGCCGCAAGTGGAACGCGGCCCTCGTAGGTCTCGATCCGGGTGAAGGCGACCACGAACACTTCTTGGACCAAGTCCTCGGTCGTGCCTGCGCGACACGCGAGCGCCTTCACCGTTCGCGCCACACCCGGCGCGTGTTCGGCAAACGCAACCTGCATCGCTGCGCGGTCGCCCCCGCGGAGCTTCCGCGCCAACGCTTCCGTGGCTTCTTCGTCGCGGGCGATCGCCGACACCTCGAATCCAATGTGTCACGAACCCGAGAAATTCTCGGATCGAAGTCGTGATTCCGCTCTCGGGGCCGAGCCTCCGCGAAACGCCGGCTGGTGGCGCAAAGATCGGGACGGGCTGCGACCACGGGAATTCGGCGACGTAGGACCCCTGAATGAAGATCTCGAGAAACCTCAGTATCGCCCTCTCCTCCGCCCTCGGACTGCTCGCGATGGGCTGCGACCGCGGTGGGGCCGAGCCCCAAGATCACCGCGCTGGCGTACAGCTGATGTCGACCTCGGTCGACCTTTCGACGCACGACCTGTGTTGGCAGGCGGATGGCGAGATGACCCGCATCGAACTCGACGCGGCCATGCTGGACTCGGTCGCGACCGGATACCTCGACATCCCGGTCAGCGCTGACGTGCGCGCCTGGCTGGTCGCCCCCGGTGCTGCGTGTGGCGAAGACTCGACCGGCGAAGTGGAGCTGGGCGGCCTCGAGTTCGTGGACTCGACCTTCTCGATCGTTGCCGTGGACGCCAACGAGACGGGCGGGTTCACGGGCGCGTTTGCAGATGTGGTCGACGGTGATGAGGAGAACATCTCCCACCGCGGGGGGGACTGTTCGATCGGCGACTACTCCGTCACGACGACCACGGAAACGGGCAGCGGCGGAAGCTGTCGTACGCGCACCGTCCTGCGGGAGTGTCAGCAGTACATCCACCCGATGCACGGAGGACTCCCGTGGGGCAACGTGATGGCGACGACCTACGACTCTGGCTGGATCGACTGCAGCGACCCCTGTATGGCTGAGTTCACGGCCGCGTAGCCGCCCACACCGCGGCGCGGTTCAGCTGCCGCGCTTGGCTTGCCAGTCGCGGGCGATGCCCGACAGAGACGGCAGGACGAGCGTGGCGCCCAGCGCCGCGAGGATGATGCCGAGCACGGCGACGGCTCCGATGCCGCGCACGCCGGCCGAGTCACCGACCATGAACGCCGCAAAGCCGATCGCGGTGGTGGACATGGCCGCCATGATGGCGCTGCCGGTCTCCATGAGCGAGCGACGAAGGCCGTCGGACTCGCCCTTGGTGCGGCGAAGGTGGTCGCTCAGGTAGACGCCATTGTCGACGCCGATGCCGAGGATGGCGGGCAAGATCGGCAGGTTGAAGAGGGTGAACTCGAGGCCGATGGTGGCCATGAGCGCCACGAGCCACAGCAGCGCGAGCCCCAGCGGAAGCAGGGTCATCAACGCCTGCCGCACCGAGCGAAGCTGCCAGTAGACCAGCAGGGCCACGAGCGCGGCCGCCATGCCGAGCACGACCGGCGCCTCTTCGCGGAGCATGACGAACATGGCGGCGTAGACCGTGGTCTCGCCGACGAACAACTCGTCGGTGCCCAAGTACGCGCGGGTCTCGTCGCGGAACTCGACGCCCTTGCGCATGTCGGCGGCGTCGAAGGCCGGGTATGCGAACACCCCGTAAGCGCCCGACTCGGTGCGCACGACGTGCAGCAGCTCCGGCGGCAGGTCTTCGATGCCGAAGGGCTCGGCCTGCAGCATGCGCAGCAGGTTCGCGGCGTCTTCCTTGTCGATGCGGCGCTTCTTGGCGGGGGCGGGCTTGCTGGGCTCGTCGTCCCAGCCGTCGCCATCGCCGTCCTCGCCTTCATCGTCCCAGCCGTCGCCGTCCTCGTCGGCGCCGCCGTCCTCTTCTTCGAACTCGCTGCCATCGAACTCGTCGCCCGCCACCGCGCGCGCCCGCTTGAGCAGACCACTCGCATCGATCTCGGCCGTCTCGGCGAGCTCTTCGATCGTGGACGGCTCCAGCAGCAGAAGAATCGCCTCTTCGCGCGCTTTCCCGTCGATGCCGGGATCGGGCAGCAGGTCGGGCGCCGCAAACAGATCCGCCACGACCGAGGGCTCACCGGCGGCCAGGCGGGCTTCGCGAGCGGCTCGCGCCTTCGTCAGCGTCTCCTGCGTGGCCTCTAAGGAGTCGCGCACCAAGATGCCGGCGTGGATGTCGTGGCCGAAGATCTCCGAGATGAGCCTCGTGTCGCCTTCGGACTTTTCGCGGGTGTAGTCCGACTGCAGCTCTCGGCCGTTGTACGCAAAGTCGACGTCTGACGCCTTGTAGGCCGAGTACGCGGTGATGACCCCGAGGATCGCCAGCACCACGCCAGGCTTGGCGACCAGAATGCTCGACACGATTCCTCGCTGCAGCCGCGGCGGCTTCGAGCGCTTGATGCCGACGAGGCAGCTCAGGGCTGGCAGCACCGTCACCATCGCGGCGAGGCACAGCGCCACGCCCATGGCCGAGATGACGCCGAACTCTGCAAACGCCGGGAAGTCCGACGTGGCCATGATCGTGAAGGCGCCGATCGTGGTACTGGAGGCGACGAGCAGCGGCACGATGAGCGGACGGAACGCGCGGCGGATCGCCTCGTCGTTCTCGTGCTCGCGACGCTCTTTGCGTGCGCGCAAGAAGAAGTGAATGCCCGCATCGATGCCCGCCCCCATGACGACGGTGGAGATCATCGACGTCATGACGTTGAGGTCGCCGATGAACAGGTACGTCCCGGCCAGCGACCACACCACGCCACACAGCAGCGGGATGAGCAGGATGAGCACGGCCCGCGCAGAGCGGAACAGGCCGTACAGCACCACCATCACGCCGAGCAGCGCGACGGCGCCCGCGCGCACGGTGTCGCGCTGAACGATCTCGTGCTCGTCGGCTTTGTTGGTGTACGGCCCGACGAGGTTGACCGTGACCTTGCCGGCCCACGGCGCGTCGGGGCGCAGCAGCACCTCGTCCGCCGCGCCGCGCATGGCGTCGGTGATTTCCTTGCAGAACTCGAGGCTGGCGGCAGGCTCGGTGGGCCGCAGCAGGATGACGTTCGCGTCGGCGTCTTCGTTCTCGTAGAGGTCGACGAAGCCGGTTCGCTCGAGAGACTCGGCGCGCTTTTCCTCGATGAACGACTCCAGCGCCTCTTTCGCGCCCTCTTTGGGCTTGGTGAGGCACAGGTCGGGCTCGGCAGCGCAGGCCTCGGCGTGCAGCCACTCGTCGATGAGCGTCTGCAGCTGCTCGAGCTCGCCATCCGACAAGTAGTACAGCGCGTGATCGACGAAGAAGTCGCTGGGGAGCCGGTAGTCGACGTCCTTGAGCAGCGGATGGCCATCGAGGTGCTCGGCGAGCGCCTCGGTGTAGGCTTGGCGCGCCTCGGCGTCGCCCTTGACCACCGCGTTCACGCTGCCCGTGCTGCCGAACGTCTCCTCGATCGACTCGAGCGCGACCACGACCTCGTGATCGCGGGGCAGCAGGCGGCGCAGGTCACTGTCGACATGCAGCTTGGCGGCGAGCACCCCCGCGATCGCGGTCAGCACCAGGGCAACCAACAGGATCGCCCGGTGCCGTCGGAGCACCCAGTCGATCCAACGGTCCCGCAATTGTGAGGGTCCGGCCAAACGGCCGCAACTCTTGCACGATTTCGCCGCGCGAAGCCACCAGCTTTGCTGTGGAGTTACCGTCGGCGGCGGCGGCGGACGAGCCCGAACACGCCGAGCGCGAGCAGCCATCCGGTGGGGCGGCCGGCGTCTGACGCCACGTGGGAGGCCGCGCAGGCGCAGCCCGAGTCGGCCGCGTCGTCTGCGGCCTCGCCGCTGGGGCTCTCTTCCCCGCTGGACCCGCTTGTGAGTTCACCCGTCGAAGCACCGAGATCGTCGTCGTAGAAGCCGCAAACCTCGATCGGCTCACCGAACGGAGGGTCGCTCTCCTCCCCGTCGTCGAACACGATCAGCTTGCCTTCGGCGTGATCGACCCAGCGCCCGGCACCCTCGGGATCGACCACCGCGCGAATGCCCACCGCCTGGTTGCGCGCCTCTGCGGGCGGCACGAAGTCGACGACGAAGTCGCCATCGCTGGCGTCGACGGTGGCGAAGGTAATCCAATCGGCGTCGTCGTCGACCCCATCGAGCGCGCTGAAGCGGACCCACTGCAGCACCACCTCGGTCCCCGCCGCTCCCGTCGCGCAGCCTCGGATCGCGAACGGCGAGCCAACGCGGACCTGGGCGCCGTCGAGGACCGGCGTGGTGAGACCGACGGCGGGAATCGGCGTGTCGTCGTCGCGGACCTGCAGCACGCCCTTGCGCTGCGACCACAGGTTCAGCGGTGGCTCGTACGTATAGCCGCGGACGACGTAGTTGCCTGCAGGCAGCGCGCTCGTGTCGAAGTCGAGCCCCGCTTCGGTGGACTCGCACGAGATCGGAATGCGGGCCTCGATCGCGTTCATCTCGAAGGCGCAGTCGGCCCAGTCGTCGCGCTGCTCGAGGATGTCCTCGGGCCCGGCGGCCTCTTCGAGCGACCCGCTTGAAAGCGCCGCATCGGCCTCGGCCGCGGTGATCCAGTTCGGCAGCGTCAGCAGGTCGGGAAGCTCGTCGCGACACACGGCAAAGAACTGAAAGCGGCGCGAGTCGGGCGGCTCGTCGTCGGTCAGCATCACGTCTTCGCGCGGCAAGCCGATGTCGAGGTGGAAGACGGGATCGACGGACCGGTCGACCTCGGAAATGCAGGCCGCGCGTGGATAGACCGGCGGCGTGCGCTGGCCGACCCCGTTGGATGCGGCAGCCGAGGCGGGCACTCCCACCAGCACCGCGGTCACGAAGAGTCGACGCATCCCGTTCACAGTGTCGCGGCGGGCGCCCGGGATCAACCTTGGGCTTCGTTGCGCGGCGGCTCGGGCAGCCCGCGCAGCACGAACACGCCCGTGAAGGTGATGCTCAGCGCCGCCAGCGACGTACAGCCGACGTAGCCGTAGTCCGAGTACACCGTGCCCGCGACAGCAGCGCCGATGCCTCCACCCAGCTGCCCCACGGCGACGACCAGGCTCATGAGCGTGCCGCGCTCATCCGAAGACGACAGGGCGGTGAGCAACGCCTGGAACGGGGAGAGGCGCATGGCGAGCAGCACCATCGCGATGAAGAACATGACGTACGCGGTGATCGGGCCCACCACCAGCCAAGGCGTGACGGCGAACAGGATCGTGGTGCCCCAGCACGAGGCGACGATCAGCGGCTTGCGGCCGAAGCGGTCGCTCACCTTGCCCGCCCGAGGTCCGAACACCACGCTGGCGACGCCGCCCACCATGAACAGCGACGCGATCTGGTCTGCGCTGAGCCCCCGCGTCTCTTCGGCCCATTTGGGGAAGTAGACGACGAAGTTCGACACGGCGAAGAACATCGTGGCGTAGGCGAGCGCCGCAAACGCGACCGGGCGGCGTCGCAGCAGGCCGCGATAGCGCGCGAGCGAGGACCCGATGCCGACCGACGTGCTCCGGGCGACGTCCGGCTGCGGCATGAACACCACCGCCATCACGAAGGCGAACGCCATCACGACGCAGAACAGCAGAAACGGGGCCTTGAAGCCGTAGCGGTCGGCGAGCATCGCCCCCGCCGGGACGCCGAGGATCTGGCCCACGGCAAAGCCGCTCATCACCCAGCCCGACGCCCATCCGCGCTTCTCGTAGGGGAAGTAGTCGCCCACGTACGACACGGCGGAGCCCGTGAGCACGCCACCGGCCGCGCCCGCGGTCATCCGAATGGCGAGCAGCGACCAGAAGTCGCCCGCGAACGCGTGCAGCCCCAGCGCCGCGGTCATGATGCCCGTGCCGACCAAGATGATGCGGCGTCGACCGACGCGGTCGCTCACCGGGCCCGCGACCAGGGCAAAGGCAGACAGCGCCGTCGCGTACCCGGAGACGATGAACCCCAGCCGCGCTTCGGGAATGCCCAGCTCGGCCTCGATGCGCGGAAGCACCGGCGCGACCACCATCACCTGCGAGCTCGCGGCCAGGACCATGAGCCACAGCGGCAGCAGCACCAAGAAGGAGGAGCGCGTGGAAGCGGGGGCGTCGTCGGTCATGGGGCGGTGCGGACGTGCATCGCCCGGAACAGACTCGCATATCGGTCGAGCTGTTCGCCGCGCGGAAATTGGGTCTGGGCCAAGGAGATACCGCGCGTACGCAGAGGCGCGGCAAGCTCCGGCGACTCGAGCAGCGCGCCAGCCCGAGCGGCAAACGCTTCGAGGTCGCCGACGGGCGCCAGACAGTGCTCGGCAAGGACCGGGTCGTGCGTCAGCAGGTCGCGAAGACCGTCGCAGCGGCTGGCGACGGGAAGCGCCCCGCAGGCCATCGCCTCGAGCGCGACGAGGCTGAACGACTCGGTCTGGCTGGTGACCAGGACGACGCTCGCCGCCCGCAGACGCTCGGCGAGCGCTTGGGGCGCGAGTGGGCCCGTGAAGAGCACGGCGGCTTCGATGCCCAGCTCGATCGCACGGGCCTGTGCCGCCGCCCGCAGCGGTCCGTCCCCCACCATCCACAAGGCCCGGGCCTGTCCTGCCGCGTGCAGCCGCGCGAACACCTCGACGGCGTCGAGCGGTCGCTTCACGGGGCGGAAGTTGGAGACGTGACAGACGACCCCGTCGACGGCGGGGGCATCTGCAGGATGGAACCGCGCCACGTCGACGCCGTTGGGTACGACGCGAGGCCGCTTCGGCAGGCCGAGAACATCGACCGCGCGATCAGCCAGCCAAGGAGAGACCGCCGTGACCGCATCGGCGCGGAGCAGCGCGGCACGAAGGCGATCGTGCTGCGCGGGGGCGAGGGCGATGCGCGAGACGTCGGTGCCATGCAGCGTTACGCAGACGCGCGGGCGGTCCCCGGTCCCGGCGCGGTCGCGGGCGTCGAGTGCAGCCTCGGCGAGGCCGCAGCCGTAGTGAACGCTGAGCACGTCGATCGACTGGCAGCGCAGCAGCTCGAGCAGGTCGTCCGAGAGCGCGTTGACCCAGGCGTCTTCGGCTGCGACGGGTTCCAGCGGAGCCCGAACGGCACGTAGCGGGACGGCCGAGCGAGCTGCGTCGCGCCAAACAGCCTCGGGATGCGAGAGCACGAACGCATCGTGGCCGCGGCCCCGCAAGCCGTGGGCAAGCGTCCACGCGACCTTGCTGCTGCCGCCCAGCCCGCCAAGCGCCAAAAAGCCGACCCGCATCGAGCCAATGGGCGGTGCGCCGTCGGGCATCAGCGAGCCTCCTCCGCGCTGAGGGTGATGGACTGCGGCAAGGTCTCGTCGAAGGCGTCGAGCAGTGCGCGCGCGGCTGCGCCCGAGGTCCGGACCCACAGCTCGGCCGTGGTCATGCGGCGCTCTGCAGGCGCGTCGTGCCCGAGGCGAGCGAAGGCGGCCACGCTCGGGGCATGACGCCGCGCGTCGCGAAGCACGCCCGCTCCCACGCGACGCAAATGCCGAATCAGGCGCCCAGAGGCTCGGGTGGAGCCGGCGACGGCCTCCTCGCACCAGCGCGACCGCGCGGGCGCCATCGCGTCCCAGTAGGTCGCGGTCCGCAGCGTGCCGATTCCGGCCGCCGCCGCCGTTCGCTCGAGGTCCTGCACGAGGGTCGAGGCGGCAACGGCCTGCGGCGCCGTTCGGTTACGACTCGCGGCGAGCGCCTCACTCAGGGCGGTCACCACCTGCTCCAACGATGCCAGCCAGCCCCGCATCGCAGGACGGAGCCGGCGCTCGGCCAGCGTGCGCATGGGGTTGGGCGTGGCTCGCAAGGCCTGGACCGCTGCGGCTCCCCCGAGACGGCTGACATCTTCGGGTACGACCCAGCGCACCTGCGGACGCACCACGACGGCGCTGGGCGTGACGTCCGCCCACCGGTACAACTCGGGCGTCTGCGCGAGATAGCGCGCCTCGGTGGGGCCCGCAATCGTGGCCACGCAGGGCAGAAGCGCGTCCTGAACGACGGGGCGAAGCAGCGCCGAGGGCGAGAACGACTCAGGGTCGGTGATGAGCTGGGCGCGGGCGGACCCAGGGTCCGAAACCCTGCGGCGGCGGCCGGCCGCGTCGCACGCAAAGACCAGACTCTCCCCGGGCTTCGTGGGCACCACCTCGGTCTCGACCCGCGCACGGCTGGCGGCCAGCGCAGCATCGACGCCGTCTTGATCGTCGAGCGCTCGCGAGAGCACATCCCTCGCCGCGGTCGCAAGCGAGGCGTGCCGCGGGTCGAGCATCAGCAGGCCCGTCCCACGGGTCGCGTCGGCGAGCGTACGGGCGAAGGCATCCGCGAACGTGGTGTCCGACCCATGATGCTGGCTGAGCCAGCGGCGAACCGGATGCTCGTCGTGAACCCCGACCGCGTCGCCCCAGGCGGCCAACCAGCGGGTCGCGTCCGGACCCAGGGTCGTGGGCCCCACCGGACCGCCGCCATCGGGGCACGAGAGGCGCACGGGACCCGCGTCCAGGGTGGGCGCGCACGCGACCTCGGCGAGATCGTGGTCGTAGCTCGCCATCCAAAAGACGGGCACGGCCCGGACGCCACGGCGACGGAGCTGACGCGCAAGCGCCACGGCGGCCAGCGCTTTCGTGAGCGTGAAGGCCGGCCCACCGAGCGCCCCGACCTGCTGCCCCGCGACCACGACGACCGTGTCCTCCATGGCCATGTCGGCCAACGACGCCGCGCGCGCGGGATCCGGACCGAGGGCCTCGTTCGTGTCTTGCAGCGCCTCGAGCACCGCCGCCCGCGGATGCTCCGCCGCGTGAACCGCAGACACCCGCGCCTGCGCCTGCTCCAGCGCGTCTTGGGCCCGTGGGTCGACCTCGAGCGTCCGAACACGTCCCTGGGCTCGGCGCTGCGCAACGCGTCGCCACTCGGCCTGCGGCACGCCACGATCGAGCAACTCGAGCAGCGAAGCGGCGGAGTACGACTGTGACGCGTGTGCCCGGACCGCGGCGGCCTTGCGCGCGGGCACGACGGGCTGCCCCAGGGTCCCGTGTTCCCGGGGCGCCATCACCTGATGCTCTGCGACCGCCCACGGCGCGCCGGCGGCGTCGAACCAGGGTGCAGCGGCAAGCTGGAACGCCACGGCCAACAGCACGCCAAGGCCGAGGTGGTGCCCGTGCAGCGAGTACCCAGGGTCCACTCGCGGGCCCAGGGTCAGGAGCGTTCGCGGGCGATGGGCACGGATACACGCGACGAGCTCCCGGAGCGCAGACGCGCCTCCCCACGAGCGCATCGCGTCGGTCGCGGTCGCCGGGATGAGCCGATGCGCGTCGCGGTACTTGCCACCGTCGACCCAGCCCAAGCAGGCTGCGTGCTGCACACCCAAGAGCGAAGCCGCATGCAGAAGCTCGAGCGCGCGACGTCGAGCCAGGTCGGTCCCGCCGCGACCCCCGGCTCCGTCGGTCGCCACCACGAGATGAACGCGGCGCCCCTCGGAGACGAGCGCGTCGATCGTGGCGGCGCACGCGATGGACTCGTCGTCGGGGTGCGGCATGACGACGAGCACGTCACAGCCTTGGGCTTCGTCCCTCACGGGGGACACGTGACGCGGCCAGGGCAACGCGTCGGGGTCGAGATCGTCGGCAGCGACGGCATCGACCAGCGCCTGAAGCAGCGCGCGCTGCTCCGCCTCGACGACGCGCGGGTCCGGAGACATTCGCAGCGCGGGCGAACTCCAAGACGGGCGCACGAAAGCACGCTCCACCCTGGAGCGGTCGACGCACGAGGTCCGTCCAAGCTCGGCGAGCGCCGATGGCAAAACGACCGCAGGCCGAGGGTCGACGTGAAGAACCCCGCCGTCACGAACCCACACCCCACCGGGCGCGAGCAGCCGTGGCTGCAGCTCGACGTCGGACGGCGCAAGAACCACGTCGGCGGTTCCGAACAGAGCCGTCGGCAGCGCCCACGGCACTACCGTGTGCAGCCGAGGCTCGAACGCGTGGACCGCCGCGACGTCGTCCGCCACCGCCGTCACGCGCGCACCGACGGCCAGGTACGCCGTGGCCTCGAGCGCGCAGCCCGGCCTGACGAACTCCACGACCCGCGTACTCGGCCGGACGCTCGGCAACGGCGCCTGCGGAGCCCCGGAGGTCTTCGCGCGGGAGGCTGCCCGCTGGCCGTCGCTGCTCATCCTCAGCAGGGGTACGACGCACCCCCCGCCGAAGCTACTTCACCGGCGCTGCAGCCCGTAGATCGCACGCTCAGCCCGATGCGGCCCAAACGCGCCTCGTCACCGAGTCAGCGCAAAACCCGGCGCGACCGGAGCCCGCCCCCTCCCCCAAAACAGCGCTCCAGTGGCGCGATGACGCCGCTGCGCTGCGTCACAGCGGAAGCCGGCCGGTGGCGATCTCGGGATCACCGAAGACATCCATCGCGAAACCCATCTTCGTTGCGACCGCGGGGAGCAGGTCGTTGATGCCGCGTCCGGGAAAGCTGCGGAACATGCCGGTGTCGAGCCAGTCGCTGCCGCCCGCAACGACGGCGAGGTGTCCCTCAGCGTTGTGGTGGGAGCCCATCTCGTGGAGCCACACGACCATGGTGTTGTCGAGCAAGCTCTTGCCGTCCACGTCGACGCGCGCGTCCAGCTCCTGCAGCAGGTACTGAACCATGTGGGTGGCGAGCCACGTCTCGGACGCGCGACGGTCCAGCGTGGCCTGCTCGGAGGGCTCGTCCCAGTAGCGATGCGCCAGCCCGAAGTGGAAGTCGCGGTCGATATCGATGCCGGCTTCGGGCCACGTCGGACGCATCTCTTCCGCGCCGCTGCGACCGAACTGCAGCGAGCCGACTCGCGTGATGCCACACGCCATGACCTGCACCATCATGTCGATGAGGCCCTTGAGGGTGCTCGGAACCGACGCGTTGTCGGTCGCGTGCTTGCCGAACGTGGGGCTGCCGGGATCGCAGCTGAGCATGATGCCCTCATCGAGCTCGGCCTCGATCTTTCGGACCGCCTCGAGGTGTGCTTCGACCCTCGGACGCTGATGCGCGGCGACCTGGGACTGGAAGCGCGTGAGGTCGCCCGAGACCCGATCGAGCAGGCTCTTCTTGCGCGCGCGCTTGGCTTCGAGCGTGACCGGATCGATGTCGTGATCACCGAAGTAGAGGTCGAACGCCACCGCGGGGTCCATGATCGGATCGACGGGCTGATCCACCCCCAGGGACGACCACCGAGCGTCGGGCTGGTTCGGCAGGCAGCGCACGCCGAACGTGGCCGCGTCCACGTCCATCTCCTGCGCGAGGAACTGGTCCAGCGAGATCGAGCTGGCGTTGGTGTCGGCGTTCTGATTGAGCGTGTGCGTGCCGGTGAGCAGCGACTGCGGGCAGTGGCTGCGGTTGTGGGCCTTCTTGTGCAGGTCGCCGAACACTGCGAGCCGGTCGGCAAAGGCCGATAGCGGCGCAAGGTAGCTGGGCAGCTCGCGCGGCAGCGACGCGTTGCCGCCCTGCTCGGCCATCGCCCACTCTTCGCGATGCATGCAGTCGTTGGGCGACATCAAAAAGATGACGCGCTTGTGTGGGCGCTCGTCGGCCTTGGCGAACTGGGCCAGGAACGGGAGCCCCAGCGGCGCGGCGGCGGCAGCCTTGATGATCCGGCGGCGATTCAAGAACCGGCTCATGGCGCGTCCCCTTCGTCGAGCCCAAAGCGGAAGGAGTCGGAGGTGGCCACCGCGACGATCGCCTCACGGATGTCGCCGCCGCTGTCGATCACCGCCTGCTCCGCCAGTTCGAGCGTGCAAGCGTCGGCTTCGGTGATGGCGCGGCGGTGCGAGAACTTGAAGAGCTGACGCGTCACGCAGCGCTGCACCGATTCGGCGTCGGCGAGCACCTCGGACAGGCCCACGCCTCCGTCGAAGCTCGGCTCGGGCAGGCCGCCGATCTCACCGGACGAGGGCGCCCCGGTCCACCGACCGATGGCGTCGTACTCGCGCAGCCCCTCACCGATGGGGTCCATCAGCACGTGGCAGCCCGCGCACTGCGGGTTGTCGAGTCGGCCGACCGCGGGGTCGAGGTCGAGCTCGGGGGGCGGCGGTGGCAGCTCCTCGCACAGCAGGTCCCGTCGCACGATGACGCCCCGCTTGACCACGGAGCCCTCGCGCTCGTGCGCGTGTACGGTGAGGAATCCGGCGCGGGTCAGGATGCCGGCGCGCTCGCCTTCGGGAAGCTCGGCCCAGCCCTCCTCGCCCGCTGGCGTGTCGACCCCGTACAGCGCCGCCAGAGGGGCATCGACCCAAGCGCGACGGGTCTGCAGCAGCTCTCGTACCGTCCCCTCCCTCTCGAGAACGACGTCGGCGAACAGCGCCTGGAGTTCCCGGTCCATCGACGCGGCGAGCGCAGGATCGAAGCTCGGGTAGAGCTCCGCGTCTTTCGCCACCACCCCCGTCGTGAGGGCTTCGACGTGCAGCCACTGCTCGGTGAACGTGGCGAGCGTATCGGCAGCGCGCGGGTCGTCGAGCATGTCGCGAACGATGCCTTCGAGCGCGTCGAGTTCGTCCAGCTGTCCCGCCGCCGCCTGGTCGAGCAGTGCATCATCGGGCGCGCTCGACCACAGAAAAAACGAGAGCCGAGACGCCTGGGCGTACGCATCGGCAAGCGGCTCGTTAGCGGACTCGCGATGGGCGAGGTAGAGAAAGTGTGGAGAGGCGAGCCACGCCGTGAGGGTGTGCTCGAGTGCGGCATCGATTCCGTGCTCATCCCGCATCTGCGTGAAGAAGTCTCGGTACTCGACGAGCTCCACCTCGGTGAGGTCACGACGGAAGACACGGCGTCCCCACGTTGCGACGAACCCGTCCACGCAGGGAACCTCGCCGAGGTCGCAGTCGCTCAACAACACCGGACCCGCCACGATCTCGGCTGCTACGGCTTCTGCGACATCAATGTACAGGCGCGTCTGCAGCTCGGAGACCGCGATGTCGTTGGCGTCGAAGCCCCCCGCGGGACTGTCGTCGACGAACGCGAGCGCCGGCTGCGACATCACGCCGAACAGGTCGCGCACCGTGTTGTCGTACTCGAGTCGCGTCAGGCGTCGCATCGGCACCGACGGCACGCCCTCCTCCCAAACGCACTGAGCATCGGTCGGCACGTCGGCATCGTCGGACCCACCGTCGCTCTCCTCCGCCCCGTCCTCACCGGAGGCTTCGTCACTGGTGTCCGTTCCGGTTCGCTCGGCGTCGGCCTGAAGCGCTCCGCAGCCTGGAATCAACAGGCCTGCGATCAGCCAGCCCTGCGTGCGCCGCATCGCCATCACGTCCGCGGCCGCTGACCGGCGAATCCCATCCCGATGAACTTCGCTCTTCTTCCGTCCAGACGCAAACTACCGCGGCCGCTGCTCGGTCCCGGCTCCGGCCGTAATGAACAGCGCCGTCGCAGTGTCTTCCACATCGGCCGTGTGCCACACGCCCGGCTCGTTCACGGCGAACTCGCCCGGCTCCAGCACCGTACGGACGTGCGCGTCATCGATCTCCTGCACGAGCGTGATGCGGCCGGCCGTACACAGCACCACCTCGGCCCCTCTGGGGTGCATCTCCCAGCTCTCCCAGGATGCGCTGAAGGTGTGCATCGAGACCAAGCGTCCTTCGGCGCCATCGGAGGCGTTGCGAGCACCGTAGTCGGCGTACCACTGCATCCCCGTAAACGGCGGCTGCACCTTGGCGGTCGCGCCCAGGCCCAAGTGCAGCGGATTGTCCTCCAACCTACGACCCTTGTTCACCCAGGGAGCCTACCAAGCGCGGCGGCCCCAGCTGAACTCCCACCACTGATAGAGTATGGGCGTGGGGTGGAGGGTCTTCGGCGCGTGTCTGCTGGTGTTCGGCTCGTACGGCTGCACCCGTGAGCCGTTCGGCTGTGAAGCTGATGACCAGTGTCAGTCCGAAGGAGCTGACGGCGCCTGCGAAGCCAACGGGTACTGCAGCTTCCCGGACGCCAACTGCATATCGGGCCGACGCTATGGCGAGCTGGCCGGCGGCGGACTTGCAGGGCTCTGCGTCAACGACGTCGATCCGACGAGCACGAGCGGTGGCTCGTCCACGACGGGGTCGGCCTCGACTTCCGGCTCGATGCCCGGCCTAACCACCGTGCTGACCACCACGGATGATTCACAGAGCACCTCGACGACCGACCCGGGTACGACCGAGGCATCGACCGCCGCCGACGACACGTCGGACGCCTCGTCTTCGTCCACCACCGGCGCCGACCCGCTGGAGACCGGACTCGTCGTCTACGTCGACTTCGAGACCGACGCGAACGAAGCCGGTGGATATCCCAGCGCCGTCGCCGACGGCCTCGACGCGACCTGCGAGCCAGGTACGAACTGTCCCGAGCTCGTCGAGGGACCCGTCGGCACCGCAGGCAGCTTCGATGGCATCGATGACCGTCTCCGCGTCGACGACGACACGAGCCTGTACTTCTTCGAAGGGTACTCGCTGTGCCTGTGGTCCCAGCGCACGGGCCCCTTCGAGGGGTTCGGCCTGCTCGTCGGCAAGGCGTTTCAGAGCGGCTCCTCGAACAGCTACGAGCTGTACGTCGGCAACCCCAACGACGAAACCCAGACCTACCGCGTCTGGTTCAGCTCCGACACCGGCCCCGAGAACAGCGGCGTCGTCGGCGAAGACGTATCGAACGCGTGGACGCACCTGTGTGGGGTCTGGGACGGCGAGCTGATGCGGCTGTACGTCGACGGCGAACAGGTTGGCGTCACCGCGGTAGAGAGCGCGCCCAGCTACGACGGTCGGCCGTTGCTCATCGGAGCCGACATCGACAACGCGGTCGAAGACCTCTACTTTCCGGGCAATCTCGACGAAGTCCGGGTCTACAACCGAGCGCTCGAACCCGACGAAGTCTCCAAGCTGTTCGCCCAAGGCTCCTGAGCGCGCGAAGGGTCGTGCCCCGGGGGTGTCCCCAAGGCTGTCGCGAGCTGCGTTGCGCAAACTAGGCGTGATATCGCGGACGCATGCAGCCCATCGGCCACCGCCCTCGCCCCAGGCCGCACCGGTTCACCGGTCCCGCGCTCATGCTGTTCTTCGGCCTCATCGCGGCAGGCTCAGGCGCCATCGACTCGATGAACGCGTACCGGTACCCCGAGCCTCAGCCTGTCGAGTGCACGGGGAGCCTTCTCGACGGGCTGCGACCGGCGGGTCAGTGGTTGTCCGTCTCGGGTTACACGCCCGACTTCGAGGGCGCCATGGAGATCGTCGACGGAGAGAGGACCGAGTCGATCTACATCCCGCTTCGAACCGACGACGGCCAACCCGCCGGACTCCTGCGGA
>JBCCQM010000134.1:0-23121 GCA_039024335.1 Myxococcota bacterium
CGGGGTCGGCCAAGCCGACGACCTTCACGCCCCCACCCTGGTCGGCGACGTAGAGCACGCCCTGCCCGACCGCGATCTTCGTGGCGTTGTCGAAGCCATCGGTGACGGAAGCCAGCGTGAGCTGGTGCTCTGCATCGACCGTGTACGTGCGCAGGCCGCCCGCGTGGGTCGCGACGTAGAGGTGCCCCTCGCGGTACACGATGCCCTCGAACAGGATGTCGGGGTCTTCGATCAGCTGGATCTCGGTGGCCGAAAACTCGTCCGATGCGGGGTCGTAAACGTAGCCACCGAGAAACGGATTCTCGACCCACGTGTCGCCGTGGTGTGCGAGCCAAAACACCTGCCGGTCGGACTCGAGCGTGGGCCCCACGGCCACCCGCTGACACCGGGGCGAGGCCCGCGAGACCAGCACGGGATCCTCGGGATCCGAGATGTCGTTGATGCGGGCTCCGAACCCGCCGCACAGGAACGACAGGTCGCCCAAGACTTCAACATCGACGGCTTCCGAAGCAGAGCCACGGCCTCGATGCAGCAGCGCGTCTCCCTGCGCACAGCACGAGTCGCCGAGGAACGGCCCCTCTTCCGCGCACGAACGCCCATTCCCACACGGCAAGCACGACAGCTCGGGGCACGCGTCCCCGCCGGGTGGACCAGGCGGCGGAAAGTTCGGTCCGCCGCCGGTGGAGCCCCCGTCTCCATCCCCGTCCCCGCCGCCGGTCTCTTCACCCGGCGTGCCCCCGACCGACCCCACAGCGTCGGTCCCCGTCGAGGCACCCGACGTGAAGCCGCTGTCGGTCGAAGGTGTCGCCTCGATCGGATTCGCTCCGCACCCCAGCGCAAGGCCTCCACACCCCAACGCAAACCAGAGCGAACCCGATCGAGACGCGATTTCGGTCATGGACCACTCCGCCAAACGCAAGCGAGGCTCCGAGGTTACGCAGAACCTCGAAGCCTCGATGGATGGACGAAGGCACCCCGCGGTGCGGAGATGCCTGCGACAAGCCGCTAGAGGGGCTCGCCGCCAGCTGCAGTGCAGTCGTCGGGGGTCATCGACAGCCAGCCCTTGCCCTTGCACTCGTTCTGGCCCGCGCACGAGTGGCCGACGGAGCCCGGCTCGACGCGGCCATCGGGCACGTCGCAGGCGGCCTGGCCAGCGCACTCGTTGACCCCGAAGCACTTGATCTTGGCCGCAGTGGCCTTGTCGCCGCCGGCGGCGTCACCGGGGTTGGCGGTGCTTTGGTCCTTGTCGCAGCCGCCCAAAAAGAGCGCGGCGGCGGCCAGAGCGAGCGTTGTGGGGATGCTGTTGGTCATGTCGATTTCCTTTGTCGTGGCCCTGGAATGGTCGGGCTATTCGGTGGGGTGACAGCCAAAGCAGCCGAAGCCTTGGCCCGTCTCGGGGTTGAAGGGTTCCATGTCGAGCATCGCCGCGGCCTCCGGCACGACCTGCTCCATCATGAACTTGGTGACTTCTTCGTCGTAATCCATCGACGCGGTGATCGGGTCGTTGGGATCGAGCGGAAAGATCGAGTCGGTCGGCATCGCGAAGTTGCGCTCCTTCATGTCGTCGCCGTGGCAGGTCTGGCACTTGAACCCCTTGTAGGTGGTCTCATCGTGCGCTTTGAACATCTTCTTCATCTTCGGAAAGAAGACGATGCCCATGTGCTCTTGGCGTTGTTTGAAGGTCTTGTCGGCCCACGTCACGCCAGGCGCTCCAGGCTCGGTGGCGGCCGCTGCGGGCTCGGGCGCGGCCGCATCGCCGTCGCGGGCCGCGGGTGCGGCATCGGCCGGGGTGGCGGGGTTGGAGTTCTTGTCGCAGCCGCCAGCCAGCAGTGCGATGGCGAGGGCGGGCAGAAGCAGTCGTGCGTGCGAGCGTGCGTACATCGGGTCTTTCTCGTGCGTTCGGTTCGGTCTCGCCCGGCGACAAACGCGAGGCGGGATTCGTTGTTACGCGGGCCGGTCTCGACATTCAAGGCGCGGCCGCGGGTGGATTCGGGCCGCCGATTGGCTACCCTGCACGCACGTACGCGATGTCGAAGGATCGCACCAGCCCTGCGCGGCCCTACCTTGGACACGGCGTCGGCCTCCGTGTCCCCCATTACGGCAAGGCCCTCGATGGCTCGCTCGACGTCGACTGGGTCGAGGTGATCAGTGAGAACTTCTTCGGCGAGGGCGGTCGGCCCCGCGCGGTCCTCGAAGGCGCGCGGGCGCAGGTCCCCGTGGTGCTGCACGGCGTCTCCCTCGCGATCGGATCCGCGGAGCCGCTCGACCGGGGCTACCTCGACCGTCTCGCGACGCTCGTGCAACGGGTCGACCCTGCCTGGGTCTCCGACCATCTGTGCTGGGGTCGCATCGACGGCCACCACGCGCACGACCTGCTTCCCCTGCCCTACACCGAAGAAGCGCTCACCTTCGTGGTCGACCGAGTCCAGCAGGTGCAAGACGCGATCGGGCGCACGCTCACCCTGGAGAACGTCTCGAGCTACGTTGGTTTCGTCGCCTCGCAGATGCCCGAATGGGAGTTCCTGGCCGAAGTCAGCGTGCGCAGCGGCTGCCGCATTCTGCTCGACCTCAACAACGTGGTCGTCAGCGCCAAGAACTTCGGCTTCGCCCCCGAGACCTACCTCGAGGGTATTCCCGTCGACGCGGTCTGGCAGTTCCATCTCGCCAACCACACCGACCGCGGGCACTTCAAGTTCGATAGTCACAAGGGCCCCGTACCCGACGAGGTCTGGGACCTCTATCGCGTCGCGCTGCGCCGCTTCGGCGCCGTCTCCTCACTCATCGAGTGGGACGAAGACGTGCCCGCTTGGGACATGCTTCGCGAGCAGCAGAAGATCGCCTCCCGCATCGCGGCGCAGGAGCTTGCCGGGTGAACCTGCGCGAGACCCAAGCGCTGTTCTGGAAGGCGATCACCTGGCCGACCGGGGTCGCGGACTTTCTCGCCCAGGCCGACGACGCCACGCGTCAGGCATTCGAAGCAACGTTCGACCAAACCGCTGCCTTCGGCCGCGCGCAGCGGGTCGAGGTCTACGCCGAGGCCTACTTCTGGCGCTTGTTCGAGGTCGCCCTCGACCAGTACGGCGTCACCGCGTGGCTGGCGGGCAAGACCGGCTTTCACAACCTGATCACCGACTTCGTGCTCGCGTGCCCCTCCAGCACGCCCGACCTTCGCTGGTTTGCGGCACCGCTGGCGGACTTCATCCGTACCCACGCGGCCCAGCGGCGCCTGCCGGGGTTGGCCGACGTGGCTGCAATCGACTGGGCGATCAACGTCGCGGTCGATCGCGCCGACGAGCCGCGCTTGGGCCTCGACGCGCTCGCCAGCCTTCCCGCGCAGCAGTGGCCACGCGCCCGCTTCGCCCTCACGCAGACCGCATCCGTCCTGCCGTGCGCGCTGCCCTACTCGACGCTGTGGACCGCCCATGCTCAGGGCGCGCCGGTCCCCGATGACCTCGCGGCCGCCGACCCCCCGCACGCCGTCCTCGTGTGGCGTCAGGCCGACCACGACGTCTACCAACGCACGCTCGAGCCCGCCGAAGCGAGCGCCATCGCAGTCCTGCAAGAGGGAGGCACATTCGCAGCGCTCTGCGACGCTGCCGCCGGTGACACGATGCAGGGCGCCGGACCCGAAGTGGTCGTGCAGTGGCTGCGGCGCTGGTTGACCGAGGACCTACTGACCGCGGTCGTCGTTGACTGAGCGGAACGCACAGCTCGCGCGCACCTGACCCGCCAGTGCCGAACCACCATGCGCGGCGAGAAACCGCTTCGCCGCCGCCGTGGCCTTCTCCGTCCGGCCGAGGTCGCACAGCACCCGGACCTGCAGCGCGCGGCGAACCTCGAGCAGCTCCCCCTTGGGAAAGCGCGTGGCGTGGCTGCGCAGATGGCCCAGAGCCTCGCCATGGCGTCCCTTCGAGGAGGCCACGCGCGCCAGCCGAAGCAAGTTCGACTCCTCGGCCAGCGCAGTCGCCGGCGTGATCTTGGCGTCGGGCTTGGGCGTGCGTGCGCCACGAGACCTCGAGGGCGTTCGCACCGGCGGCGGGTCATCGATGATTTCGATGTCAGGCTCTGGCTCTGGCTCTGGCTCTGGCTCTGGCTCTGGCTCTGGACGAACCACCTCCCGCGGAGCGGGGGCCACCGGAGGAGCGGTGGGTACGGCTCGAGACTCGGTCGCGACCTCGACCGCAGCAGGCTCGGCGTCGGTCTGCAGCGCGACCACGCCCACGCCGATACCCACCGATCCCACGAATGCGAGGCCGAGGCCGACCTTGGCCAGCGACAGACCGGCGCTCGCAGTCGTCGCGGCCGTCGTCCCCGTCGCGGCGGTGCCCGTCGCCGCGGATGCGGCCGACGTACCTTTGACGGCCACCGCCGTCGCAGCGCCCGCAACCGCCACCCGGCCCGCGATCTTCGCCCACATCCGCTCGCCCGCCTCATCGGGGGCGTCCTCGTCCAGCGATTTCGCCGCCGACACCAGTTTGTCGAGTTCCGTCATCCCGCTGCCTTCCGTCCTTCGCGCTGCGAGCGTGCCCGCAGCCGCTCCGTCGCCCGCTCGAGGTGCTCTCGCGCTCGACGGAGGCGCGAGTACACGGTGTTGACCGGGACGCCCGTTGCGTCCGCGATCTCCTTCGGAGACCGCCCGTCGAGTTCTGCCATGACGAACGCGACCCGCTGCTCTTCGACGAGCTCGGCGAGCAGCGTGTGCAGAAGCTGAGCCGCCTGCACGCGCTCGGCGTACACATCCGGCCGCGTCGGAGGCTCGGCCTCGCTGTCGGCGGGCCTGGCCTCACGAGCGCGTCGGCGATGGTCGTCCTGGGCCACGCGAAACGCGATGCCGTACAGCCACGTGCGGATCGACGAGCGCGCCTCGAACCCGCCGAGCTGCCGGCCCACGACGACGAACACGTCCTGGACCACGTCCTCGATCCGCGCCTCGGGCACGCCCATCTTGCGCACGCACTTGTACACGTAGCGCCAGTGCGCTTCGTAGACGCCGCGCAGCGTGAGGGCCTCAGTCATCGCGACTCCACAGGCGCACCGCGACCGACATGCTCACGCGCGCGCCGATCGGCTCCATCACCAGCGTGTCGCCGAGGCCGTCCACGACGAAACGCGGTCTCAGCAGCCCAAGCACCAGGTCGGGCTGCACCCAGATGCCCACGCGCGACGCCAGCCACACGCCCAGGATGGGGCCAGCGGTGGCGCTGACCGAGAGCGCCTGGGCGTCGCGGCTGGGCTGCAGCGACTGTCCGCGAGCCCGGTGCAGGCCGACATCCAGGCCCGCACAGCCGCCCACTTCGAACGCCCCACGCACCGCGGTCGGGCAGGCACGCACGCCCCCGTCGAAAGACGTCACGCGTGCTCGGCCCGACGCCGAGCCGGCGACCTCTTGCGGCTGCCACAGCGTCCATCGACCGCGCAGGCCCAGACGCATCGGACCCACGCGCCCGGACAGCCCAAGCTGTGGGCCGCCCCCGAGGGCGTCGTAGATCCCCAGGTCGAGGCCGCCCCCAACGTCGAGATCGATCGCGGCCTCTGCCCGCTTCGGCGGGGCCGACGGCGGGGGTTCGGGCTCGGGCTCGGGCGCGGGCTCGGGCTCGGGCGGCGTCGGCTCGGCGGCGACCACCGCCAAGGAATCCACCGCCATCGCGATGTACAGCGCGGCGCTTTCCGAAAGCGGACCGCACGTCGGCGCGGACAGCTCGCGCTCCGTCGTGCCCTGGGCGGTCTCGACCCGCAACGCGAGTGAGAACCCCTCCGCCGTGGCCTGCACCGTGCCCTGCACCTGCACCCCGGCGTACGTTGGTTCGACGTCGCCGAGCAGCCGCGCGACGTCCTGCTGCACCCCGAGGGCATCGGGACACGCGGGCGGTGCATCCCAGTGAATGGGTGCTGCCGCCAGTGCGCTCCACGTGGCCAGCCAAACTCCGAGCATCGCGTTGCCGCGGACCCCCGTCCGCGCCGCGACGATCGTAGCGCGGCGGGCACGAGGCCGTCACCCAAGGGCTCCCATGCGAAGGGGTCGCATCCTGTCGCCCGGGCGACGGCGATGGCTCCGGTTCCCCCCGTCCATCGCCGCCACTGCCCGCGCGAACCATGCATCGCGCCGACTCGACCCGCGCCGTGCGCCGTCGCCAAGCTCGCTTCCGCCCCCCAGCATCCACGAACGAGACGAAACGCGCGCAGGGCTGCGCGCCGGGACGATGCGATGCATGTAGGGTGAGTGGTCCGACCTCGCCCGGTTTGTCCCCTCAATTTTCGGCGCGCTCAGAACGTGCGCTCGACGACAAACGCAGGCTCAGGGGACCGCGCAGCCAATCGGCGCTCGCGCGATGACGACGTCGTCAATCGCGTACTCGGTCGGTCCACGATGCTCCGCCGAGCTGATGCCGCCGACTCCGATGCGTGCGACGCCGTCGTTGGGGACCGTGTCGATGCCGGGGCCGTTGGTCAGCACGGACACGTCGTCGACCCGGAGCTCGACCGCGCCGTCGGTGTCCGACAGATCGATCCGCAGCTCGACGCAGCTCCACGCCCCCGGCGTGAGCAAATCGAGACCGAAAAGGTTCGCGTTCTCGGACAGGAACGTCACGAACAACAGCCCTGCATCGTTGCGCAGATCCAGCGACGAGCGGACCGTCCCCGCATCACTGCTCCCGGTGATCTCGAACAGGATCGACCACTGCTCGATCGCCTCGGCCGAAGGCAGCCGCACGAACGCCCGAAGCGCGAGAATACCGTCCGCCAGCGGAGGGTCGACGACGAAGCGCATCTGATCCCGTGCATCCGGCTCGAGCGCAATGCGGGCCGAAAACGTTCCGCTGTTCGCCATCGTGTCGATGCGCTCGAGCGCGCCTGCATCCCACTGCGGCGCGTACCCATCTTCGAACGACTCACACAACAGAATGTCCTCGGATTCGCCGCACTGAAGCGGCTCCCCGATACAGCCCTCGGGCGTGCAGAACTGCCCGAGTTCGCACCGCTCGTCGCGAAAAATCAGGATGCACTGCCCGTCGCGGCAGCGAGCCTGCTGACACGGGTCTGTCCCCACGCACGCCGGGATGCAGCTGTCGTCTCCGCCGCTGGACCCTTCGGGACTGCCGCCCGTACTGGCACTCGTCGTCGACGGCCCAGTTGCTGCGCCGCCGCCCGATCCGGCATTGCCGTCGGTCTGCTCCACTGCGCCGATCGACTGCGCGGGCCCAAGACAGCCCGTGGTTGCGAACGTCAGCCCGAACGCCGCACGGCGCAGCCCTGATCCCCATCCCGGCACGTCATCGAGGCTACACCAGCCCCCGGCGCGCGCACGCCGGCCTCAGCGGTTCACTTGCACCGCTCCGCGGTGGCCTCGTCGAGCTCGTTGAAGGTGCCGCGCCGGCTGTCCCAACGCAGCACGTGGCTGACCGACCTCCACGGCAGCGCGACCACCGGGTCGGTCTCGCGCGCGAAGAACGTCGGCTTCCCGGAACCGGACGCATTGACGGGCGCGTTGGTGCGGTTGATGTCGTCGTACCTCGCGGTCTGCGTACGAAGACAGTCCACGAGTTCATTGACCACCAGGACGCCGGGCGGCTTCTTCGTCCGCCGCTTCTTCTGGCCCCGTACGTTCCCCAGTTCGCGACCGTCGACCTTCACCGCGGCATCCGGGTCACACCACACGTCGAAGACCACGCGCGAGAAGGCTCCGGACCCCGAGACGCTGACGCCTTTGCCCCACCGCAGCTCCGCCGCCCCCACCGAGATGATGGTTTCCTTCGCGATGAACCGACTGCTGGAGATCTGTTCTTTCGGGGGGAAGTAGTAAACGCTCGTCGGTGCGCGAAGCTCCTTGCCGAAGCGCTTGGGATTCTCGGGCTCGAAGTCGAGGAACACCCTGCGATGATTCAGCACCCGCCTCGGGTTTTCGGTCGTCTTGGCAGCATCGCGCGCCGCATCCTCCTGCTCCTTGGACAACGGTTCGGCGAGGACGATCGGAATCGTCCTGTCCCCGCACGGCGTTCGCTGCAGGAGCGTCCACGCCGCATCCCCGACCGTCTGCTCCGGCTTGGCGTAGAACGAGAACGTATGGGTGTCTCGGTCGAGCGTTCGTCCCGGCTGACGCGGGTCGTTCAGTTTGCGATAGCTCGACGCCTTCGCAACGCTGACGACGCCTGAAGGCTCTCCGTTGCGCAGCACCAGCGTGCCCGCAGGCACGTCTGCGGGCACGATGCCAACGAAGCCGACCTCCGTGGGGAGCTCGACCGGCGCCCCCTCATCCTGGGCGGCGCCTCGGTCACACCCCCCACAAAGAACGAGAGCGAAGCCCAATCCTGCATGCCAACCCCTCACCCCACGCGTCTACCACACCGCGGGGCTCAAGCGTGGCGTCCCGTTTACCGCCCGCAGGGTCAATGGAGCATTCCCTGAGGGAGATCATTCGTGTCCCCTCAGGACAGTGATGCTCGAGAGCCCGCGAGCCGGCACGCGGCTGCAAAGCGAGCCGCGAACGGGTCCGGACCGACGTAGGTCGCGGCCCCCAGCGAGAGACCGTGCTCGTGGGCCGCAGCGAGCAGCAGCCCCGGCATCGGCGGACGGCACCAGCACACGAGCGGACCGGGCGGGTGGGTACACGCATGAAGCGGAAGCGGTGCCCCCACCCGAACCCGGAGCGCGTCCAGGGCCCGCACCTGGCCCTCTGTCGGCTGCCAGGCGATGACGATGATTGGCGTCGTATCGGTCGCATACGTCGCTTCGATGACCGCGGGATCCGTCTGCAGCAGCGTGTCGAGATCGACGGCGAACCATCGCGGGCCGGTCGGCTCGACGGCGCGGGCTGGGACCACCTCGACCTCGAGCCCTTCGTCGGCCGACGGCGCCTCGAACGCCTGCAGATACCGAGCGTGGACGCGGGGCCCGAACACGCTGGGGTCCTTCTTGCCGATGGCCGCGAGTTCTTCGGGGTCGAGCAGGCGCCCGTGTCGCTCCAGCATGCGCTGCACGACGCCGATGCGCGCATCCTCGACCGGCGCGTCGAGCCAAACCGCCCGAACCGGGACGCCGTGGCGCCACGCGACCTCGATGACTTCGTTGCGCACGGCCCGACTCGGATACGTATTGTCGAGCACGACCCGCCGCGCCCCGGCTGCAAGCCGTGCGTCGAGCCCACGATGCAGCTTCTTGAGGGTACCGCCCTGCTCGTCGCGGTTGAGCCGAACGTAGCCGCGGTCGACGAACGCGCGTGCAGCCGTCGTCTTGCCGACGCCCTGCATGCCCATCACCATCACGACGTCGCCCTCGGCGTCCGGGGCTGGCTGGCGCTGTGACCGTGGCCGACGAAGCTGATCGGCGACCGGGGTGCGCGCGTCGAGAGCATCGCGGACGCTCGCCTCGAGCGGGACCGCACCACACGCACGCGCCGTCTCGACCCGCGTCGGACCTGGCAGCGGCGTGCCTCCCAGCGAGCGTAGCCAGGCGAGAACAGCCTGCGCGGGCGTGACGTCCGTATCGGCCACGGCGGCCGCGAGCCGCCGGTCGCGATCGACCCGGCCGGCCTTGGCCCAGCCACCCAGCGGCGAGTGAAACAGCACCTCGATGCCATGCTCGAGGCAGTAGGCAACGATGCCGCTGCGGATCGCGTGCGTATCCCACGGAGACACACAGACCTGTACGCTAGCGACCTCGACGTGCGCACGCACGGCCCGCAGCTGCCCCACCGTCACATTGCAGACTCCAACCTCGCGCACGACACCGTCACGCTGCAGCTTGGCCAGGGCGCGGGCCGAGGTGACGAGGTTCGTCTTCGGGTCGACGGCATGAAGCTGGTACCGGTCGATACGCGCCACGCCGAGCGCTCGGGCCGAGGCCTCACAGGCCGCCCGAAGGTGCTTGGCACGGCCGTCGGGCACCCAGCGGCCTCCAGGGCGGGTCAGGCCGCCCTTGGTGAAGACGCGAACCTCCGGCCCGCTCCAGCGGCTCAGCACGCGCGCGATGAGCTGCTCGTTGTGATGCAGCGACGCGTCGTCCGGCCCGTAAACGTCGGCCGTGTCCAACACCCGCACGCCGGCCTCCAGCGCGGCCTGAACCACCGCTTCGGCCCGCTCTGACGGCAGCGACGCGGTGCTCAGACGCATGCAGCCGATCGCGAGCACCATCGCCACGATGGTAGCCCACGCCGGTGCAGGCCGACCGAGACGGTCTCAGTAGCGCTCGACGATCGCGCCTGCGCCCTGGGCAAGCAGCGCTTCGGCCAGGTCTCGTCCCATCGCGTCCGCATCGGCGGCGGGACCGGTCCGCGTGGCGACATGGCACGGCTCGCCGCTGGGGTCGACGACCATGCCGGTCACGGTGACGACGCCGTCTTCGAGCGTGGCGTAGCAGCCCAGCGGCACCGTACAGCTAGCGCCGAGGCGGACGAGAAAGCCCCGCTCGGCGGCCGTGCGTACGGCCGTGTCGGGGTCGATGAGCGGTTCGAGCAGCGCCTTCGTGCGGGCATCCTCAGTGCGGCACTGAAGCGCCAAGATGCCCTGGGCCGGCGCCGGCAAGAACTGGTCCTCGGCCAGCAGCTCGCTGATGCGGTCGGCCATGTCGAGCCGACGAAGGCCCGCCGCGGCGAGGATGACAACGTCGACCTCGCCGCTGTCGACCTTGCCGACGCGCGTGGGCACGTTGCCGCGGATCGGCACGACCTCGACGGCAGGGTTGAGACGCTTGACCAACGCGCCGCGGCGCAGCGAACCGGTGCCGACGCGCGTCCCGGCGGGCAGCTCGGTGAGCGTGACCGACTGCCCAGGCTTGCCCACCACGGCATCACGCGGGTCTTCGCGGGGCGGCGTGCAGGCGATGGTGAGCCCCTGCGGACCCACGGCGGGCATGTCCTTCATCGAGTGCACGGCGAGGTTCACCGAGCCGTCGAGTAGACGCTCTTCGATCGCCTTGACGAACAGCCCCTTTCCACCAACCTCGTGCAGCGGGCGGTCCTGGATCTGATCACCCTTGGTGCTGATGACGTCCAGCTCGACGGTAAGGCCCTCGCCCCAGTGCGCCCGCAAGCAGTCCCGCACGTGGTTGCTTTGCCACATCGCGAGGTCCGACCCGCGGGTTCCGATGCGAAGAGGCGTGGCGAGGAGGTCGTCGGCGGTCATGAGGGCTCGGGTCGCGCGTTGGGATCGGCGGGGATACCTGCATCGGCGGGCTCGGACCCGCGGCGCGGCGCGGGCTCGTCGAGAGAGAACAGCACAGAAAGCGCGTCGGCCAGCTCGGCGCCATCGCGGCCTTCGACCGGACCCGACGTTCCGCGGCGTACGGCCGTCATGGGCGAGTGCAGCAGCTTCTGCATGATCGACTGGCCCATTTTTTGGATGACCTTTCGCTGCGCCGGGTCGAGGTCGGGCAGCTTGGACAGCGCGCGGGTGACCTCGGCGTCGACGATGCCGCGGCCGTGCGACTGCAGCTTGCCAATGAGCGGGCCGACGGCGCGCGAGCGCATCCAGCTGACGAACCCGTCGACCTCTTCGTCGACCATCGACTCGGCGCGCCGCGCCTCGCCCTGCCGGCTGCGAAGGTTGTCGTGCACGATGCTCTGCAGATCGTCCACGTTGTAGAGGAACACGTGGTCCACGCGAGAGACGTCGGCCGCGACGTCGCGGGGCACCGCGATGTCGACCAAGAAGAGCGGACGATGACGGCGCTTCTTCATCACCGGCTTGAGCATCTTCTTGTCGATGAGCGGAAGCTTCGAGCCGGTGCTGCTGACGACGACGTCAGCACGCACGAGTTCGTCCGCCAGGCGCGTCCAGGGCTCGTAGCGGCCCTGAACCTGAGCGGCGAGCGACTGGCCACGGTCCTCCGAACGGTTGACGACGACGATCTCCGGCGTTCCTGCGGCGCGGAGGTGGACGGCGGCGGCCTCGGCCATCTCCCCGGCCCCCACGACCAGCACGGAGGAGTCGGTCAGGTCGCCGAAGATGCTGCTGGCCAGATCGACGGCCACCGACGGCACGCTCGCGCCGCCTCGGGCGATCTCGGTCTCGCTCCGCACCCGCTTGGCGCCCTTGAACGCCAGCGACAGGCAGCGGTCGAGCACGGGCCCCACGCGACCGTGGTCCTTGGCGTGACCGAAGCCCGCCTTCACCTGGCCGAGAATCTGCGGCTCGCCGATGACGATCGACTCCAGGCTGGCCGCGACGCGGAAGATGTGTCGCGCGGCGTCGTATGCATCCCGCACGAACGCAGCCTCGCGCAGCTCGTCGGGCTGTACGGAGCGAGAGCCCGCAAGCACGTCGAGGGCCCGCGCGCCGCACTGCTGCGCATCGGGTGCGACCCCGTAAATCTCGACCCGGTTGCAGGTCGACACGAGCATCACTTCACGCAGGCCTGCGTGCTCGTGCAACGCATCGAGCAGCGCGGTGCGCTCGTCGTCGGCCACGGCCACCCGCTCGCGCAGCTCGACCGAGGCGCGCTTGTGGTTGATGCCGATGGCGACCAGTTCGCTCACGGACGCACCCCGTACCACACGACGATGACGAGGATCGCGGCGAAGGCGACCAGCGTCAGCTGAGCCGCCCGGCGGCCGCGTGTGCCTCGGGCCGCGCGCGCGATGAGCAGGCCAACCGAAGCGACCCACGCGATGCCTGCAAGGGTGATTTCCAGTTCACGCCCAGCGATCATGCTCGGGCCGCCCAGCTCGAGGATCCAAAGCACGCCGGTGACGATCGCAAGCGTGAAGATCGGCGTGACCAGCAGGACGAGGCGGTGGTGCAGGCGGTCGAGCGCCGTCAGCGACATGCCACCGCGTCCGGGCCGGAACACCTTGTTGCGGAGTCTTCGCTCGGCCACCAAGTACAGCGTGGCGACCCCGGCGATGAGGGCGAAGCCCGCGAACCCGACCGAGGCGAAGCCGACGTGCGCGACCGGCAGACCGCCGGCCCCGGGCACCGTCCCCTGCCCCAGCCCGCTGAACATGACCCCCAGCACGAGGCCGGCGAGACCCAGCGGTGCCATCAGAGCACCCAACGCCTCCAGCCGCCCGCGGCCCGACAGCGGCAGGTACGCGCCCACGGTCACGAGGGTGCCGAAGCTGGTGGCGAGGAAGATGTTCTTCAGCGGGTGGTCGCCTTCGACGCACTGTGCGCCGATCGCGGCGAAGTGGAACGCGGCGCCGATCGCCAGCGCCAGGCGGGCCCACCGACGGGGCCCCTCCTCGCGGTCACGGTCGTCGGCTCGCTGCGACCCGTAGGCGAACGTCGCCGCGCCGTACGCGATCGCGGCGAGGATGAACAAAACGAGCGTCATCGGGCGCCCCTAGTCTGCACCATGTTGCGCCCCGGGGCGATGCCAGCTCGGCCGCGTCAGGCGCCGAGCGCACCCAACACGTTCAGCATGGCCACCCAGGTGGGTGGATCGGGCATCAGTTCGGCTCCGTCGTGGCCGACGGGGACCATCACGAAGCCTGGCCGGACGACGTAGGTGTTGGGCCCCACGACCGCCGTGGTTTCGGCGTGCTCTCCCCCGAGCGCGACCACATCCTGGATGGAGCGAACCGTGCCGAGCAGACGCTGGTCGTCGCTGCCGGGTCCGTCGAGCGCCTCGAACAGCAGCGCCGGGTTCAAGAAGAAGGACCAACGGCCCCCCCCGACGGCGAGCGGCGCCGGCATGCGCAGCAGATCCCCCTCCAGGTGAACCCGCCCCTCGCTGAGCCATCGGTCGACCACTCCCTGCGAGACGTAGAAGCGCGCCATTCGCCGTTGACGATACGGCGCGCGGCCGGGCGCGTCAAAGCTCGAGCGGGAACACCGTGGCGATCTTCCAGCCCGTCTCGGGACTGACCAACGTGTAGCTCAGGCCGAATGAGGGCAGGTCCACGTCGTCCTCCGTGCGGAACGTCCACCGCACGTCGGCGCGCGTGATCCGAGGCGCGAGACGGCGCGTGGCCATCACCTCGAACGAAGCATCGGACACCTTCGCGTCACGGTGCCGATCGAACTGCCGCTCGAACCGGGTCTGCAGCTCTTCGGGCTCCTGCAGCGCCACCAAGTCCGGCCCCGACGAAATCAAGCAGGGCAGATGCACCAGCTTGGCCAACGCCCCCGCGTCGTAGCTCGCGAACGCGTTGCAGTACCGATCGAAGAACGCATCGAGCGTCGTGTTCGCCACACCCAACCCTACCCCGCCCCCCGAACCCCGAACCACCAACAACAAGACCCCGGCCCACCACCGCGCCCTTCGATCGAAGAAGCGGCTCGACCGGGCCGCCGTTTCGGGAGTCAAGAACGACCGCCGCCCACGGTGCGATCGCAAAAGCGGCCCTACCGGGCCGCCGTTTGGGGTGTGCGTAGGGGGCTCCGCCCCCGCAGCGAGGGGCCTTTCCGAAAGGCCCCTTTATCAACCAATCCTAAAACCGGAAGCGCATACCGACGCCCTGCGTGTCGCGGGTGACGATCGGCGCGACCGTGAAGTCGGTGACGGCGCGCAACGACTTCTCCTCGCGGATGAAGTTCTTCGCGTCGCGGCGGTCCTGGAAAATGATGACCGCAAGCACGCCGCCAAGCAGCACCGTGCCGCCGAGGAACGCGTCGCCGAAGACCGCGCGACGTCGCATGGTCGAGCCGGTCGAGCTGACCTCGGTCGCCAGCGCGACGTACTGGCCGTCCTGGGCGAATGCGGGGTCGGTGGTCGGGTCACCGCCGACGTCGGCCACGTAGGCATCGACCGCGTCCACAGCGTCGGTGTAGGGGCCGCGGGCTGCGAGTGCCGCCGAGTAGAACGCGACCGTGCCGATCGCAGCGCCCGTGGTCAGGCCCAGCGCAACCCAGGCGCGGGGCTGCCAGTACCCCCAGAAGGGGCCGCGCGAGCACTTCGGCCGCAGATCCTTCGGGTCGTCCCGGCTCTCACGCTTCTTCCGCTTGCCCTCCCGGCAGAAGTCCTTGAAGTCAGCCTTGAGGTCGACCTCGACGTCCTCGATCGTCGCGGCCTGACCAGCAGCGATGTCGGCGGCCGCCTTCTCAGCGTCGGCGATCGCCTGCTTCTCAGCGGCGATCTCCTCGGGGGTCTTCTCGGGCTCGTCGAGGGTGGCGATGATTTTCGCTTCGTCCTCGGTCGCGGCCGCGGGGGGCTCGCGATGCTCGTTGATCGCGCGGGTCAGCGCGCCACCGAGCGTGATTGGAAGAATGAGGTCGCCCGTGCCGAGCATCGGACGCAGCGTCTTGATCCGCTTGTTGTCCTTGACCGAGTAAATGACGATGTCGGCCTGCTTGGTCGGGCCACCGTCGACGCTACCGAAGACGATGAAGTCGGCCGCGGTCTTGGGGCTGTTGTTCAGCCACTTGCCGAGCGCCTCGAGGCAGGCGTCGCTGTTCGGCTCGTCCTTGCACTTGATGCGCTTGGCCGCGTCGGCGACGTCGAGCGCGACGGTGGTGACCTTGTAGCCGGCCTCGCCGAGCGCGGTCTGCATGTCGACGCGCAGCTGCGTGGACGCAGGGTCACCGGTGAAGCGCATCAGCGCGACGGTCTTGCCGTCGGTCGCCGGCGCGTCGGATGCCGGCGCAGCCGCGATGGTGGCGGCCGCCGCGGGTGCCACGGGAAGAGCCGCAAAGCTGACCGCCGCGGTGACGGCGATGCTGAGGAGGCGAGACGCGAACGAGGCTGAAGTCGGGGAGGACATCACAAAGCGAGGGTTGCGAGACGAGGTGCGCGATCCGCTCCGGTCTCGTGGGCCGCGGCATGATAACGGCCCACCCCACCCCACTCAAGCGGACGTTGACCGACGCGCAGCGAAGAAAGCGAGGCCGCCGAGCGCCGCCAAAACGCCCACGGAGGCGAACAGGAGGACGAAGCCGTTGGAGGGGTGGCTGCTGCGAGCGATCGAGCCGTACGAGAGCGTTGCGGCCACGCCAACCGTGACCAGCAGCACGCCCGCCGAGAGCGGACCGCCCCGGCGGACCCAAGCGACGCCGCTGTGCAGCACTGCCGTGAGTCCGATCGCACCCGGCACCAACGTGGCCGCGCCGAAGGTCTTACGGCTGAAGATGAGGGCCGCCGCGAGGGCGAAGATCGCCACGCCCGCGACGACCACCCGCGCGGGCGCCGGAACCCGCTCCAGCCCGGGGCCGCGCTCGGCCAAGGAGGTGGCCGCACGCCCGAAGATCGCGAGAACGGCTCCGCCCAGAAGCGCGACGGTCATCGCGGCGATACCATGCTCCGCCTCGAACACATCGAGACCGCGGGTTCGCGCGAGGAGGTCGGCCAGACCGAGCACCCACGACTCGAGGCCGGACGCGTCGACGCCGACCAGGTCGGGCACCGCCCAGCGGAGGCGAGCGACGACGGCAGCGACACCTGCGGTCCCCAGCAGCACCGCCACGCCTGCCCACGCCGTATTCGCCCGAACCGCGCGCTGCCGAAGCTCCGGCATGCCTGCGAACACCAGCAGCAACGGCGTCCAGGCCAGCAGCCCCGTCTGCGACCACGATGGCGGCGTCTCGATGAAGCCCACCGCCCCGACGCCGGCCTGGGTCTCGAAGACCATGACCGCCGCGGCGACCACCCCGGCCACGGCCACGGCCGCGGTCACCCGAGGCGCACCGAACGTGACGACGCGACGGCTGACGACCGCCCCCAGCAAGAACACCCCGAAGGCCGCCCAGCCCCAGGCCGGGAACCGACGCTCGCGCAGCGCAATCGCGGCCGCGGTCGCCTCATCCGGATCGGCCCGCGTCCACGCGTTCCAGGGCGCCAGCCCAACCCGCGGCATGCCGCGCGACTCCACGTAGCCCGGCCAGCGACCGGTCACGCCCAAGCCTGCGCTCGCTTCGGAGGCGTACTTGTTGGGGCACATGCGCGAGAGCAGCTTGTCGGGCTGAGGCCCTCGAGGGTCGTCACGCTTGCCCGGACACACGAAGGTGACCTGCGAGTGCTGCCCCCAGCTCCCCGAGCGCACGATGATCCGGGGGTGCTCGTCCGTCCCGACGGAGACGCCGACGGTCTCCTCCACCGCCGGCGTGACGACCGCTTCGACCTCGGCCTGCGCGAACGCGCGGTAACCACGCGCGGGGCCGTCCGCGAAGTGCAGCTCGGCGATGCGGTGCAGCGCCCGCTCCATGGCGTCCGCGTAGGTCTGCGGGGTGTACCCGCGGTTGCCGTCCGGCTCGATGTAGTCGTTGAACGGGATGTCGAAGGGGCCGTACCCGTCGATGGCGACCGCGGTGATCTGAAAGGGATGGATGCCGTGGATCGGACCGCTGTGTGCCCAGCCGCGCGCGTTCGGACCGGCGGCTTCGTGGCGAGCGCCCAAGACCCCCGCAGCGGGCACGAGCAACGCCATCGCGATCGCCGTGGGCAGACGCGCGCGCTCGCCGACGCGGCTGGAGATCACGGCGCCCAACACGAGGACGGGAAGCGCCCATGCAGCACCGGGAAACGCGACGATGAGGCTGGCCATCGCCGTTCCCGCGGCGGCGACGAACACCGCGCTGGCCACGACGACCAAGGCAGCGGCAGCCCACCGTGCGGGGCCCAGCGTGGTGAAGTCGATGCTGCCCCGCTTCCAATCCCGTGCGAGGGAGATCAGACACGCCAGCGCGAGCATGCCCAGCGGCAGCCCCCACCCGCGCTCGAGCGGCAGCACGACGCCGGCCAGCAGCGCGCCGGTGGCCGTCACGGCGACCGCGGCGGCCTTCGAGGTCCGCGAGACTGGCTCCAACGTGAACACGCGTCGCGTTTGTAGCAGGTCCCCGTGCGGCTCGCCTGCGGGGCGCTCCAGGTCTGTTACTGTCGCCGCCATGGCCGCGAGCCCGTCGACCCGCCCCGCATCTGGAGAGTTGCCGCTGCTCCCGCTGCGTTCGATGTCGCTGCTGCCGAGCCTGCCGCAGCCGATCGAGCTCGGCCGCAGCGCCTCGGTCAGCGCCATCGAGCGGGCCCGCAGCCGCCGGGATGGCGACCCGATGGCGAAGCTGGTCGTCGTCGCGACGCAGCGCGATCCTCTGATCGAGCGTCCCGAGCTCGAAGACCTCTACCCCGTCGGCATTCTCGCCGAGGTCACGCAGGCCCTCCACGGCGTCCCCGGTCGAATGACCGCGATCGTCCGCGGCCTGCATCGCGTGCGCCTGCTGGGCCTGCACCGCGGCGCCGACGTCACGACCATCTCCTTCCAGACGGCGCACGAAAGCATGGGTGACCCCACCCTCGCCTACGCGCTCGCTGGTGCGCTGCAGGATCTCGTCAAGCAGCACGACGAGTCCCTTCCCGCGTCCTCGAAAAACCGCAACCGCGCCCAGTCGCTCGCCGTTCTTGGCGCCGAGCGCAGTCCGGGGGCGATCTGCGACCTCGCGGCCACGCACGTGGAGCTCGAGCCCGAGGAGGCGATCGAAGTCTTGATGGAGCTGCAGGTGACCGAGCGCTTGCGCAAGCTGATGGAGCGCATCAGCCATCGAATCAACGTGCTGCACGTCAAGCGCGACCTCGACAAGCACGTGCGCGACCACCTCAGCAAGCATGAGCAAGAGGCTCTGCTCCGGCACAAGCTGCGCGCGATTCAGTCGCAGCTGGGGGACGACCGCAACGAAGACCGCTGGCTGGAGACCCTCGCCGCGCGCCTCGACGCGAAGGCGCTGACCGACCACGCCAAGTCCGAGGTCAAGCGCGAGGTCGAACGGCTCAAGCGGATGAATCCGCAGAGCCAAGAGGCGAACATCGCCCGCACATACCTAGAGCTGATGGCCGACCTTCCGTGGGGCGACGCCGACGCCTCCGAGGACAAGCTCGACCTGAGCAAGGCGCGCGCCCTGCTTGCGCAGGAGCACTACGGCCTGGACAAGGTCAAGAAGCGGGTCATCGAGTACCTCAGCGTCCGCAAGCTGGCGCCGAACAAGCGCGGCCCGATCCTGTGCCTCGCCGGGCCACCGGGCGTGGGCAAGACCTCGCTGGCGCGCTCGATCGCCGACTCGCTCGGGCGCACGTTCGTTCGCATGTCGCTCGGCGGCGTGCGCGACGACGCCGAGGTTCGCGGCCACCGGCGCACCTACGTGGGCGCCCTGCCCGGCCGGCTCGTCCAGCTCATGCGCAAGGCCGGCAGCACGAACCCGGTCTTCCTGCTCGACGAGATCGACAAGCTCAGCGCGTCCGAGAGTCGCGGAGATCCGGCCTCGGCATTCCTCGAAGCCCTCGACCCCGAGCAGAACGACACGTTCGAGGACCACTACCTCGGCACGCCGTACGACCTCTCGAAGGTCATCTTCATCTGCACGGCGAACGACGTTTCGCGCATCCCGATGGTGCTGCGCGACCGGCTCGAGTTCATCAACCTCACCGGCTACACGCTCGGCGAGAAGATCGCGATCGCCCGCGACTACCTCGTCCCGCGCGCCCTCAAGGAGCACGGGCTGGGCGCGAGCGCGGTTGCCTTCGAGGACGCGGCGTTCGACTTGCTCGCCAGCCGCTACACCCGCGAGTCGGGCGTGCGGAACCTGCAGCGCAGCATCGAAGCCATGCTTCGCGACTTCGCGATGAACCTCGTCGAGCGCGGCACGAAGGATGGGTCCACCGTCACGCTCACGCCCGAGGACGTGGAGCGGGTGATGGGCCCGCCGCGCTACCACGAAGACACGGTCGACGACACGCCGCCGCTGGGCGTCGTGACCGGGCTCGGCTGGACCCCGACGGGCGGGCGCCTGCTCGTCGTCGAGGCCGCGACCACGCCCGGCGAAGGCAAGCTGCGCCTCACCGGACGCCTCGGCTCGGTGATGAAGGAGTCCGGCCAAACCGCGCTGAGCCTCATCCGCAGCCGTAGCGCTTCGTTCGGCGTCGACCCCGGGGTCCTGCGCAAGCACGACCTGCACGTTCACGTGCCTGCGGGCGCGGTGCCCAAAGATGGACCGAGCGCCGGGATCACGGTCACGACCGCCGTCGTCTCCATTCTCACCGGGCGACGGGTTCGCAACGACGTCGCCATGACCGGCGAGGTCACCCTGCACGGCAAGGTCCTCGCCATCGGTGGCGTGCGCGAGAAGGTCCTGGCGGCACACCGCGCGGGCGCGACCACGGTCATCCTGCCGGCGCAGAACCGTAAAGACGAGGTCGACATCCCCGACTCCGTCCGCACCGACCTCACCCTGCACTACGTCGACCGCGTCGAACAGGTGCTCGAGATCGCGTTGCTCGACCCCGAGCCGGTCGAAGCCGCGAGCTGATTGCGCGGCGCACAGGTCACGATGGACGCCGAACGGTTCGCGCGCCTCGACGACCTGCTCGCCACGCTGCTCGACCATCCGGCCGAGACCGCAGAGGCGCAGGCGCGAACGCTCTGCGCCGACGACCCCGCGTTGCTCGACGACCTCCTCGCGCTGCTGGCCGCGAACGCGTCCGCCGGACCGCTCGACGACGTCGTCCCCCTGCCCGAGGCGCGGCCCGACCCGTGGCTCGGCAGCCGCGTCGGGCCCTACCGCATCGACGCCGTCGTCGGCGAAGGTGGCATGGGCCGGGTGTATCGCGCGCAACGGGTCGACGGCGCGTTCGAGGGCACCGTCGCGATCAAGCGGATCCGTACCGATGGACTGACGCCGCGGCTGCGCGAGCGCTTCGCGGGCGAACGCCGCGCGCTCGCAGCGATCGAACACCCCGGCATCGCGCGCCTGCTCGACGCCGGCACCTACGACGACGTGCCATACGTCGTCATGGAGTTCGTCGAGGGCTCCGCCTTGCTCGAGCACGCCGCGGAGGTCTCCCACGCCGAAAGGCTCACGCTTCTCGCGGCACTGTGTGATGCGGTCGACCACGCGCACGGCCGGCTCGTCGTCCACCGCGACCTCAAGCCGTCCAACGTTCGCGTGCGCGCCGACGGAGCGCCGGTCCTGCTCGACTTCGGCATCGCCAAGCTGCTGCACGACGACCACGAGGCTACCCGCACGACCGAGCGCGCCTTCACGCCGCGCTGGGCCGCCCCCGAGCAGCGGGACGGGGGCTTCGTTGGCCCCGCCGCTGACGTGTATGCGCTCGGATTGCTCGTCGAGCGCCTCCTCCTCGGACCACGACCGACCGAAGCTCCCCAAGCACCCCTACAGGGGCGAGGCGACCTTCGCTTCGTCCTGCAGCGCGCGCTCGCGCCCGACCCTTCGCAGCGATACGGCAGCGCCGGCGCCCTGGCTGCCGACCTCCGCGCGCTGGCTGGGGGCCGCCCGGTCGCGGCCCGCGAAGGGCGACTGTATCGGCTGGGCTCCTTCGTGCGGCTGCACGCGGTCGCGGTCACGTTGGCGGCGCTCTCGCTGGGACTCTTGGTCGCGTACGCGGTCACGCTACGCACCGGCCAGCGCGCGCTCGAAGAGGAACGCGACCGAGCGCGTACGGAGGCGCGCCGAGCCCAGCGCACGGCGGACTTTCTCGAAGACACGCTCGTCATGGGTCTGGGCGGCGTGGGCGTGGGCGACGAGGTCACCGTCGAAGCCCTGCTCGCCCGGGCGACGGACACGCTCGACCCCGATGCACCCGCCAACCTCGACCTGCTGCTGCTGACCGCCCGCGCTCAGTCGGCGCTGGGTAACCATGACGAAGCGGCCACCTTGGCCGAGCACGCCTGGGCGCTCGCAGACCGCACACTCCCCGCAGGAGACGACCGCGCCCTGCGAGCCCTCTTCGTGCAGAGCCTGGCCGAAGAGCGGTCGACCCGGCACGAAGATGCTCGACGCACGGCCACGCGCCTGCTCGCGCAGGCGGTGAGGCATCACGGAGCCTGGAGCGCGTGGACGGGCCGCGCCCTCATTGCGCAGGCCGACGCCTTGGACCGAACCGCGCCCGGTGACGCGACGCCACGCTACGCGTTCGGCCTCGCCCTGGTTGCGACCCACGGTAGCCTCTACACCGACGAAGCCGCCGTCGCCCTGATCGGGCTGGGGTTCGCACAGTGGGAGAACGAAGCGCTGGGCGCGTGGCTCGTCGAGCGTGGCATCGAGATCCTGGTCGCGCTGCACGGCGAGCAGCATCTTCGGGTGGCGGACGCCCTGCAGAAGCTGGCGCATCTTCGCGTCGAGCACGACCTGCGCGTGCAGACCCTCGAGCGCGCCATCGCAATCGAGCGCGCCGTGGCTGGGGAGCGACATCCCTGGGTCGCGAACAGCCTCAACGACCTCGCGCTGCTCGTCGAGGACCATGACATTGAACGCTCGCTGGACCTGCTGCAGACCGCCAAGTCGATCATCGACGAGCACAACCCTCCTGGCTCTCCGCTGCGCGCGCTGGTGGCCTCCAACCTCGGCGCAGTGCACCTGACCCGCGGAGACCCGGGCGCAGCGCGAGGCGTGCTGGAGACGACGTATGCGGAGCTCGAGGCCGGCGCCCGAAGCCGAACCGCGGTCGGCTACCACCTGGGGCAAGCACGCGCTGCGCTGGGCGACCATGACGGTGCGCGCGAGGCGTTCGAAGATGCCCTACAGGCGGCCCGGACCCACGACCAACCCCGCGACCGAATCGATCGCCTCGAAGCCGCGCTGGCCGCTCTGGACGTCCCGCCTGGTACGACTGGTACGGTGGTTCCGTGAGCGACGGCGACGACATCACCGCGCTGCTCCAGGCCGTTACGCGCGGCGAACCGGACGCGCTCGAAGCCTTGCTGCCTCGCATCTATGATGACCTACGCGCGATCGCGGTCGAACGACGCCGGCGCTGGTCCGGCGACGACACGCTCGGACCGACCGCGCTCGTCCACGAGGCCTACGTCCGCCTGCTCGAGCGAACGGGCGCGCACTGGTACGACCGTAAGCACTTCTACGCGGTCGCGTCGAAGGCCATGCGACAGCTGCTGCTCAACTACGCCGAGCGCAAGCACGCCCGCAAGCGCGGCGGCGGCGTGGCGCACGACCCCCAGGCCGACCCCGCCGACGCGATGACCCCCGAGCGCGCCGACGCCATCCTCACCGTCGATCGACTGCTCCACGAGCTGCATTCGCTGGACCCGCAAAAGGCGAGCATCGTCGAGGCGCGCTTCTTCGGCGGCCTCGACAACGACGAGATCGCGACCACGCTGGGCATCTCATCACGGACCGTGCAGCGCCAGTGGCAGCGAGCCCGCGCGTGGATGCACGCCGCCATGAGCGGTCTGCAGCTCGAGACCTGAGCTCAGCCCGCCGGCTCGAGCGTCAGGGCAAAAACGTAGGGCGTCGTCCA
>JBCCQM010000135.1:0-22836 GCA_039024335.1 Myxococcota bacterium
CGGGCAAGCGCATGCGACGACGGCACGTGCCGCGGCTCGATCGCCAGCGCCTTGCGGAAGCAGTCGACCGCCTTGGTCGGATTGGAGAGGTACCGGCTGTAGACCTCTCCCATCTTATGCAGCAGCGCGACCTTGCTGGCCGGCTCGCAAATGTTGAGTTCGCGACCGTACACCTCCACCAGGTCGGCCCAGTGCCCCTCGCCGTGGTGGATCCGACCCAGGCTGGCGAGCGTTTGCTTGTGGACGGGGTCGATCTCGAGGACCCGCTTGAAGCGAGCCACGGCCTCGTTGCGAGACTTGAGCTGCTCGTGCAGCACGATTCCCGCCCGATAGAGCAGCGCGACGATCTCTTTGCGGTCTTTGACGATGCGCGTCTCGAGCTCCAGCGCGTCGACGAGCTGCCGCCAGCGCGAGGCCTGCTCGGCCGTTCGCTGCAGCGCATGCACGGCACCCAGATGCTTGGGCTCGACCTTGAGGATGCGCTTGTACGCCGCCTCGGCCTGCTCCGGGTCTTCGAGCGGACCGCGGTGCAGATCGCCGATCGAGAACAGATACTCGACGCGTCGAGGCGCGTCGACGTGGTCGAGGGCGCGTTCGTACAGCTCGACGAGCTTGTGGTGCTCGTCCGTGTACGCGTACAGGCGAAGCAGCGCGCGGAACGATGATGCGAGCGTGGGGTCCAGCGCGAGCGCGTGCTCGTGGTGTGCGATGGACTCGACGCGCCGGCTCGCGCGCTCGAGGATCTCGGCGGCCCGCGCATGCGCCACGGCGCGTCGACCCGGCTCATGCGTGGCCTGGGCCTCGCGTTCGTGCATCTGCACGAGCAGGTCCCACTTCTCGCGGTGGGCATACATCGGCGCGAGCGAGCGGAGCGCGGGCACGTACGTGGCGTCGATCTCCAGCGCAGCCTCGTAGGCCTGAATCGCCGCGTCGTCGTCGTGCAGCTCGTCGCGGCACAGCTCGCCGATTCGATGCAGATATCCGAGTCGCTCGCGCGCGTCGGTGGCGATGTCGACGAGCCGCGTCAGCGTGTTCGCCAAGGCTGGGTGCGCACCGGCACGCTCGTAGAGACGGGCGAGCGCGTCGAGCACGAACGGCTCCTCGGGGGCCTCGCGCGCTGCCGACTCGAACGCCGCGATGCCCTCCTTACGATTGCCGAGCCGCTCGGCGTGGATCTGGCCGACCCGATACCGCGCGGCGACCCGCACCGCCGGGTCTTTCGACATCTCGCCCTCGGTCTCGAGTACCCGGATCAGCTCGCGCCAGCGACGGCGGTCGTAGTGCAGCCGCTTGAGCGACTCGAGGGCCCCCGGCGCGCGGTGGTCGATGTCCAGCGCATCTTCGTAGAGCTGGGCGGCAGCGTCGGCGTCCTCGCGATGGACCTCGATCTGCCGGGCGCGACGGACGACGAGCGCCGCGCGGTGTTTGGCGTCGCCACCCACGGCGTTCGCGTGGCGAGCGTACGCATCGGCGAGGTGCTCCCAATCGCGAAGCGTCCAGTCCGCTTGTTCGGACGCCTTGATCAAGACGGGGTCGCTGGGCACGAGATCTGCCGCGGCTTCGTACAGCTCGCGGGCCTCCTTCGCCCGGCCCAGGTGGTGTTCGAGCACCCGGGCTTTCGCGAACATCAGCGACGCTCGGGTGCCACGGTCGGCGGTCACGCGGAGCTCGCGGTCGAACAGCTCCAGCGCGTTGCCGTTCTCGTCGCGGGCCAGCATCACCCGCCGCGCGCCCGTGATCACCGGGAGACGCTCGGGCGTGGCTTCGAGGGCACGACCGTAGTGCGTCGATGCCCGGTCGAGATCACCGAGCACCGTCTCGGACAGGCGCGCGATCTCGTAGTGAAGCCGGCCGATGCGCTCGGCGTCGGTCTCGCCGTCGAGCTTGGCCTCGTAGTCGGCGATTGCGAGCCGGGCCTCGTCGACGTAGTCCTCCAGCACGGCCTGACCGCCGGTCGCCGGGATCGTGCCCCCCACGAGCGGCCGCTGCATTGCGAGCGTGCGGCTCTCTTCCCCCAGGTCTTCCTCGCCGAGTCCGCCCGGAGGGATGCGGTGCAGCGTGGTCTGGTCTTCGTCACTCGGCCCAATGAGCATCTCGCCAGCGACGGGCGCCACGACGTTTCCCCGGGTCTCCGCGCCGGGGCGTCTCGGCTTGGCCTCGGGCTTGGGTTTGGCGCTCGGCGTCGAGGCTTCGTCGCGCCCCGTCGCGATGCGCTTCTTCAGCGTCGGCAGGGGTCGAGCGGTGCGAGGCTTGGGCGCCCCGTCCTCCACCTTCGGCGTCTCACCGCTGGCGCGCTTCGACCCGGGCTTGGGAATCTCGCCAGTGGAGCGCTTCCGGGGCGGCGGAGGGAGCTTGCCGCTCGCGGCCGGTGTGTTCCCGGTTCGCCGCTTGGGCGGCGGGGGAAGACGAGGCGAAGGAGGCTTGGGCGGCGCGTCGTCGTTTGCGGCCAAAAGAAGATCTCTCCGGTCGCCCGCGTTCCGCAGGCCCCGAAATGATACGGCCCGGCTCTACGGCGGCGCTACCGGGCCCACCGGAGCCCACGAAAACGGGATCAGCCTGCGAGCCTGCCCACGAGATCCGCACTCCGGGCGGCCCACGACAACATCAGCCCGAGTCCGACAAAGCCTGTGTCAGACCGGACCCAGCTCCGATTTTGGGACCGACTCAAGGAAGGGCGAGCCACGCCTGAACCGCGATGAGGCCGAGGAAGGCCGCGGCGAACATCAACGGCATGCGCGATTCGAGCGTCTGAGCGCGACGCATGGCGGCGACGGGCACGCGCGGCAGCGGACCCGTGGTCACCTGCTTGGCGCGTGCGATGCCTGCGTTCGAACGTCTCATCTTCCCACCGACAATTTCAGCCTGACGGATGTCGACGCTCGACGCAAAAAAAGTTCGCAGATTGGGACGGCGCGCATCGATCGGGGCACGAGGCCCCCTACGTCCCCGTGTGAGGCGATTTCGAGGCATCCCGCCCCAACCGCGACGTCGATGTCGCAACCGGGTTGAAGTCGATGTGACACCGAACGCGTTTCGATCCGCATCGGCTCAATGCACGGAGGGCTTCGGCTCAGCCTCGCGGCGTCCGAGTTCGGGCCACACCAAACGGCGACCCGTGGCCTCGGCGTTCGCTTCGGCAGCGTGCGGTGGCCGGCGCTTGGAGCGATCGGCTGGGTCCGACATGGACGCGCCGGGTCCCGCGGGTGCGCGCACGTCGAGCTTGGGGGCAGGGTTCGTCACGCACCATGAGTGCCCGCTTGGCCCCCGAACGATCATGCAGCGCGCGAAGTAATTCAGCGACGAAGCTGGACGAGGCCGGCCGGGACATCACCACCCCGCTCCTTCCATGCGTCCCAGCTCTCGTCGGCGCGCTTGTCGAGCACGTAGAGCAGGTCCAGCAGGTCGCACGGCCGATAGAGCGCGGCGCCCTGCTCGAACCGAGGGCCGAAGCGTGCCGGCAAGCCCAAGCCGATGTGCACGCTCAGGTCGTCGGACCACTTCGCAAGCTCGAGCAGCTGCTCCGGAGGCAGAATCGGGATCTCGGCGCACACCCGGTCGAACGGAAGCGGCGCGGCGGCACGGGTAAAGGCCTCGGCCAGGTCTGCGGCGCGTGCTTCGATCTCCCGCAGGTCTTCGTGCTGCAAGGCGCCGATCATCGCCACCGCCGCCGCACCCAGCCCGATCGCCTCCACGCCGCGGTCACGGTCGAGACCACCGATCGCGACGAGCGGGCGATTCGCCAGACGGCAGCCTTCGAGCAGCCCGGGAAACCCCACGACCGGGTCGGGATTGACTTTGGAGGTGGTCGGCGCGATCGGACCCAGCGCGACGTAGTCGGGGCGCTGACGGCAGCCGGCCACGAGCTGTCCGCTGTCGTGGGTGGACAAACCCAGGCGCAGGTTCGGCTTGCCCGCCGACGTCGCGCGCGCCCGAAGTCCCGGCAGATCGTCTGCCCCTGGATCACCCTGCCCGACGTGCAAGCCGCCCGCGGAAGAGGCGAGCGCGGCCTCGAGATCGTCGTTGACGTACAGCTGCGCACCTGCGGCCGCGCAGATCGGCGCCATCGCGTCGAGCATGGTGATGCGCTCCGGGGTCGATGCGTGCTTGGCCCGCAGCTGCACGACGGACGCACCGGGGCCCCCGCGACCTCGGCCCGCCAGCACCGCCCGCGTCAGCTCGGCGACGCCGTGACCGTGGGGCTCGGGGACGTTGACGATCGCGTACAGGCCCTGCATGGCGCCGTTGTACCCGAGCGTGGGCTCAACGGCACTGGATCGTCACCTCGGGCTGGTCGACGCCAATGACGTACTCCAACCGGGCGTCGTAGTTCACCGGACCGCCGTCGACCGCGACCTCGAACCATCCGTAGAACTGGCCGCTCACCGCGAAGTTCGGCTCGTTGGGGTACGGAAGCTGGTCGCCCCCGACGCCTTGATAGAAGATGCGCGCATCCGTGAACGTGACGGTCTGGCCCTTCGACGGAGAGCCGCCTTCGAGCGACGACACGGTCCAGCGGCTCAGCGTTCCCACGAACAGCTGCCAAAGCGTGGAGGACTCATCCGGCGCGGCTTCCAGAGAGATCCACGCCGCGTCCTGGCCCAGCGCGCTCACGGAGGCTCGGGTCTCATCCTCGACGAGCTTCAGGCTGGAGAACGCGTCGTCGTCGAACACGATCGACAGATCGAGGAACTCGGCGCGCACGACCGAGTACGGGGCCTCGAGCGGATCGGGCAGGCCCAGCAGCGGCACGTAGGGCGTCGTGCCCGTGAAGGTCACGTCGCCAGCCCGGGGAAGGAGCGGCGGCATGCCGTCCTCGGTCACCACGAACCCTGGGTCGACGAGATAGGTGGCGGGGTCGCGCAGGTCGGCGTCCAGCGGAGCGGCGGGACTGCCAAAGTCCGTGGGCTCCGTGGTGCGCCACCGAGCGTCCAGCGCCAGACCACCGTCGACCAGCGCGTACTCGCCAGCCTCGAAGGTCCACCCGGGCTCGCCCGGCGGCGGATCCGGCTCGCCGTCCGTATCCCCCGCGTCCGTATCGGACCCTGGGTCCGTCTCACCCGCATCCGTGTCCCCTGCGTCCGTATCGGACCCTGGGTCCGTGTCGGCACCATCGGTCGCGTCCGTGTCGAACCCTGGGTCCGTTCCACCTGCGTCCGTGTCCCCTGCGTCCGTATCGGACCCTGGGTCCGTGTCGGCACCATCGGTCGCGTCCGTGTCGGACCCTGGGTCCTCCACCACCGGGGTCATCAGCGTTCGGCGGACCTGCGCCACCGACTCCCAGGCCAGCCGCTCGCGCCAGTTGCCCGCGCGCCGCATGCCTTGCACCGCCTCGTGAACCGTATCGAGCACCTCGGTGGCCTCCGCGAGGGTCCCGGGTCCAACCGCCTCGCAGCCGACCTGCGTCGGATCCGGCTCCGGCTCCGGTTCCGGCTCCGGTTCCGGCTCGACGTCGCACACGTCTCCGTCGGCTTCATCGCACGGGCCCGAGATCCCGCAGCTGATCGGCTCGGGCTCTTCGCCGCCGGTGAGGTCGCAACACCCACCTTGACCACACCCTGCACCCAGGAAACACAGGAGCAGCCACTCCTTCGCATGCAGCCTTTTCGCCCAATCCATACATTGATGTTGTGGCCGGGTCGGCCCTAGAACCATGAGCGCCGCGACGGAAAGTCGCATCCCTGATCCGAGACCCCACCAACACACCCAAGACGCCGGACCCTGGGTCGCCCGTGAGCGATGCGACGAGGCCGGTCCGTCATGAGGCCGTCGAGGGCCACGCGGCTGCGGTACCACGGCCGTGCGCGACGGGGACACCCGCCGGCCACGGCCATGTCCGCCCGCGATCTGACCCAGGGTTCCGTACCCGCTCACCTGCTCCGGCTCGGCGCCCCGATGGTGCTCGGCGTCCTCGCGGTGCTGTCGATCAACCTGGCCGACGCGTACTTCGTCGGACAGCTCGGCACCGACGAGCTCGCGGCGCTGAGCTTCACGTTCCCGGTCGTCCTCACCATCACGAGCCTGAGCATCGGCCTCTCCGCCGGGTCGAGCTCGATCGTCAGCCGCGCGATCGGTCGCGGTGATGATGAAGGCGCCAAGCGTCTGGCGACCGACAGCCTCGCCCTCGCGCTGCTCGTGGTCGCCATCGCCTGCGGGCTGGGCTTCCTCACCGTTCGACCGCTGTTCGGCGCGCTCGGTGCCGACGGGCACGTGCTCGACGTCGTGGTCGAGTACATGCACATCTGGTTTCTCGGGATGCCGTTCCTCGTCGTCCCGATGGTCGGTGGCGGCCTGATACGGGCAAACGGAGACAGCCTGGCTCCGAGCCTGATCATGGTGTTCGCAGCGATCACCAACGTGATCCTCGACCCGATCTTCATTCATGGCGGCGGGCCGGTGCCTGAACTCGGGGTGGCCGGCGCCGCGTGGGCGAGCCTTGCATCCCGGGCGGTCACGCTGCTGGCCACGGCCGTCTTGCTGGTTGTTCGGGAGAAGCTGCTGGCGTTCAGCCTGCCGTCGTGGAGCACGCTCAAAGCATCGTGGGGGCAGCTCCTCGCCGTCGGCGTGCCCGCGGCGCTCAGCAACATGATCAACCCGGCCGCCATCACCCTGGTGACCGCGATCTTGGCGACCTTCGGCAAGGACACGGTCGCCGCGTTCGGAGTCGCCACCCGCGTGGAGTCGTTCGCCGCGATCCCCATGCTCGCGCTGTCCTCGGCGATCGGGCCCATCGCCGGACAGAACTGGGGCTGCGGCGCGCCGGACCGCACCCGGCAAGCGATGCGGACCGCGTTCTCGTTCTGCCTCGCCTACTCCGTCGTGGGCTTTGGGGTCTTCCTCTTCGCGGCCGAGCCGGTCATGGGCGTGTTCACTTCGGACCCCACCGTGATCGAACAGGGCGCGCTGTACCTGCGCATCGTGACCGGCACGCTCGCCGGCTACGGCGTGCTCATCGTCGCCTCGGCCACGTACAACGCCATCGACCACGCGGTTCGCGGCTTGGGCCTGACCTTGCTGAGAAGCGGTGCCCTGTACGTGCCGTTGGCCAGCGCCAGCTTGCTCGTCGACGACGTACGCGTGGCGTTCATCGGCATCGCGATCGCAAACGTCATCACGGGCATCGCCGTCTGGGTCCTGGCCTTCCGCCTGCTGCCCGCACCGGTCGACCCCACGTAAGGACCGGCCCAGCAGGCTGCTAGCCACCGAGCGCGGCCAGGGCCACCTTCACCTGCGCGTCGGCGGCGGCCTGCTCGTCGCGAACGGAGAGCCCCAGCTCAACCGCACGCCGCAGCAGCGTCGTCGCCTCGAGGAGGCGATGCAGCGCTGCCGCACGCGACTCCTCCAGGTCGCGAAGGCGAGCGAGCCCCTCGAGCAGCCCGTCGATCTCGGTGGGCATGGCCCCTCGTGCGCGGGCCGAAGCCAACGCCCGCACGAGAACCCCCTCGTCGAGGGTCGGCAGGGTCGCGTCGATCTCCGCAATGCGACCGGCCTCGGCTTCGAGCAGATCCACCAGTGCCGCGATGGGCTCGGTGACCAGGTCGACTTCGTTACGCTCGACCTCCGGCAGCCTCGCGCGGTGATCGATGAGCTGCTGCAGGGTGAGTGCAATGTGACCGAGTCGCTCTCGAACGTCGGCCGCGGCGTTCGCATGCAAGGAAGCAAGACGCGCCACGAGCGGGTCGGACGCGGGGAGCGCAGCCGGACCCTTGCGCAGCTCCAGCATCGGGGCCTTTTGCGGGTCCGAGGAGGACTTCCGTCGCTTGTGAATCGCAAACCCGATGCCGAACGCCATCGCAACCATGCAGATCATGGGAAGGAGCGCAGCCGTGCCGCCGGCGGCGATCATCACCAGACTCAGCCCAAATACGAGGACCCCCGCCGTGATCGCGATCGGCACCCACGCGGCTCGCTCCCTGCGGACCACCGTCTTCACGCCCGGCACCGCGAGCTCGGTCGCGAGGCGCTTTGCGGTGTCTTCGTCGAGACCGGCAAAGATGGCCTTGGGTAGCCGGATGCTGCGCTCCTTCTCGGCCTTGGAGTACATCCGCATGTCGCCGCTGATGAAGTTGAGCGGTCGCACCTTGCCGGCGGAGAACAGCTCGAGCTTGGACCGAAGGCGGGCATGCGTCTCGACCGACTCCTCCACCTTTCGCAGCATGACCCGGTACCCGCTGCCGCCCTCCGGCACGCGGCTCTCGAACGCCACCGCTTCCTTGCCGCACGACAAGCACAGCCGCTGCCCCTGCAGCAGGGAGGCACCACAGCTCTGGCAGGCCACCCGCGCCACGCCGCCGAAGCTCGCCGCCTCACCGCGCAGAACCGCGGCAACGGCCGCCGCCGATTCGGGGCGACGCTCGGGGTCGTGCTCGACGCACCGCTCCACGCAGGCCGCCAGCGCTGGGGGGATCTCGGCCCGAAGACCTCGCAGCACGGGCTTGCGATCGGGGTCGGCGAGCAGCGCGATGTCGTCGCCGTAGGGCTTGGTCTGCGTGAGCGCAAACCACAGCAAGACGCCCAGGCCGTACAGATCCGACCGCTGATCGAGGACGGTCTTTCGCAGCTGCTCGGGCGAGGCGAAGGGCGACCCTTCGAGCACCAAGCTCGCCGCAGTACGGGTGGAGAGCAGGTCGACCCGCGCCAGCCCCACGTCGGTGAGCACGGGGCCCGCTGCGGTCAGCACGACCACGCGCGGGTGAAGGTCGCGGACCACCACGCCTTCACGGTGAAGCCGGTTCAGGGTGTCGCACAGCTGGGCTCCCCAGCCCGAGACCTCGGCGATCGGGGCCGGCGCGCGCCGGTCGATCCACGCCTCGAGGCTCTCGCCCTCGGGCTCTTCGCGCAGGCGCCACGGCTGGGACGCGTCCTCGGACGACGCGTCGAGTAGCGCCGCAAGACCCGGGCCCTGCACGCCCCGAAGTCGTCGCAGATCACCGACGTATCGCTGCCGCACCGCTTCGTCGCGGGCAAGCTCGGCCAGCAGCTGCGCGAAGCAGCCGCGCCGACCGTCGACGAGCCGAACGCTCCACCGCAGCTCGGAGCCGACGCGCTCGGGCTCCCCCAAGACTTCGGCAACGTTCGCACTCTGCATGGGCTCAGACATCGGCTTGCACCTCCTCGAGCGCTTCGATCTTGTTCCGGAGTCGGGCAAGCGCGGCCTCGGACTCCCCGCCGCTGGTGGCCGCCGCCAACCGCGTGCGCAGCGATTCGAGCGTGCCGACGAGGTCGTGCAACCGTGCCGTCCAGGTGTCGCGCTCGTGCATCAAGGCGTGCTGCGCATCCGTGGGTCGCTGGAGATCCACGCCCGCGAGCCCCTGATCGATCGTATCCAACCGCCCGGTCGCGACCAGGGCCTGATCGATCGCTTCGGCGACTTCGGCATCGAGCGCCCCGTCTGCGCCCGCAGCCTCCCGAAGCGCCAGCGCACGCGAGACCACCCCGCGCAGGGACTCTCGATGACGCCGTGACTGCATGCCGGCCCCGACCGTCGCGACGGCCTTCATTCGCTCGCCAAGTGCGGCGGGAAGCGAGCTGGCGGCGGCTGCCAGGACGGCCGTCGGCCGCGATGACTGAAGCGCCACCACCAGCGGCGCGATGAGGGCTGCGGCGACCATCAACGCAAGCACCCAGATCCCGCTCGCGAGGTTGCCCATCATGCCGCCCAGCGATGCGGCAACGATCAGCAGAGCCCGGCCGCCGAGGGTTCGCGCCTTCTTTCGCGCCTCCGGGAGCGCAAGCGGTCCGCCCTTCACCACGGCCGTCTGCAGGCCCAGCAAGCGGAGCGACGCAGCAAGCTGCTGACTGCCCTCGGCATCGACGCGGGTGAGCAACGCGAACGGCAGCCGCGGAATCTTCTTTTCGAGCTTGGCCGCGTCGACGCCCAGCGTCGGGTTCGCGCGGAGCCAGTCCACGAGCTTGGCCCGGACCTGGCTGTCGAGCTTCGCCGCGACCTCTCCGGGCCCGGTCACGAACACGGTGTGATCGCCCGCCGCGAGCCGAGGCACCACGGCCTGGCAGGAGAGGCAGACGCTCAACCCGTCCACCAGCGGCGCTTGGCAGGACGCGCAGCGACCCACCGTGGCCGGCGCGACCTCCCGCATCGTCAGCGCCGCCGAGGAGTCGGTGCGGCCGAGGGCGTCGACCACCGCGGACGCGCTCTGAATCCGGTCGGCGGGCGTCTTCTCCAGCAGGCGCTCGATGACGTCCTGCAGCCCGGCGGGTAAGTTCGCGTCGGCCAGCGATGGCGTCGGCGCCGTACGATGCTGCTCGAGCACCGCGAACGACGTCGCGCCGTCGTACGGCGGACGCCCCTGCGCCATCTCGAAGAGAATGCAGCCGAGCGCGTAGAGATCGGATCGGGCATCCACCGCGAGTGGCTCGATGCACTCCGGCGCCATGTAGTCCGGCGTACCGAGCACGGTCATCGCATCGCGATCGACCCCCGCAAGCGAGGAGGCGCGCGCCATCCCGAAGTCCGCGATCTTTGGAGATCCACCGGGTGCAACGAGAATGTTCGCTGGCTTCAGATCGCGGTGGACCACGCCGGCCTCGTGCGCAGCCGCCAGCCCCTTCGCAATGCCGAGCCCCATCGCTCGGATCGCCTCGGGGGACATGGGCGCCTCTCGAGCGATCTGCGTCTCGAGGGTGGGCCCCTCGACCAGCTCCATCAGCAGCACGTCGTGCCCCTCGACGTCATGACGGCCGAACACGCCGACCACGTTGGGGTGGTCGACGCCACGAACGAGCTCGGCCTCGCGAGCAAACCGCTCCGCCGCTGCAGCCTCCCCCCGGCGAGAGCGATGCAGGATCTTCCCTGCGAACGACCGCCCGTCCGCGGCGGTGACCCGACGAACGGCCGCCACGGCCCCCGCGCCGAGCTCCTCACCGAGCCGTAGTCCCTTCACGTGGAGACGATAACCTGGAGCATGCGGAGCTATTCCCGGGGGCGGGTGATGGGGCGCCGCGTGGAGGCGATGGATCGTACGCCATGGTCTCGTTCCGGACGCTCCGTCCGGAGCCGAAGCGACGCGAGTACCTCAGCAGCATTCACCTCGGAGAAGATGACGAACCCGAGGGTCCACTGGCACAGCGAGAGGTCCGGATCGCCGTCGTGCTTAGCGTGGTCACCGGCGCATCCGAGCAAGCATGCGACGCCGTGGAAACGTGCGCCGACGCCGTGCCCGTGGGCCGGGCAATGACAGTGCCGCGGCGATTCTACTGCTTGCAGGTGACGGGGCGCTGGTAGCCCGAACTCGCCGAGAAAAAAAAGAGCGCAACGGTCGACCCACGGCGGTCGATGAGGTCGATGACACGAATTTCTCGTGCTGGCTACCGGAGCATGGAGCGCTCGGTGTGGCCGGGCTCTGCCATGCCGGTGAAGAGCGGGCTGCCGGACTACAGGCCGCTCGAGTCACGGCTCTTTCAAAAAGAAGAAGAACAAGACAATGACAAGGACATGGACATCGACATGGTTGTTTCTCGTGGGTGCCGTCACCCTGACCGCTTGCAACGCGGTTGAAGTTGCTGGGTCGCCAGAGTTGGATACTGACTTTTCGCCGCCAACGGACTCTGATGGTCAGGCGGATGGTGAGAGCGGGGGTGGTGGGGAAGCGCAGCGGGTTTGCGCGGTCTCTAACACGGACTCCGTCAGTGGTGAGACGTTCCGCTGGCACTGCTCTGGGATCGCGCGCTCGAATATCGTCGTGGATCTAGACGTGCCTGCAATCGAGATCCCTGCAGGCGTTGAAGTATACTTGGACGCGATTCAAGACCAGGGGCTCGACTTTCAGCACGATTTTGGCCCAGGGTACGGGGATGACTTTGATGACGGCGCTGTGATCGCGTGCTGTGAAGACGACTACGGCTATCCCGGCACGCCCACGCCTGACAGCGAGAACGCAGAGCATGGTTGGGCATGCGGAACCGACTGCATCGACCAGGCGTGTCGTGAGATCCCTCGAGAACTGCGGGATATGTCGGACGAAATTGGGCTTGGCGCCCTGCCCCCGTTGTGTCTTGTTCCACTTTCGGGGGTTCCTTGTTTTCGAGAGCAGCTTCGCAACTTGGCGAACTATGTGGCATCCAACCACGCTGGATGCGTGGACGCGTTTAACAACCAGAAAACGCCCCTTCTGGGATTTCAGGTCTACAGCGCTGGCGGAGAACTCAACCTAAGCGATTGGATCGCCGAGAACGACCCAAACCCGAGCGAAGCGGAGGGGTGGCCGAACCTCAACAACTTGATCGTAGATGCGGACTGCTCGATCAGTGGGCCGGATAACGAGGGATGGGTACTGCCTGAAGAGCCGGAGTCTTGCGAGAGTTCCAACGACAACAACCAGGAGGACCCGTTTGAGTCTGGTCTTGGCGGTGGGTTCTGGGGGGCGGACTCGTTTGCGGCGGCATCAGGGCGTGCGGCGCTCTCGGGGCCCACGGTCATGGGCGTTGCTGTCTCGGGAGAGGCGCAGCTCGAAGGAGGGGCTCGAACTGACTGCGACGTCGAGCGTTGCACGCAGATGTCGCTTGCAGTCCGCTCCGACATGGTGAGCCTCCGAGACTTCACGTTGGTGGCTCCGCGGTCGCTGGCGTTCTCAGAAGGAGGGCAGACGCTGACGGTCGATGATTTCCGACTCAGCAACCAGAATCCGATTGAGGTGCCGCTCGCGGAGCCTTTGTCTGGCGCAAACTCGTCGCAAAGGACTGTTCGGGAGTTTTCGTTCCCTGCGGGCTCGATCGGCGCGGTTGCTTCAGGCAAGCTTTACGGAGTGCCGGTGTCGGTCGCACTTTCAAACAGCACCTCGCTCGATGGGGTCCTGATCGAGAGCGCTCGCGGAGCGAGAGATGTCGAACTCGCCTCGGCCGATTTCGAGTTCGTCGACGCAGTTGGACAGACGTGGACGCTTAGTGCCTCGTTCGATGGTTGGGTGACGCATCGTCGAGCACCCAAGGCCGACTTTGAAGTGCGACGGGTTGGCGACTACGCCTACCTGGACGGGACGTTGTCGTCGGATGGCGATGGTGACCCGCTCGATTTTCAGTGGTGGGTCGGAGGCGTTGCGGCAGGGGCTCGTTCTCGGCTTCGTATTCCTTGGGATGAGAATGCTGGGAAACTTGTGACGCTTGAAGTCCGGGACCCCTCGGGACGAAAGACGTGGCACTCAGGCGTGGTGTATGAGGAGCCCATCTAAGCTCTTCGTGTTCGCGGCTGCCGTGCTCGCCTCATGCGAGACGACGGTGGTCGTTCCGGACCCGGCCCCCGTGGTCTGGTCCGGGCGGCGGGTAGAGATCGCGACCAACGGCAGTGCAGTGGAATGCGGCGGCTCAAGGGCGTTTCTCGACCGATTTGCAGGCGCTCTCATCGATGAGCAGGGGCTTGAGCTCGAGGACGAGCAGAAGGCCAGGATCTACTTGCTCACGCCCGAGGAGCTCGAGGAGCTTGAGTTTTGTCCGCCGGGAACGGTGTGCGGCTACGGCCGCTTCGCATACACCGATCAAGCGCTCGACAAGCACGAACTGGTGCATGCGGTGCGAGGGGCGGCCTATGGAGCTGAACTGCCGGGCCCAACTCTATTTGAGGAAGGGCTCGCGACGCTCTATGGCGGCTCTCGGGGGCCCGGTGAGGCCGAGGAGCGAGATGTGTTCGCGGGTCTCGATGCTGCGGAGGACGGGCTCAACGGTCGGGTCTCGACGCGTTGGTATCCGGTGGGCGCCGACTTCATGGACTTTCTCGCCCGCACTTCTTCGTACCGCGTGCTTTCAGAGTTCCTCGAAGACCTCGTTGGCGCGTCGCAATCAGGAGATGTCGCGGTCCCCTTCGAGGAGCGTTTCGGAGCCTCATTCGACGAGTCGGTTGTGCGATTTCAGACGGACTTCCCCGTTTGCACAGAAATCTCGCGAACCAGGCTGCTGGTGGAATGTGCTGAAGATCCGCTTCCGTTCGACGAGAACGGTCGGCTGGAGCCGGTGTTCGACCTTCACTGCGACGACGATAAGGTGTTGGGTCCGTTCGAGGGGAAGATGTGGCGGACCTTCACGTTCGAGATAGAGACGTCTCAGCCGATCCATTTTCAGGCTCCGTATGGCGTTGAAGGCGACGATTTGAGTGCTGCATGCCCACGGACGGAGCTCGAGGTCGTGGACTGCGAGCGGGGTTGCCTTGCCGATCCTGAACTCTACGTGCCTTGGTGGTCGGGGGCGAATGGACCCGCTTCCTTCACTCAAGAAACAAGACAGTTTGAACCGGGACGGTACGTCGTGCGGCTCTCCCGCGATGTCGATGACCCTGGGCCCGCTTGCGCCGAGATCGAGTTGGAGCGGTAGCTTCGTTCTGCGAGAGACATACGGCTGGAGCTCGTCTTCGATTGCTCGAGACGCGTTCCGTAGAGATCATGGCCCCGTGAGCGTGCCTCCGATCCCGCCCGGTCCTCGACTTCGCCCGTACCTCGCGTGCCATGACGCGGCGGCGGCGATCGACTTCTATACCGCCGTGTTCGGCATGACCGAGGTCGCCCGGCTCGAGATGCCCGATGGGAGCATCGCGCACGCCGAGGTTGCACTGGGCGAGGAGTATCTCTACCTGTCGTCGGAGTTTCCGGACATGGGCGTGGTGGGGCCCATGACGGCGGGGCACTCCACGCTGGCGTTGATGCTCTACGTCGAGAACGTCGACGCGGTCGTCGAAAAAGTCCTGGCGGCGGGAGGCACCCAAGACGGGGAGACGAAGGACGAGTTCTTCGGAGACCGCAGCGCCAAGATCGTGGATCCGTTCGGCCACCGGTGGTTCCTTCATCAGCAGATCGAAGAGGTCACCCCCGAGGAGATGAAGCGCCGCTTTGCCGCGATGATGTCCGGCTGACGCTCGGCATGGTGGGTGCCGCAAGCCAGGGTCGAGCCAAACGCCTCCGGAGCCTGCTCAAGCGCGGCCAAGCGCACTGTCCGCAGTCTCAACCAGTCTCCGGACGAGAGGCGCTCAATCCCCACCAAGCGACGGTAACGCGGCGCACAGCGCCCCGTGCGTACGGGATCCCCCGATCTGTGATACGGACGTTCCGATGCGGCGATGGGCGATGGTGACTCTCCTCGGCGTGCTGGGCTGCGACGCCGGAGCGACGTCGGGCGGCGGGCGGCCTGGCGAGCCCCGAATGGACGCTTGTGAGCTGCTCAGCGCCGAGCAGGTGAAGGCTCAGCTTCGGGCCGAAGAACCGCTGCAGACCAAGGCCAACGCGCTCGAGGTGGTCGGCCCGCTCGAATCGCAATGCGCGTGGCAGCTCGACGGCCGCAACCGCGTGACGCTGACCATCATGCCGGACGTGGGTGGGCGAGCGTTCCAACGACTCAAGGTCCGCGCCGACTCGATGTCCAAGGCCGGGCCCCGCCTGGCCAAGAGCGCGGCGGTGGTCAACACCGACGACGTCCGGGGCAACTACGCGGTCGCGCAGTCCGACGGCGCGCTGGTTTGGAACATGCGCGACCGACTGTTCACGCTCAACGTGCTCGATGCCGAGGGCTCGGCGGCTGACGACGCCTCCCGCCGATCGCTCGCCGAGGCGGTCGCCGCGAAGCTGTAGTGACTTCGCGCCGAGGCCGTGGCGCAACCTGACGCGCGGCATTCCGTCGTACCCTCTGGGGGGCTCGCAACCCAGCGCGCCCATGGGAAGCCAACGATGAAACGTCACCACTGGTTGGCCATGACGGCCGTCCTCGCACTCGCCTGTTCCAACAAACCCCAAAACTCGGGAACGCGGGCCTCTGGCCAAAGCAAGCTGATGGACCAGACCTTTGCGGGTCAGAACGCTTGCGACCCGGCGAACCACAAGCGTCCGTTCATCATCGAATGGGACGCCACCGACATGTCGAGCTTCGAGCAGATCGTCAACAACGACATCGTTGTGGTTCGCTACGAAGGCTGCACGCTCACCGTACTGGACGAGTGTCGAAATGAGAGCATTCGCGGCTCACAAGGTGCCTACCTACCGCCTGAGTGGACCTCGGGTTCGCTCGAGACCATCGACATCAGCAACGAGGGCGAACTCTACGCCAAGCTTCCGCTCGGTAGCGCTTCACTTGGTGGACGGGTCAGTGGCGGAGAGAGCTTCCACATGGAGTACTTCGTCGCAGGGACGCGCCAGGCCACGCGTGACTCCGTCTACGCGGCCGACCTCGCGGCGAACCCCGGGTGCGAAGGCGCGACCCACTTCGTGCACTCCTACAACCTCGGTGCCTTCGCGCTTGGGTCAGCATCCGAGCTGAACGTCGAGGCCGGAGGTAGCGCCTACGGCTACGTCGAAGCGGGTGGCAATCGCTCGAGCAAGCAGTCGGCCGAGAAGAAGGGCGGCGACCTTTCGACCTGCAGCTCAGACAGCGCGCAGGAGATTCGAGGCTGCAAGGCTCCAATCCGCCTTGGGCTGCGCAAGGTTCGAGACGGAGAGAACCCAGACAAAGCCGCGATGACGCAGCCGGACACGTCCGAGTCACTCAACGCGGCGGGTAAGGTCGAAGCCAAGGTCGATGCTGCGGCGCAGGTCAACGAACTGCGAACCAGCATCATGGCAAAAGCGAACGCGGGCGACGGCCAGGGATGCCTGAACGACCTCGACGCGCAGGACAAGCTCGCGCCGACCCAGCCATCCACGGACCCCAAGGTCCCCATCTCGCACACCCGCTCTCGCTGCCTGATGATGGCCGGAAAGTGCGACGCCGGGAAGAAGCTGATGACCGAGTACTTCGCGGCTCAGGGCTCGATGGATGCCGCGACCATCGATACCGTGGTCAAGATCGACTACGACAAGTACTGCGGCAAGAAGTGAGCTGCCGGCGATCCGAGCGTCGCTGAGCCGTGGGCCGACGGGGGTCGCTCGGCTCCGGAACTCAGTAGACGTCGGTCTTGTAGCGACCTTCGGCCACGAGCGTCTCGAACCATGCGGCCGCGTCGGCCTGACCATGCTCGGTCGCGATGGTGCGCAGCGCATGGGCGACGCCCGGCTCCATCCCGGTGGCGTCGCCGCACACGTACACGATGGCGCCCCGCTGCAGCCAGGCCCAGAGCTCGTCGCCGTGCTCGACCATGCGGTCTTGGACGTAGACCTTCTCCGCTTGGTCGCGCGACCACGCGCAGTCGAGTCGCTCCAGCACACCGGCATCGCGCCAGCGCTGAAGGTCCTCCCGATAGAGGAAGTCGTCGGCCTCGGTTCGGTGACCGAAGAACAGCCACGTCGGCCGCTTGGTCCCCCGCGCCTCCATGTGCTCGAGCTGGCCGCGGAACGGAGCGATCCCGGTGCCCGGTCCGACCATGATGAGTGGCGTCTGCGCGTCGTCGAAGCGGAACGCAGCGTTGGGAACGAAGTGCATCGGAACCGTGGCCCCAACCTCGACGCGCGAGGCGAGCTGCATGCTGGCCACGCCTTCCACGGTGCGTCCGGCCTTTTGGTACCGGAGGGTCTCCACGGTGAACGCAACGCGCTTGGGATCCTTGGCCGGGGACGAGGCCACCGAGTACAGGCGAGGCTGAAGCTTTCGCAGCGCCGCGACGAACGCCTGCGCTGTCACTCCGTCGGGTGCGTTTTGCAGGAGCACGTCGACGACGTGATTCTCGTTGCGGTACGCCTTGGCCGCATCGCTACCGCCAGCGACTGCCAACGCTGCGGGCTTGCTTGCGCTGCCGGGCAGTGCGGTCACCACGTCCAACAGCTCGTTGGTCACCGTGAGCAAGCAGGCGCGCTGCAGAACCTGGTGGAGGGGCAGCTGCTCGTCCCGCCACGAGACGGTGGCGGACGCGTCTGCACGCAGTGCTCCGAGCACCGCTTCAACCGCACGCGGCCCGTTGGTGGGGTGAACCGCGAAGCAGTCCCCCACAGCGTAGGTTTCCGCGGCGCCCGAAACGTCGAACTCGTAGTGCATCGTCCACTTCCCCGAGTTGGCTCCGGACAAGCGACGCGAGGCCACCAGCGCAGCGTCGAAGACCCGCGTCGGTCGGTCTGACGTCGCGGCAGCCACGGGTGCAGCCTCCGACGCCGCCGCGCTCGACGCGAGGAGCTCGGGATGGGCCTTGAGGTGGTCGACGACGGCGTCTTGAAACGGTTCGAACGTGTCCTCGAAATCATCGTCACAATCGACGCGGTCGAGCATGGCGTGCGCACCCGCGGCACGCAGCGCCGCATCGAAGTCCTTGCCGCACTTGGCGAAGTGCTCGAACGATGAGTCCCCGAGACCACAAACGGCGAAGTTCAGATTCGGAAGCGCGAGGCCTGGCGTCTGAAGATGCTCGAGAAGTGCCCGCGCGTTGAACGGGGGGTCACCGTTGCCGTAGGTGCTGGAAACGAAGATCGCCACGGGCATCGAGGCCAAGCTCGAGCTGTCGAAGTTCTCCATGTCGACCGACCGAGCCTCGATGCCAGCGTCGTTCAACGCCTTCGCGAGGTCATCCGCGCAGTTCTCCGCGTTGCCGGACTCCGTACCGAAGAGGACTGGAATTGCTGCCGCCACGAGCCGCCAGCATGGGGTTTAGTAAATGATAATGGCAATCGTTTTCACCGTGACTTTTCCCGCCAAGGGCGAGAGACCGAGCACGATGACCGTGGACGCGATTGCGCAGCGGGCGAACCGCTGGACGCGGGCGCGGCGGACGAGCAGGCGCCGGACCCGTCGAGCCCCGCGCTCGAGCTTGCCGTGCGTCAAGGCAGCACGCAGATGCCCACGCTCTCGAACTCCAGCTGCGACGAGCCCAGCGCGACGCACTCGACACCTTCCTCAGCCAGGGCGCAAGTGTTCGGCTCGTCGACGTCGCAGTACTCGGTGCAGCAGGCGCTGCTCGTACACCCTGGCTGCAGCTCGCCCTCCCAGCACAGCAGACCCGGCGAACACGCGACACCGAAGGCGCAAACGTCTCCGGGACCGACCAGCTCTTCGGCGAGCGCGAGGCACTGGAACTTCTCCGTGTCTCGGTTGAAGTAGCAGCCCTCACCGCTGCCGACGCAGTCTTGGAGAAGCGGGTCACATCGTTGCAGGCACACGGGAAGACGCGGGCCGGCACAAACGAATCCGGCCTCGGCACAGGTCGGCTCCCCGATGTCCCCGATGCATGTCGCTTTGCAGGTTCCGCTCCACCCCGCGGCGGGGTTGATGATGCCAATGCACGCGCTGGTCTCGTCGCACGTGTCGTTGCCCGTGGAGAACCCCTCGTGCTCGCACGAGTCACCCACGGTTGCAGTCCCCATCACTTCGACGCACGCGCTCTCGAGCTCGAACCCCATGCCGAACCGCAGCGTGCACTTGAGGCCCTCGAGGCAGTCCTGCTCGAAGATGTCGCACTGCGAGCCCAATCCGACGCCGTCGGGCTCGACGAAGCCCGTGCCACTCGAGGAAGACGCGGCGCTGCTGGTCTGCCCCGTGGAGACTGCCGCTCCCGACGAGCCGCCCGTGGACGCATCCCCCGAGGGTGCGCTGGTGCTCGCATCCGAAGACTCGGACTCGGCGCTTGTGTTCGTGCACGCGAGCACAGCACCCAAGCAAAGCAACAGCACATGACGCATGCGCATGGCCTACCCAATGGGCCAGCGCCGCGCAATGAATCCTGACAACGTCCTGTCAGAAGACAGCCCCCAAGTCCGAGCGCGGGTGTCTGGCGCGCCGTAGACTGCCCGGGCCATGCCGCCCCGCCAGCGCCTCGCGGCCCCCGCCGCCGTAGACCCCAACGTCGACGACTGGGACGCCAACCTCGTCGAGCTCCCCGAACCCCTCGACCGGCCGTTCGAGCTGGTCTCGGAGTTCAAGCCCGCTGGCGGCCAACCCGCGGCGATCGACGCGCTCGTGCAGGGCATCGAAGGGGGCGAGGCGTACCAGCAGCTCCTGGGCATCACGGGCAGCGGCAAGACCTTCACGATCGCGAACGTGGTCGAGAAGATTCAGCGCCCGACGCTGGTGCTCGCCCACAACAAGACGCTGGCCGCTCAGCTCTACTCCGAGTTCTGCTCGCTGTTCCCCAACAACGCGGTCGAGTACTTCGTCAGCTACTACGACTACTACCAACCCGAGGCCTACGTGGCCTCGACGGACACCTACATCGAGAAGGACTCGACGATCAACGAGCAGATCGATCGCATGCGTCACGCCGCGACGTATTCGCTGCTCAGCCGCCGCGACGTGCTGATCGTGGCGTCGGTGTCGTGCATCTACGGCATCGGTGCGGCCGAAGCGTACCTGGGCATGGTTGCCCAGATCACCGTCGGCGACGAACTCGACCGCGACCAACTGCTCCGTCGTCTCGTGCAGATGCAGTACGAGCGCAACGACATCGACTTCCACCGCGGCACGTTCCGCGTGCGCGGCGACGTGGTCGAGGTGTTCCCGGCGTACGAAGATGACACCGCGATCCGCATCGAGTTCTTCGGCGACGATGTCGAGGCCATCCGCGAAATCGACCCACTCCGCGGTCATCCCAAGCAATCGCTGCCTCGTGTGACGCTGTTCCCCGCGAGCCACTACGTCACGCCAGGTGCTCGACTTCGTCGCGCAGTCAAAGGCATTCAAGAGGAGCTGCAGGTTCGACTGACGGAGCTGCGGGGCAGCGAGAAGCTGCTCGAGGCGCAGCGTCTCGAGCAGCGCACGATGTTCGACATCGAGATGATGCAGGAGATGGGCCGCTGCTCGGGCATCGAGAACTACTCCCGCCACCTCACCGGGCGGGACGTGGGCCAAGCACCCCCCACGCTCATCGACTACTTCCCCGACGACTTCTTGATGGTGGTGGACGAGTCCCACCAGACCATCTCGCAGATCGGCGCGATGTTCCGCGGCGACCGCAGCCGCAAGGAGACGCTGGTGGACCACGGCTTCCGGCTGCCCAGCGCCATGGACAACCGGCCGCTCAAGTTCGGCGAATGGGAAGACCGCATCGGCCAAGCCGTCTTCATGAGCGCGACGCCGGGTGACTACGAGCTGGAGAAGACCGGTGGTGCGGTCGTCGAGCAGATCATCCGCCCGACCGGACTGCTCGATCCCCCGATCGAAGTTCGCCCGATCCAGGGGCAGATCGACGACCTGCTCGACGAGATCAAGGCCCGCGTCGCCCGAGAGGAGCGCATCCTGGTCACCACGCTGACCAAGCGCATGGCCGAAGACCTCACCGAGTACTACGCCGACCTCGGCATTCGCGTCCGTTATCTGCACTCCGACATCGACACGCTGGAGCGCATCGAGCTGATCCGAGCGCTCCGGCAGGGCGACTACGACGTGCTCGTCGGGATCAACCTGCTCCGCGAGGGCCTCGACATCCCCGAGGTCAGCCTGGTTGCGATCCTCGACGCCGACAAGGAGGGCTTCCTGCGAAGCGCGAGGAGCCTGATTCAGACGATTGGTCGCGCCGCTCGAAACGCCGAGGGACGGGTCATCATGTACGCCGACCGCATCACCGACAGCATGGAAGCGGCGATGGAGGAGACCAACCGTCGCCGGGCGGTCCAAGAGGAGTACAACGCCGAGCACGGCATCACGCCCACGACGGTGAAGCGCTCGATCTCCCGCGTCTCCAACGAGAAGACGGAGGAACCCGCCAACGTACCGGCCGCCAAGGGGCGCGGCCGCGGCAAAGGGCGCGGCAAGAAGAAGGACGCCGATGCCATGCCCGTGGGCGTGGGCGAGATTCGGGACGACGACCTGCTGCCCAGCGAGATCGCCGAGCGCGTCAAGGAGCTCAAGGAGCAGATGGCTGCGTTGGCCAAGGACCTTCGCTACGAGGAAGCCGCACGGGTCCGCGATCGGATCCACGTGCTCGAGGCGCGTACCTTGGAATTTGATGCCTGAGCGGGCCGCGGCATACTGACGACGATGCGGGGCTGGATCTTGTGGGCCGTGGTCGCGGGCGCGAGCGGCGGCTGTGTCCGGACCAACGCGGACTTCGGGGACGCCGAGGCCAGCGCCACGGATACGGCGTCTGCGTCGACGTCCACATCCACGCCGGCGACCGCCGGTGACGCGACAGGCGCGTCCGGCCAAGCCGCCTCATCCGCGAGCAGCGACGACACGGCGGTCGGGGACGAGACGATGGAGCCGACCGCGGAGACCGGAATGGGCGAGACGGGCGGCCCGCCGCCGCCGGTCTGCGAAGACGATCAGTGGTTCATCGACTTCCCTGCCTTCCCCGACGCATGCGCGGCCGCACCGGGCACGGAAGTGAACCCGGGAGAGTGCGTTCGCGTCGGGCCTGGCGCCGACGGGCAGATCGTCGTGACGTCCGCGTTCGGTTGCGACAACGCCGACGCGCAGTGCATCTCGCCGGACGGCGCACCCGAGGTCTCGCTCGTCATTCCGCAGCTCGAACTCCAGGAGTTGTTCGGAGACGACCCATCATCACGGTGCGGCGAGCTGTGGCTCTACGGATACGCATCCGGAGGAGGCCCCTGCTACTGGGACGCCATGATGTTCTGGACGAACCCGGGGGAGCTGCTGTTCGGGCTGAGCAACATTCCGGGCGAAGCGCTTCCGCCCGTTTCGTCTCCAGCGGGCACGGTGCTCAACGAGACCGAAGTTGTGGGGTTGTCCCGCTGCGGAGACGACGTAGTTTGCCCGGAACCGGGGGCGCTCGGCGTGCGCTTCGGCGCCAACCCACAGCTCGCACTCCCCGGCGGTGCGCCGGTTGAAACGTCTGTTCCAGTGTTGGGGGACGACGGGCAAATCGATACACAGGCAGTTTCGGTCTTCAACTTCGGGCTCGACCGCGGCCTCGACTGCAAAGTGCGCGGAAGATGGGCAGTCACCGGTGAGGACGCATTGTTTTTGTTCCAGTGATCTAGCGCTTGGGGCAGCACCGGCCCGCGGGCCCTCCGCCGGTTGAGCTGTGGCATCCTGCGC
>JBCCQM010000136.1:0-22835 GCA_039024335.1 Myxococcota bacterium
ACTCTCGGCCACCGTCCTGATCGACGCCACGACCGGGGCCTGGGTACGTGTGGACGCGCAGGCCACCTACACGGTCTCCGGTGGCTCTGGAGGGCCGCTGAACGGGCAATTCGAGGTCCATGCGCTCGTGGCGGCGGCCGCAGAAGGCGCACCGCAGGTCGTCGCCCCCGCCGAGGCGGTTGCGCTCCCAGAGCGTCACCGCTACGAGGTGGAGCGCAAACGCCTCCTGGATGGCCTTGCCGCGCCTTGAGCACGCGAGCTAAACCAGATTCCAGGCCCTGCGACTCGCCTCTTTCGGATTCGACTGCTCGTGCAAAACGCCTCCTCCGACAACACCTCGGACGCCAAGCCTTCCTTCACCAAGGCCGACCTCCCGGAGAACCTGCTTCGGGCCTTGGACGTGGCCATCGACAAGAGCGCGCGCGCACCGGTGGTCCTCAACGTCACCGACATCACGGGCTACACCGACTGGGTTCTGATCGTCTCGGGTCGCTCCGACCGGCACGTCTCTGCCGTCTCCGACAGCATCAACGCCGAGCTTCGCGGTCGTGGCTGCAAGGCCCAGGGCACCGACGGCTTCGGTGACCACTCGTGGGACCTGCTCGACTACGACGACTTCATGATCCACGTGTTCTACCACCCCGTGCGCATGCACTACGATCTGGAGAGCATGTGGAGCGACGCGCCGCGGGTCGAGCTCGACCTGCCCCCTGAGGTCACCGACACCGCCGACCTCGACGCGCTCGACACCCCGCACGACCTGCCCGCATACCGCGGCGACCTCGTGTTCGGTGGGTTCGACGACGAGTTCGCCGACGACGACGATGACGACGACCTCGATCTGGCTAGCGCCAAGCTGCCCGACGACCTCGACGACGACCTGCCCGAGTCCTCCCAGGACGAGGTCGATCTTCCGCCTGAGGACGACGACGACGCGCTGCCGCCCGACGCCGGCGACGAGCTGGACTGATGCGCCTGCGGGTGCTGGCGGTCGGAAAGCTCAAGGACGCCGGCCTGGAGAAGGCGTGCGCCGAGTACGTCAAGCGCAGCCGGTCGTTCCTCCCGATTGACCGGCGCGCGCTCAAAACCAACGACGCCGTCCTCAATGAGGGCCAGAGCTCGTGCGACCGCGTCATTGTCCTCGATGAGCGCGGGGAGCAGCCCACCAGCGAAGAGTTGGCGGGCTGGCTGTCCACATGGCGAGACCAGGGCGTCCGCTCCGTCGCCTTCTTGATCGGCGAAGCCCACGGATTCGAGCAGCGTCACCGCGATGCCGCCGACAAGGTCCTCGGACTCTCGCGGCTGACCCTGCCGCACCGATTCGCCCAGGCGATGCTCTGCGAGCAGCTGTACCGCGTGGGCACGATCCTCTCCGGGCACCCCTACCACCACTGAGCCAGGCATCGCCGCGGGCCGACGGCGGCGCGACATAGCCATGATGGACATGCGCCGGATGGAGACGCCGTCGCCCTTGGTATGCTCGCGTCATGGAACTTAGGTTGAAAACGTTGGTTTGGAGTCTCGCGCTCTTTGGCGGTTTGCTCGGCGGATGTGGCGACGACGAATCAGGCGGTGACGAGGGCGCCAGCGCGGGTGAAGGCTCGTCGGGCATGCGGGCGAGCGCGGGTGAAGGCTCGTCGGGCATGCGGGCGAGCGCGGGCTCGACAAGTGGTGACGACAGCTCGACAGGCGAGCTCGTCCCCATCAGTTGCGGTCCGGACCTGGTGTGTGACGCCGGGCAGGCCTGCATTCGCACCCCGCAGGATGCCGCCTGCACGTCGGTGAGCACCAACGAAGAGAACCCACAGTGCCCGGACGGAACGATGCTCACCGCCTGCGGTGGAGCTGGGGGCCCGTGCTGCTGCGGCCCGACACCCCCGCCGACCTATGCGTGCATCGACGCCCCAGAATGCGGCGGTCCTCCGACCTGCGAGTGCCTCGCGGCGCCGTGTGATCCGCAGGAGTTTTGCTCCAATACAACCAACGAGGGCGAGGTGATCTGCGAGATCGAAGAGGCGTAGCTCCGTGACCCCGGGTGCGAGCCCGTCTGCAACGGTTGACGCGACCGGGTCGACAGGCTCGACGTGTTCAGCGTGTTGCTTCCAGAGGTCTGCGTCGGATGTCGGGTGCTCCTGCGCCCCGACGCCCCACGCGGGCTGTGTTCACGATGTGATCAGGAGGTCGTGCCGAGCCCGCCGGGCGCGGTGGCGCCGTTCGTCTACGAGGGGCCCCTGCGCCGGGCGATGGGTGCGCTGAAGTACGACCGAGATCTGTCGCGGGTCGGACCCCTCGCGCGGCTGCTGCGGACCGCAACGGCGCTCCTGCAGTCCGGCCTGGCCGAGGTGATCCCGGTCCCGCTGCATCGGACCCGGCAGCGCCGACGCGGGTTCAACCAAGCGGAGCTGCTGCTTCGGCGGGCGGTTCACGGCCGCGGTCTCCGGGTCCGCGGCCGACTGCGGCGAGTCCGCGCAACCCCGCCGCAGGTCGGCTTGCCCCCCGCTGCGCGTCGCACGAACGTCGCGGGGGCCTTCGCGCTGCGCCGCGGTGCCGAACCCGCGCTCCGCGGTCGCCACGTCCTGCTTTTCGACGATGTGGTGACCACGGGCGCCACGATGGAGGCCGCCTCCGCGCCCCTGCGGGCGGCGGGCGCCCAGGTGTCGGTTCTTGCCCTCCTCCAGGCCGTCGCGTAGCTTGAGCGGCCCGGTGGGCAAGAAGAAGAAACCGAAGAGCTTGGCTGCGTCCGGCACCATGCTCGCGCAGAACCGTCGGGCGCTGCACGAGTATCACGTGCTGGAGCGGTTCGAGTGCGGCCTCGCCCTCGTGGGTTCGGAGGTCAAATCGGTCAAGGACGGCAAAGCCAGCCTCGCCGAGGCGTTCGCCAGCTTCGACCGCAGCGAGCTGTGGCTGCACCGCGCGCACGTATCCGAATACACGCAGGCCCACCGGCGAAACCACGAGCCCCTGCGCCGACGGAAGCTGCTGATGCACCGCAAGGAGCTCGACAAGCTCGAGCGCGAGGTTGCGCCGGGCGGACTGACGCTGATCCCCTTGTCCCTCTACGCGAAGGGCGGCATCGTCAAGCTCGAGCTGGGGCTCTGCCGCGGCAAGCAGATGCACGACAAGCGCGCCACCATCAAGGAGCGCGAGCAGTCGCGCGAGATGGACCGAGAGATTCGAGAGCGCCGCCGATGACCGACCCCCGCGCCGAGGCCATGCAAACGCTCGACGGTCTGCTGTCCCGAGCCTGCCGCGAGACCCTCGATGCGGACGCCTGCGCGCGCATGGTTGAGCTCACCGGCCTCGTTCCGGGCTGGATGAAGCGGGTCGCCCACGCCCTGTCCGCCCAGCGCTCGGCGGCGGGCGTCGATGCGCTGCGCCGGCTGCAGCCCGGCGTGCCCGGGGTGGTCGAGGGCTTGCATCAAGCCTTTGCGCACGGGGTCGTGCGGGTCGGCGCCGACGGGTCGGACGCGCCGGCCATGCTGGCGCTCGACTTTCGTCGCAGCCGCTCGAAGACGTTCGACGAGCTCCTGCAGCGGGCCCAGTCGGTGTTCGGGGATGCCTTCGAGGTGCTGCGAGTGAAGAGCAAGCTTCACTACCGCGTATCGCTGTTCGGCGGCCGAGGCACGCTGGCCGGACGCGCCGCGGCCATCTCCCACGACGTGACCTGGCTTCACGGCAAGCTCGCGCGGCTCCGCGGGACGCGGCTGTGGCTCAACGGGTGGTGCTTCGAGGCCGACGGCGCGTTCAAGGCCCCGGTGCAGGCGCACCTCGTTCGCGCCTGGCTGGGCTGGGCCGCGACCCAAACCCACACGATCAGCGCCCGCGCCCGATGATCGACGCGGCCCAGCTTCTGCGGGCGATTCGGGCCGGCACCCGCCTCATCGTGCTCCGCACGACTGAAGAGGCGCGTGCGATCGCCCTGCTCGAAGGCGTGGCGGAGCGTGGGGGCGTCGGGGTGCGAACGTGGAGCCTCGCCTCGGGCATCGATGCCGCTGGCCAGCCGGCGCCCTTGGCCGGCGTGTTGGGCACCGCCGCGGGGGACGACCTTTGGGTGCTGCTCGAGCCGTCCCCCGCCCTGCGCGACCCTACGATCGCCCGGGCGCTGCGCGAGGCGGGCCAGCGGGTCGACGGGCCCACCTGGATCGTGCTCGAGCCCCCCGCCTCGACCTGGACGCCACCGCCCGAAGCGTGGTGCATCACGATGCCGCCGCCGTCAGTCGAGATGCTCGCCGACACCGTGGCAGAGCTCGGCGCAGCGCTCGACCGGCACCAGCCTGGTGCCGCGGCGATCCTCGACGAACACGCCGAAGCCCTCGCACGAGCGTTGGTCGGACTGCCGCTGGCCTCCGCCGAGCGTCTACTCGCCGAAGCCGTCCTCGACGCTGGGCCCAGCGGTGACGCCCTGATCGGCTTCATCGGGCAGCACAAGGCAGGGCTTGTCCCCACCGACGGCCTGCTCGAGCCCGCCGCGGCGCTCGCCCCCGACGCGCTGGGCGGACACGCGGCGTACGGAGCATGGGTCCGCCAGCGTGCGCTCGCGCTGCATCCCGACGCCGAGGCGGCCGGAATCGTCGCCCCCCGCGGCGCCCTGCTTCTCGGCGTGCAGGGCTGCGGCAAGAGCCTCGCCGCCCGCACCACCGCGCACACGCTCGGGCTCCCGCTGTTCCGCCTCGACCCGGGGCGACTGTTCGGCGGTACGGTCGGCGCGAGCGAAGCGAACCTGCGACGGGTCCTGCAGGCCCTCGACGCGATGGCGCCCGTGGTGCTGTGGATCGACGAGATCGACAAAGGCTTCGCCGGAACCGGGGCCCGAGCCGATGCGGGGACCTCCGCGCGCGTCTTGGGCGGGCTGCTGACGTGGCTGGCGGAGCGCCGACGGCCCGTCTTCGTCACCGCGACCGCCAACGATGTCGCCGGCCTGCCGCCGGAGCTGCTGCGTCGCGGCCGTCTCGACGAGATCTTCTTCTTCGACCTGCCCGACGCCAGCGCCCGCGAGGAGATCCTGCGTATTCACCTCGAGACCGGCCCCGCAAGGCGCCTCGGTGCGATTCCGCCGATGGCCGACGCGTGGCCGGCCTTTGCAGCCCTGGCCGTCGAGGCTGAGGGCTTCTCCGGGGCCGAAATCGAAGCCGCAGTCACCGAAGCTCGTCTGGCCGCGTTCGCAGACGGCCGCCCGGTGTCCGCAGGGGACCTACGCACGGCCCTGGGGGCCACCGTGCCCTTGAGCGTCACCCGGGCCGAGTCCATCCAAGGCCTGCGCCGGTGGGCCAACGGTCGCACCCGCCCTGCGAGCGTGTGACCGCTCCGTGGCGGGTGAGGCATACTTCGGCCGTGCTCCCCCTTACGTACGCAGCCAACGTTCGCGCACTTCTTCGCGGCATCAAGCACCTCGTCATCATCGCGCCGCAGCGCAGCTTCAAGGGAAGCCTCCCCAAGGCCCTCGGCAAGCGCACCAACGACCTCGCCGCAGCGCTGGCAGCCGAGGCAGCGCCCGGTCGTCGAGGCGCCACCGCCTCGAGCATGGCCAAGTCTGTGGGGTCCAAGTCCGACGGACCGACGTGGCTCACCGTCGGCGTGCTGCCCAACGCACAGTCCCGCTACAACAGCCCCTCTCGCGCCGACAGCATCCGGCACGTCATGAGCCAGGTCGCCTTGGGCAAAAACGGCAAGGTCGGCGTGCTGCTCGTCCTCGACGACGGCGTTCACCTGCTGCCGGCCTGCAACGCGGTCGGGCGCGCGCTCCCGCAGTTCACCCGCAAGGGCAAGACCACCAAGGCGAAGGTCCAGATCGCCGCGATCACCAAGGCCGGTGAAGAGCTCGCCGCCGGTGATCACATCAAGACCACGGTCGACTGCGCCCGCGACAGCGCCGAGCTGGTCGACACGCCGCCCTCGGACCTCAACCCCGAGAACTATGCCGCCCGCGCCAAGGAGATGCTCAAGGCCATCCCGGGCGTGAAGGTCACCGAGATCAAGGGCGCCAAGCTTCTCGAGAACGGCCTGGGCGGCATCCATGCCGTGGGTCGTGGCGCCAGCACCGAGCCACGCATGGTCGTCGCGGAGTGGAACCCCAAGGCCGACGGTACGCACGTGGCGCTGGTCGGCAAAGGCGTCACGTTCGACACGGGCGGCCTGCACCTCAAGCCGCGCGGCGGTATCGAGGGCATGAAGGCGGACATGGGCGGCAGTGCGGCCGTGCTCGGCGCGTTCCGGGTGCTCACGCAGAACGGCTACGAAGGCCGGCTGACGCTGATCCTGTGCATTGCGGAGAACGCCGTCGACGAGCGCAGCTACAAGCCCGACGACGTGATCACGGCCCACTCGGGCAAGACGGTCGAGATCAACAACACGGACGCCGAAGGCCGCCTGCTGCTGATGGACGGGCTCAGCTGGGCCGCGCGCGAGCTCAAGGCCGACGTCATCTTCGACGCCGCCACGCTCACCGGCGCGCAGCTGATCTCGACCGGCGTCATCCATGCGGGCATCGTCTCCAACGACGCCGACCTCGAGCGCGCGGTGATCGACGCCGGCTACGTCTCCGGCGACCTCGTCCACCCGCTGCTCTTCGCCCCCGAGCTCCTGCAGCAGGAGTTCAGCAGCAAGATCGCCGACATGAAGAACTCGGTTGCCAACCGCATGAACGCCCAGACCTCGTGCGCTGCTCAGTTCCTCTACGCGCACCTCGAGGGCGCGCCAGGGGCGAACAAGCGCCGCTGGTGCCACGTCGACCTCGCCGGCCCGGCGTTCCTCAAGGGCCGCGGCACCGGCTATGGCGTCGCCCTGCTCGACCACGCGGTCCGCAGCCTCGCCCAGTCCGACGCCTAGGCAAACGCGTCGTCCCGCGGCGCAATGATGCGCCGCTGCATGACCCGAGGTGTTCCGGCGCCTCGGGTCTTTGCGTGCAGTTCACTCGACGAGCGCGCCGAGGTGCGCGGTGGCGTTGAACCCCACCAGGTGAACGCGGCCGGCCGCGGTGACGACCAGCGTGGTGATCGACCCGTGGTCGATCGCCATCTTCATCCACGCGTGCGGGGGCGCTTCGAGGACGGCGCAGCACAGGGCCCGAATGAGGTTGCCGTGCGCCACGAGCACGTCGTGTCGCGACCGCTTCGCCGGCTTGGACAGCGCCTCGAGCAAGCGACGCACCTGCGCCTGACCAGCCCTCGCGTCCTTCGCCGTGGCGACCCCGGCACGCGCGGTGGGGCTGATCTCGGCGAGATCGTCGGACCGCTTCGCCCGCTTGCGGCCGCAGACGTGCGCAATGCGATCGGCCGTCTCGATCGCGCGACGCAGCGGACTGCAGTGCATCGATTGCACGCGCCCCTGCGCAAACACGGCGCCCGCGGCCTCTGCCTGCGCCTTGCCCAGCAGCGTCAGGGTGCCGCCCTCAGGCGTGGGCGTGTACTCGCCGTGGCGGACGAGCGAGACGGTACGACGCGCAGCCACGACGAGGGCCGCAGCTATTCGGTGTTGTCGGCGAGTCGGGCGACGAGGCCGTGCGTCCGCAGCCCAACGTGGGTCCGCGCGAGCGTGCCGCGGTTGCGCTGGGCCTCGTGCCGAATCTGAATCTCGCGCAGCACCTCACGCGCGCCGCTGTTGAGGTCGAGGAACTCGACCCCCATCCCAGACGGGTCGTCACAGTGACGGACCACGGTCCCGCGCCCTTCGAAGAGCACCGGCTCCTGCGGGAACACGGTGAACCGAATGTCGATCACCGAACCCAGCGGCAGCAGGTCGTCGGTGTGCACGAACACGCCCGTCTGCGACAAGTCGCTCACCGGCGTGGTGGTGCGGGGGTCGGACTCGGCGAACGCGACGCTCAGAGGCACGCGCTCCGACCGGCGCCGATTCTTGTTGCTGGAGTCCTCCGTCACGCGATCTAAACCGACCTTCGGCGACCTTTCGCGACAAAAGTGTGGCCGAAGTCGGTCCCCGGAGGCAAGCCTGGCGTATCGTGCGGTCGTCATGGCGTCTAAAGCCGACCGATTTCGCAAGCTGGGGGGGTCCTCCGGCGCGACGTCGCGCCCGCAGACGGCAGATCTGTTCGAGCACTTCGGTGTCGAAGTCGAGCATGCGGTCGAGGCTTCGGACGTCCTGGCCCTCGACGCGGGGCCTTGCCGCCGGTGTGGCTGGTACCTCGCGACGCAAGCCAACGTGGCGACATGCCCCGTTTGTGGCGCCGCGAGCCCGCTGAGCCCCACGAAGAACACCCCGTGAGCCGCTACGTGCAAATCGAGCTGCGCGGCGCGACCCTCGACGGGATCGAAGCGGCGCTGCGGCAGCTCTCGCTCCCCGTCGAGCGCCCCCCACGACGCGTTCGGTTGCAGGGCAGCCTCGAGTGCGTCGGCGACCCCGTCGACCTGCGGCTGCCGGCCGGTACGTTCGACACGGTGGAGGACTTCGGCTTCGCGCTCGAGCGCGGCGTCGTCCGACTCATCTGCGGCGAGCTCGACCGAAGCCTGCTCGACGAGACGCTCTTGCCCGACCTCGAGCGCGCCCGCGCCGAGGCGACGGTTCGCACCGCGGCGGGGGTGGCCGGGATGCGCGTCACGGACACGCTGGTGGAGCCCGACGGCACCCGACGCGTCGTCCTCGAAGTCGACGAAGGCTGACGCTCAGCGCTTGAACCGGACGTGGAAGTGGTTCTTGTGGCTACGCCAGTGGCGGATGATGCCATGCGAGCGACCGCGTCCCCGCGGATACTGGAACAGCTCGTCCAGCTCGTTCTCGCTGGCCCCTTTGGACAGGGCGTGGTCGTACAGCTTCTTCTGGAGCGCGTAGTCCATGAAGATGTACCGGACCTCGTTGGTGTCGAGGAACGCCTTGATCAACGACCACGTGCGCGCCGCATCGAAGTTCGAGGCGTTCACGCCCGAGAAGCGCGTATTGGTGAGCGTGGACCCCTTGAGCACGTAGCCGACGTCGATGTCGACGCCGAGCTTGTGCGAGAGGTGCGGCTTGATCTGGCCACCACCCCGCTTCGAGAGGTCGCCGATCAGCACCTTGGGGCTCTTCGCGTGGCGCCGCTTGTACTGCTTGACGATGCGCTCCATCAGGCGAATCGTCTTGGCGGTGCCGTACGCCAAGCGAGGCCGCTTGATGTACATCGTGTCGCCGCCCTGGAGCTGAACGTCGACCTTGGCGTGGCGGAGCTTGCCGCGACCGCCGGTCTTCTTTTTCTTCTTCGGCTTCGGCAGCGGAGGCCGGAAGGCCTCGACGATGCCGTCGTCGACCCAAAACGAGAACGTCTGCCCAATCCAGACATGATTGCGATTCGACAGGTCGCTTCCGCTGCGCTCGAGCAGGATGTCGACCGAGAGGTCGTAGTTCGACGCGATACCCGAGAGCGTCTCTCCGGCGGCGACGGTGTGGGTCACCTGCTTGCGCTGCCGCGGCGCAATTTCGGGGCAGACCTTCAGCGTCTGCCCCACGCGGATCAGGTTCGGGTTGGCGATCTCGTTGAGCTCGACCAGATCGGTGCGGCGAACGCCATAGCGCCCGGCGATCAGGCCCAGATGCTCCCCGGGCTTCACCGCGTGCTTCCACATCGGCACGTTGTTGGTGCAATCGGGATGCGCCTCGCCTCGGGTTCCCCGTAGAGATAGCGGAGCCCGCTCCAGCTCCGCCGCGGTCGGCGGGCTGTCATGCTCATGATCGTGCTCGTGGTCTCCGTCGGCGGCCGCGGACGCGGGGGACGCCACCAACGCGGCGAACAGGGCGAAAACGGCAGCTGACGGGCGAAGCGACATGATCGGCGACCTCTTGTCCCACCTTGTATGCACAGCTCCGACCACCCCGCAAAAAATCGGGCTGAACACCCGCGGGTCCCGGCACGTCTGACTGCGACGCTCGCCTCTCGACGCCCGGCCCTCGGGCGCATACGGTTGCCAGCGCCACCTTGGCATCTGCGGACGACGAATCCATGGCCTTCCCCACCCGACTTTCCGCTCTCGCTCGCCTGTCTCTCGCGGCCGCCGTGCTCACCGGCGCGGGCTGCAACAACGACCCCGGCGACGGAACTCTGACGATCACCTACGCGTTCGGCATCGGCGGCAGCTCCTGCTCGGCCGAAGGCGTCAACACCATCCGCGTCCGGTTCGGCGACGAAGAGCGCGAAGAGGCCTGCGCGGACGACGGTGAAATCGTCCTCTCGGGCGTGCCCGCTGGCAACTATAGCGACTTCGTGGTCGAAGGCATCGACGCTGAAGGCGTGACCATCCGCGACAACCTCGACGCCCCGACGGGCGACGAAGCGGTCGAGGTCATCGGCGGCTCGTCGACGACGATCGACGTCACGCTCACGCCGACGCCGGCGCAGATCCAGATTACGTTCTTCCTCAACGACGCGAACGGCCTGCAGCTGCCGAGCCTTCAAGCCTCCGAGATCGACGCGTTCGAGGTTGCAGCGGCTGAAGGCACCAACGCCGCGCTGCTCGTCACGACGATCGACGTCGCCAGCCTCGAAAGCGCACAGGTGATCGTGCCCGACCCCGACCGCGACCTCGACGGGGAGCGGCTCAACACCATCGTGATCAACTACGACGGCGGGAACGGTAACGTTCAGGTCGACGGCGACCCCGACACGATGGGCTCGCAGCCCTTCACGTTCGACCCCCCCGGTGACGGACGTCAGGTCCAGATCCGCGTGACGTGCAACGGCGCCGACTGCACGGGCGAGCTCATGGGCGTGACGACCGGTACCGTCACCACCGGCGGCGACTCGGACACCGACACCGACGGCGACTCCGCAACGAGCGGCTGACCGACCCGCGGCCCACGATGGACCCGGCAGGGCGGTTCCGGCTTCGGAGCCGCCCTTTTGCGTCGCGCGGCTGCGTATTCGGGGACGCCCCGATTACCGCGGAGGCGGATCTCGTTGCCGCGGCGGAGGTCGATCCGGTAGCGTGGAAGCTCACCGGTGATGGAGTCGTGGCCGCGGATGGGACGGTCAGATTCAGCGCCGGCGCTGTCATGTTGAAGCTCCGTCAACCCTCTCGACGAGCGTCGTCCACCCCCGCCCCGCTTTGACCCGACCTCAGCGCCACTTCACCGACCTCCCCTCGGGCCTCCGAGTGCAGCACGCCGATGCAGGCGTCTTGCACGTCGAAGGCGCTGGATTCGTCACGCGCCCGATGGCCGAGGACGCGCTGTCTTCGTTTCCGGACGGGACGGGCCTGCCCAGCCTCGTGCTGATCGACCTGCGGAACGTGTCGGGCTACGAGGCGCCCTGCGTGGAGGTCGCCCGCGAGTGGCTCGCCCGCGCCCGCAGCTGCGGCGTCGAGCGCATCGCGTTCGTCGCGAACTCCTCGGTCGTGCGCACCTCGACCGCCGTCATGGCAGGGCACCTCGAGGCTCCGCTGCAGACATTCTCGGTCCCGGACAGGGCCAAGGCTTGGCTCACCGCCTCGGCCGCCGCGCGACGACCGACAACGAGCCCCCCCGCTCGCGCGTGAGCGTCGAGCCGCGCCGGACTCAGGCGCGAATGGCGGGCACGTGCAGCATCTGCACCTGGTGCCCGGCAGGGTCGCGCAAATAGAACGACGTCGCCCCGTCGCGATGCAGCTTGGGCGCGTTGAGCAGCTCGATCCCCAACGCCTCGGCTTGTGGCTCGAGATACGCGTGCCAGTCCCGCACGGTCTGCGCCGAGTCCATCACGAACCCGAGGTGGTCCAGCGGGGAGCGTTCATGGGAGACCTCGCGCGGCTCCACGACGCGATGCAGGGCGACGTTGTCCGTACCGGAGCTGAGGTAGACGTTGTCCGGGTCGGGCTGCCAGTCGACCCCGAGGCCCAGCCCCTCCGTGTAGAAGCGGACGGTGGCGTCGAACGCGTCGGAGGAGACCCAAAGCGCGAGGTGACGAAGGCCCAGAGTGGACGGCCGCTGCGACATGCGCGGACGCTAGCAGGCCGGCTCCACCCAGACCACGCCCGGCACGTCTGCCCGGCGAAAAACATCCCGCGCGGACGCCTCGAGGCCGCCCGCGCGAGCGTAGCCCGCTCAGAACCCGTTGGCGGTCTCAATCGACACCAGGCCCGCGTCGACGTCCGCCTGGGTCTGCGCGCCGGCGAGGTAGGGCCGGTAGTCGTCGCGTCCGCGCAGCTGCATTTCGAAGAACGCGACGAGATAGCCGTGCGTCATCGTGCGCGTCGTCGCGGGGTCGTCGGTGCCCGCCGGGCACGCGGTACAGGCGAGGCCGCAGTTGACGTTGTCGAGGAACGACATGTGATTGGCGGTGAGGAACTCGATCGCCACGGCCGGGGTGACCGAAGCGTTGAAGTACTGGGCGAAGTTCTCTGCCTCGGGTGCGCACGCGCCTCCAAAGCCACCGGTCGCGTTGACGGTTTCCCCGACGATGCCGATCGGCGCGACCACGAGGGGCATCAGCTCAGGCGCAACCGAGGGGTTGTCGGGCGAGGGCTGCGCGCCGGGGCCTCCGGCGGTGTCGACCGGGTCGATGCCGAAGACAGCATCCACGCGCGCATCCGCGGACGCGGTCAGGAACGAGATCTTGCCGCCCAGCGAGTGCCCGGCGAGCGCGAGGGTCTCAGGATCGGCGCGTCCATCCAGGGGACCGCCCTCGATGTTGCCGCCCCCCTGCGCCCAGTCAACGATGTCCTGCACGTAGCCACGGAGCGTGACGTGCGTCGTGGGAGAGAGGATCGAGCCGGGCATCTGCGGCATGACGACAATGTAGCCCCACGAAGCGAGATGCTGTCCGTAAGAGGCATAGTCGGCAGGCCCGAGCTGGAAGCCATGGTGAAACACCACGACGGGGTACGGGCCCTCGCCCTGCGGGATGTACAGGGTCAACGGCAGCGAGGTGCCGTCGCCCGCGACGAAGCCGAACGTCTCGACGTCCACGCCCTCGGGCCCTGGCACGCGAGGATCGGTGGCAGGCTCGGCATCTGTGCCGGTGGTCTCGTCTGCCGCCGTGGTGTCGTCGTCCGACGGGTCGTCGCCCGTCGTATCGTCTTCACCGTCGGTCCCCGGCGGCATCGTGCCTCCCTCGGCCGAACCGGGCGTGGTTCCCTGCGTCGGGTCGGTCGTGGTAGTGGGCATGCCGCTGGTCTCGCCGGCGTCAGTCCCGACGGCGTCGGTCTCCTCGGCGCCGTCGGTCTGCGCGGCCCCCTCGTCGTCACAACCCACGGCCAACAGCGAGGCGGTCAGCGCCCACGAAATCCAGCGAACGGAATCCATGCGCAGATAAGTAAACGATCGGTCAGCCAACAAAAAGAGGGTCTGACATGGGTGTACGCACATGTGCGAACCCCGCAGCGCCTCAGCGGAGCATCCGGTCGGCGCCAGGTCGCCGGAGCGTGCGTCGCTGACCGGCCCAGACGCCCCACCCTTCGCCCTCGCCGAGCCGGCACAGGCCAAAGGAGAATTCGCCGCGGCCGTCGACGGTAAACGCCACGTCGCGAAGCGTCTCCAGCCGCAGCGAGAGCGGCTTGGGCTGCGTCGCAAGGTCGAGTGAGGCGTCGAGATGGGCGGGCGCCCCTTGCAGCCGCGCCTCGGTGGTGATCCCAAGCCCGCGGACGAGCTGCCGCGTGCCCCCGGGCGCCCGCAGGTACCCGCCTTCGAGCGTCACGAACGGAAACGCGGCGCGGTGGATCATCGCGCGGCGACCGTCGTCCCAAGCCGCAAAACACAGGAACGCCAGGTCTGGAGCACCCCAGTCGCGAACGCCCCAGGTGTGCTGACGCGCCGCCGAGGCCCGGATCGGCACGAGCATGTCTGCGATGGCCAGGGTCCCGGTAAAGCTGCCGCTCTGCGCGTAGCCACGGCTGTGGTCGCGACGAACGGCGCGAAGCAGCTGACGGTCCCAGCTCGCCTCCCCGATGCGTCGAGCGACCAGCTCGGGATCGTCATCCACACCCGGTGAGAACGGGTCGTCGTCGGCCAAGAAGGTCAGGTCGACGCGCGCAGGCGCGACCTCGTCGGTGCCGCGACGACGCAGCGAGCCTTTGAACCGCACGTGCCAGCGCTGCAGCGGCTTGACGCAGTCGATCTCGAGACCGCCGGCACGCCACCGGTCCGTGCCCGCCTCGCGGACGATCAGCTGCCCTTCGTCGCCGAGCACCCAGGTCCCGCCGTCGCGCAGCACCGCGAGCCAGATGCGATGCGCCGCACGCCCAGGCAGCCACTCCAGCCGCACCAAGACGGCCAGGTCCGCTTGCACGGCGATGAACGTGTAATCCTCGGCAAACCGCTTACGCCCATCCCAGGCGTGGGTGGCCTCGTCCTGCGACGTCCATTGCGCGGGCGTCCCGTCGTTGCGGCGCTTGTGCAGCGCCCAGCGGGCCAGCGCCGACTTCGCCTCGCGGCGCAGCACCGAGCCGACGGCGCCGAGAGCTTCATGAGCCCCCGTCACCGGACGGGGGGGCGTCCGTTCCTGCGGCACGCACGGAGCGTAGCAGGTCGCGCTCGGCGTGCGCGGCCGCTCGGTGGACACGTCGAAGAAGCGCGTGATACGCCGTCCGGGCAGGCCGCCATGCATCGACTCGTCTCCGCCGTCTTCGCCACCGCTCTGCTCACCACGCCCGTGCTCGGCTGCGACGCTCCCAAGGAGCTGACGCAGGAAGAGAAGGACGCCAAGTTCAAGCGCGAGCTCGAAGACGCTGACGCGCGGATCCGCAACAACACGGCGGCCGAAGCGAAGAAGATTCTGACGCGGCTGCTCGAAGAGCGCCCCGACGACCCCACGGCCACCGCGCTGATGGGCAAGGTGGCCTACCAGCAGAGCAACTACGCCGAGGCGGAGGGGCTTCTGAAAAAGGCCACCGCGGCCAAGGGGGACGACCCCGAGATTCACTTCATGCTCGGCGAGGTCCTCCGTCACGCCAAGAAGCCGGGCGAAGCCGCCCCCGAGTACCGCAAGGCCTTCGAACTGGATCCCGAGAAGTCCGAGTACGGCATGCCGCTGGGCGAGGCCCTGCTCGCCGCCGGCCAGGCCGAAGAGGCGGAGAAGGTCCTGCGCGAGGTCGCGGACCTCGACCCGAAGGCGATCAACGAGGCGCGCACCGGCATCAACACGCTCATCGGCGACGCGCTGCGCGCTCAAGAAAAGCTCGACCCCGCCCTGGCCTCCTACATGAAGGCCCAAACGGTGTACCAGTCCGACAAGATGGCGTTCGCGGGCGCGGCGTTCGTGTACGAGTCGAAAAAGGACGTCAAGCACGCGCTCGACGAGTGGTCTGCGTACATCCAGCGCGACTGCTGCTCGGAGTACTCCAAGACCGTCGCCCAGAAGAAGATCACCGAGCTCAAGCTGCCCGCCGACGGCGAAGGCTGAGCGCTCAGGGAAGTGGCGCTTCGAGCAGCGCCACCATATCGAGCACGCCCGACCCCCAGTTGGACTCGGGCCACCGGGGCGGCACGGACACGCCGTACTCGGTGAGCAGCGACCGGAACACCACGGGAATGCCGGCCGCGCCATAGCGCTCGAGCAGCGCGTCGCGACCGTGGTAGCTCAGCCACAGGGCGGCCGCGGACGCGGTGAGCGCCGTCGCGTCGGAGGTACCTTGCGCGAGCCCGATGCCATACGTGAGCGCGCCGCCCTGCTCGGTCACCCGCGCGTATCGGACGTCGACGGCCGGTCCACTGATGTCGACGCGAGGGCCACGTGCACTCGTGCTCCACGGTTCGATGTCCGGCGTGATGCCAGCGACGCACACCACACCATCGAACGTCGAGGGCGCCACGACGATGATGCCGGTGCCGTTGCCCGCCGCCGCGACGACGATGATGCCCGCTGCCCGAGCGTTCTCGATCGCGGCCTCCAGCGCTGGCATCGGCGTCACACCACCCATCGAGATCGAGATGACGTGGGCACCGATGTCGACCGCGTAGTCGACCGCCGCGGCCGCGGTGTCCCCAGATACGAGCACGACGGTGTCGCTGATGCGTAGCGGCACGACGGAGGCCGCCGGGGCCGCCCCGGTCACGCACGGCATCTCGTTCGAGCCGGCGAGCGGGCACCCCAGCGGGCTGACGATGACGGAGCTCGTCTCGGTTCCGTGACCGTGCGCCGGGAGCATCAGGGGGTTGTCGAAGCCGTGCTGAGGATCGTCGTCCCCATCCACGAAGTCGCGCGCGAGGTCCCACCGCAGCGGCGAGTGACCGTCGGAGGACGGCTGGAGTTCGGGGTGCGGGCTCGCGCCCGTATCGGGCTGGGCAATGAGAACGCCCTCACCGGGTTCTCGTCCGCGGGCCCGCACCAGCTGCCACGCCTCGATCGCCCGCGTCTCTCGGAGGGCCCAGTTGTCGTCGACCGCAGCCTGCTCCTCGGGTGAGAGTCCCGGCGGTTCTGCACCGCTCGAGGCATCACTCGTCGACGAGGGCAACGCGGAGCCTCCGCTCGACGACGCATCACCCGACGTCGAATCCATCGCGCTGCTCGAGGACGTTCCCGCGTCACCGACGGCTGTCCCACCGCTCGCATCGGCACCCGAGGCCCCGACCGTCGGCGACGACCCGTCCGTGCCAGAGATGGTCCCCGGATCCGCGGGCGCCGTCCCAGTACACCCCAGCGTCAGCCCCACGAACACGTCCACGATCCCGCGCCTCGTCCTGCCCATGGGGTCGCGCTATCACCCGACGCCCGGGCACGGCCACCGTCAACGCGCGAACCGTCCTCGTCGAAACCGGGCGTACGCAGCGGGCCACCGATCGAACGTACGACCTTCGACTATCGACCGAGCGCCGCCAGCAGGCGTGTTTTCGACGCCCGCACCGCCACCGGGCCGCTCGCCAACCCGCACAGCGTGATTGCGGCGAGCGCGGGGAGCAGCGCGTCGGCAGGCTGCACGTAGACCGGCAGGTGATCGACCGGGTAGACGTCGCCGACGAGCGGGTAGCGGTAGGCCGCGATCACGACGCAGTACAGCGCGCCGAGGCCCAACCCGAGCACCGAACCGGCGACGCCCGCGAGCAAGCCGACGGACTCGAATACCCAAAAGACGAGGCGGCTCTCGCCCCCCACCGCCATCAGCACGCCGATGTCGTGCCGCTTGCGACGCACGATGAGCAACAAGCTCGCCAGCAGGCTCGACGCGGATACCAGCGTCATCAAGCCGAGGATCAGCGACAGCGCGAGCCGAATCTGCCGCAGACTCGCCAAGACCGCGCCGTTGGTCTGCTCCCACGTCGACGTGCGATACGGGTAGCCCAGCGTCGCATCCACGTGCGCGGACATCTCGGACGCCAAGCGGGGGTCGGAGAGCTGAAGCTCGATCCCGGTGACGCGCCCCTCGCGGAAGAACAGCGCCTGCGCGGCGGTGAGGTGCATGAGCGCGAGATTACGGTCGACCTCCGAGGTGCCCGTGTGCAGTACGTCGAGCAGCTCGAACTCCGCGTACCGCGGGGGCTTGCCGATCGAGTCGGGTGAGCCATCGAGCTCCGCCGGCACGACCACGCGGACCCTATCTCCGACCGACACGCCGACCTCGCGCGCCAGCGCGTCGCCCAGGACCAGCCCTGGGGTCACCAGCGTCCCGCCCGGACGGAGCGCGTCGAGGCTGCCGCGCTCGAGCGTGTCGACGAAGCCGTCCATGCTCGCGGCGCGACGCGGGTCCATGCCCTTGCCCACCACGACCGCCGGACCGCGAGGGTCGGCGTCATCCTCTTCGACCCGCACCACCGCGACCATCGAGAACGCGAACGGCGACGCGGCCGTGACCCGCGGGTCCTCGAGAAAGCGGTCGGCAATGCCGTCGTACTCGCGGAAGTCGAGGCCATACTTGGTGAGCAGCACGTGGCCGTTGAGGCGCGCGATCGCGTGGACGATCTCCTCCTCGAAGCCCGTCGTCACGCCCAGGACGGTCATCAAGCTCGCGCACGACAACGCGATGCCGGTGACCGAGACCGCCATCGCGGCGGGGAAGAAGCGCAGCGCGATCCCGATCAGCAGCGCCAAGCCACCCGCGCCCACGGCTACGACCGCGAGCGGGTGGCTCACGCCGGCGAGCACCGCCGCGACGCCCGCGACCGTGGTCACGCCCGCGCCGAGGATCCACTTCGTCACGCTCGGACCCGGCGCACGCGACCGAAGCGCGAGCCGCCGCGCCATCAAGGCGACGAGGCCGAGCCGCGAGCGGGCCATTTACTCGTAGCGAAGCCCTTCGACCGGCCGCAGCTGCGCAGCGCGGAGCGAGGGCGGAATGGTGGCCACGAATGAGATGCCCATGGTCAGCGCCACGACGACGCCAATCTGCACGACGCTCAGCTCCACCGGGAGTTCCTCGATGAAGTAGACCTCGGGGTCGAGCGTGTAGCCATACAGCTCGACGAGCCCGCACAGCACCAGTCCATACAGAACGCCTGCGATGCTTCCCGCGGCACCGAGCATCATGCCCGAGAACTGGAAGAACCGGGCAACGCCCCCCTCGGAGGCCCCCATCGACATGATGATGGCGATCTCCGCGTTGCGACGCATGACCATCGTCCACAGCGCCGCGAGCACGTTGAAGCCGGCAACCGTCCCCACCAGGCTGAGGATGATCGTCAGGATCGTCTTCTGCGTCTGGATCGACTGGAACAGGTTGGCGTTGAGCTTCTGCCACTCGAGGATCGTGTACTCGTCGGCGCCGATCGTGGTGCGAAGCACGGCCTCCACGGCCGGCGCCTCGTACGGATCCTTCAGCCGCAGGTCGACCCCGGAGACGATGTCCTTGCCCCGGTACTTGAAGTACTGAAGCTCCTTGATGTGGATGTAGACGAGGTGGTCGTCGTACTCCTGGAAGCCGGCGCGAAAGATGCCCGCGATGCGGTAGCGGCGGAACTCGGGGGCCTGCGTGTGGTCGAAGCTGGCGCCGGGATCCACGAGCATGACCGCATCGCCGATCTCCAGCTCGAGCTGACGCGCGAGGGCGTACCCGACGAACATCGTCGGTAGGTCTTCGCCACCGACCGCGTTGTCTTCGGCGGCAAACTCCTCGGGCCACTCGTCTTCGTCGATCTTGGCGCGACGTCGCCCGAACTTTTGGTCGGACGGCAGCGACCGCCAGCGCCCCATCGCCTCGGGGTACCACGCCTCTCCCCGCGGGTCGGGCGTGTTCGCGATGACGCCGGGCAAGCGGTCGTCGTCGCGGTCCGGCATCGGCTGCAGCTCCAGGTCCGAGGTCAGGACCGACAGCGGCACCGGCTCGTCCATCCCTGACGCGAGGTGCGACTCGACGTCGATGACCTGGTCCGCGGTGCTCGGCTCGATGCCTTTGACCAGCGCCGTTGCGCGCGGCACCTCGTCGACCGACGTGCCCGGCTCGACGACGGGCGCGATCGCCATGGCGTAATAGACGAAGGGGCTGGCCCCATCGACGCCGTCGACGGTGCGCAGGTACGACTCGAAGCGGCGGTACTCGGAGATGCCGTAGGGCCGCGTGACGTTGATGTGCGAGTAAACGCCGAACACCCGGCGCTCGAACTCGTGCTGGAACCCGGTGGCGACCGACTGCACGACGATGAGCGCGGCGACCCCGATCGCGATGCCGACGATCGACAGCGCCGCCGAGACGGCGAAGTAACGCAGCAGCACGAGCCCCATCGCGACGAGGGTGCAGACCGCGACCAGCACGGCCAGCGGCGCATTCCGGAACCCCAGCAGCATCGCGGCGGCGCCGACGATCGCGACCCCGAGCACGCCCCACATCAACCGGGCCCGCTTGGGCTTGGCGCCGGGTCGCATCACGATGCGCCAGCCGATGAAGTGTTCGTAGCCGGAGAACCCGGTGTAGGCCCACCACGCGACCAAGCCCAGCAGCGCGCCCAGGCCGACGCGGCCGATGTTCGCCAACACCACGTCGAGCTCGGGCGGAATGAAGATCAAGAAGGCGCACGGGCTGAGCGCAAACAGCACCCAGAGCAGGGGCTGCTCGCGCGCTCGCGCCCACCGTGCGGGCGATGTTGAAGAGCCGTCCCGCACTGGTCCGGCCGAGGGGGTCGGCGAGGGCTTCACTTGAGCCGGCAGGGGTCGATGGAAGAGGTACGGGAAGCGGCCGCCAGGCCCCTTCCCATCGCGCCCACGCTAGCAGCGTCGCACAAGGTGGGCAACGCGACGATCTCACCGCAGGAGACCCCCAAATGAACACCGCGCTCGCTCACGCATCGCCCCTTCCCCTCCCGCCCGCGCCGGACGTCCATGAGGTCGCGGCGAACGGGCCTGCGCCCGTTGTGACGCCGATGGTGCGAGGTCGGGGCTGTACGACGGGCGGGTCGACGGGATGCGAGCAGCTAGGCGCGCTCAGCCTGGCGCCCAGCCGGGGCGCGTTCGCGGCGGCAGCCGTCGGCGACACCACCACCGACGCCATCGCCGGTGCGACCTTGCCCGACGGCAACCCCTACCCCGGCGATCTGCTCGCCGACATTTTGGAGTACCGGACGCTGCGCGCGAGCGCGTTGGGGGGCCACGACCTCGAGCCGACCGCGCGAGACCGGTACGAGAGCCTGCAGTCGCTGTTGTGTGCGTCCGATGAGCGCGAAGGACACGGACGCGCCTACCGCCGCTTCGACCTGCGAATGCCCGCGCGGCTGCGATTCTCTCGCGGGCGCTCCGTCGACACGGTCGAGGTGGGGATCGACAACGTGTCGGCCGGCGGCGTGAAGCTGTTCGGCAGCAGCGCGCGGGCCGAGGGAGAGCGCGTCGAGCTGGTGCTCGCCGACACCGAGCACCGCACCGTCGTGCTGCCGGCGCGCGTCGCCTGGATGCGCGGACCGTCGCTGGGCCTCATGTTCGCGGGAGCCGCTCGATGGCGCTGACGCGACACGCGTGCGTCCTGGCCCTGCTCGCCGCCGGCTGCGGACCCCAAACCGTCCACACCGCCTCGCCCAGCTCCGCGGCGCCGACCTCCGTGCGTCGGGCCGAGGACGACTGGACCCGGCACCGAATCCCGGCGGAGGGACTTCAAGTCCACGCCACGCTGTGGGACGCGGAGATCGTCGCCTCGGCGCTCGCCTCCGGGAAAACCGGAGTCCCCGACGGCGCGTGGTCCGAACGCTTCTTGAAGCAGACTGCGTTCACCGTCGTCGTCGAGCTCGAAGACCGCCAGCCGGTGCTCGACCCGACGCCGTTCTTGCGCGCCGAGGGATGGTCGTTCGGTCTCAAACTGAACAAAGGAGACGGGGAGGAGGTCCTCGCACCTTCGTCGGTCGATCTCCTCGTCGTCGACCGCTTCCCGACCCTCGGCGGCGGTCATCACCACCGCGTCGCGATGATGGTGGCCTTCGACGGCCCTCTGCACGACGTCGCCACCCGCTCCGAAAGCATCGACCTGGTGGTCAAAGCCGTGGAGCCCCCGTCCGAGGGACGCGCTCGCTCGATGCTGGGGCGACGGCTGAGCCGACGCGGCACCCACCTTCGGTGGCGACTACAGCCGAGCTGATCAGCGCTTGACTGCACGCCCGCACCGTGCGTGAGCCCGCCAGATCGCGAGCGATCCCAAAGGCTTGCAGGTGCGCGATCCTTGACATTGCTTCTAGGCGCAAGCTACGCTCCGCCGGCCGATCGTCGGTTCGGAGCCCGTCTGCGCATGCTTTCCGTTCGCACCCGCCTGGTCCTCATCGCGGCAGCAATCACCGCCTTCTCCACGCCAGGAGAGGCTCACGCGGGCAAGTACGACCTCGACCTGACCCGCCTGGGCAGTGACGGCCAAGGCAACATCACCAAAGACGACAGCGAGTTTCGAAGCTTGTCGTCCGAGCTCGGCAGCGTCGTCGCCTTGCAGCCCATGGACCCCGCCGACTCGCTCGGCCTCTCGGGGTTTGCGGTCTCGGCCGACGTCAGCCTAAACACGATCTCTGGAAGCGAGGACTATTGGGCCGAACCCACCGGTGGCACGGCCGACGGCGTCGTCCCGACCGTGCAGCTCGTCGGGCGCAAGGGTCTGTGGCCCGGCCTCGAGATCGGCGGCGGTGCAACGCACGTCTTCGACTCCAGCATGTGGGCCATGGGTGGCTACGGAAAGCTCGCGCTGCACGAGGGCTTCCATCACCTGCCGATCCCGTCGATCGCCCTGCGCGGCAGCTTCAGCCGGCTGCTCGGCGCAAAAGACTTCAACATGACGACGGCCTCGGCCGGCGTCAGCATCTCGCACGTCTTCGGCGTCGGGAAGACGTTCAGCCTGACGCCCTACCTCGGCTACGAGGCGCTGTTCGTGCTTTCGCGCTCGCAGGTTCTCGACAGCACCCCGGCGTGCGACGAGTTCCCGGACAACTTCAACCAAGACCAATGCTCCGGTGACGGCGGCAGCACCGAGTTCGTCTACAAAAACTCCGGTGCCATCCTGCGCCATCGCCCCTACGTGGGAATGCGGATGGTCTTCAGCGTGATTCGACTCGGCTTCGAGGCGATGATCGTGCCTGCGGGTTCGAGCACCGGCGACGTCGACGGGCAGACCGTCTCGGACCAGTCGGGCCTCCAGCAGCAGTACACCTTCTCGGCCGGACTCGACTTCTGATGATCATCGCCTGCCCCGAGTGTGAATCCCCGTTCGAGCTCCGTGACGAGCACATCTCGGCGCTGGTGAAGACCGCATGCCCCGGATGCGGGTACCGCCTGATCCTCGACTTTGCAGCGGCGAACGACGCATCGCTCGTGGAGCCCGGCATGAAGATGGCCAGCGGCTTCCGCTCGGCCGCCGACTACCATGCGTCCGTCGGCATCGCCGCCGCGGAGCCTACAGCGGCCCAACCCGCTGCCAAGGCTCCCGTCGCGCCCGAGCCCGTGCTCCCGGCCGCTCCCGCGCCCGAGCCGGTCGCGCCCGAGCCTGAGCCTGCGCCCGCCCCCGCCGCGGCGGAGCCTGCACCCGCCCCGGCGCCTGCGCCCGCCCCCGCGATCTCCATCG
>JBCCQM010000137.1:0-22772 GCA_039024335.1 Myxococcota bacterium
ACGCGGACCCAGGCTGCACCGTCAGTGGCGAGGTCCGCCGCTAAGCGGGGCAGCCCCGACGACGGCAGTTCTCCAAAGCCCAAGCAGGGGGAGGAGGGCGGCCGTCGTTGCAATTGCGACGGCCGTCAGCGGTGAGCGCCCTCCTTCGAGTGCGAGCGCAACGGCGATCGTGCCGAGCGACATTCCGAGGATGCTGCCGAACTGATCGAGGGCGTTCGTGCGTGCAGCGATTGCGTCGGGCGCGAGTCGTTGGATCTGCGCGGTGGAGAGGACCCAGTTCGTCCCACCGCCGAGGCCCCAGCCGAGCGCGGCGAGTCCGAGCGCAGCGGGATGGTTCGAGACCGCGAGGGCAAGGACGCTCAGCAGGCCGATGCCGACGGCGCTCGGCCACATGACACCCGGGCGGAGGCGAGTGCGGCCGACGACCAGCGCTGGACCGACGCCCGAGCCCATGCCGCGCAGGGCCTGCAGCAAGCCGAACCCCAATCCGCCGAACGCCGCGCCGCCGAGGGCGTCGGCCTGCACGGCCAGCGCGATCCAGCCACCGCCGGCCGCGATCCCGAACCCGGCCTTTGCAAACACGGCGGCGCGCAGGCGGGGGCGTGGCCACACGAACGCGAGTGCGTCTCGGAGTCCGTGCATCAACCGGACGGGAGGGAGGTCCTCATCGGGTGCCGGCACGAGTCGGGGCAGCCGCGAAAAGCAGGCCGCGGCGAGGCCGAAGGTGATCGCGTCGAGGACCAGCGCAATGACCGGGCCGAGCAGGCTGATCGCGCCGCCGGCTGCCATGCCGAGGCCGAACATCACGCTCCACGACGCTGCATCGAGGGCACCGGCAAGCAGAAGCTCGTCGTCCTCGACCACGCGCGGAAGCGCCGCACGCTCGGCTGGCCGAATGAACGCGACCGCGGCCGAGCGCACCATCAACAGCACCTGCAGCGCGAGCAGGTCGGCGCCTGCCGCTGCAGCGGCCATGAGCAGCGTGATGCCGCCGAGCGCGAGGCTGGTGACGCACAGCAGCAATCGTCGGTCCACCCGGTCGGCGACGGACCCTGCGATGGGGGCCAGGAGCGCCTCAGGCAGGTGGTGCGCCAGGAAGACGAGCGCCAGGTCCAGCGGACCGCCGCCGCGTTGGAGTGCGAGCATGGCCACCGCGACCCAGCCGATCGAGTCCCCCAGCAACGAGGTCACGCCGCCGGCCCACAGCCGACGAAAGTGCGGACGGCGGCGAAGCAGAGCGAGCGCGGCGTGCATCGCTCTCGTTGTGCGCCCTAGGCGGCGGCGCGGCGAGTGAGATGTCGACGGATTGGAATCTGGTCAGCCCGTCGACAGCCAACGCGCTCAGAAGCCGTACAAGCGTGCTTCGTCGCGCGCGTCGTCTTCGAAGTTCGGCACCCCGAGGGTGCCGATGGGCACGTAGCCTCGCTGCAGCCCGAAGGCGCCCACATCGATGGACGTGTCGCGGCATCCAAGGTCGCGGCACATGGAGCCGGGCGTGACGGAGATGAAGCCCGAGACCATCAGCGCCTCGTCCTTGCCGAGCTGGTCTCGAAGCTCGTCGAGCGCTTCGATGACGACCGGCGTCTGCAGGGCGGCAGACAGGGTCCGCTGCTGGTCGAGCAGACTCAGGCCGAGGACGTTCGCCGAGATGCCGTCCTCGAGCAGCAGCGTCGGCTCATCGACGTCGACCTCGATGACCTCGACGACCGACCCGCCCCGCAGCTCGACCTCGAGGCCGGTGTGTGGCTCGAGCTCAGGCGCACCGATGCGTAGGCGGCCGAGCGCTAGGGAGACGATCGTGGTGTCTCGCGCGGGTCGACGTCGACGCGAAGCCCTCGCACCATCAGCGCGGTACCGTCGGCGAGCGCTGCATCCCGCCACTGGCGCAGCGGGTCCGCATCGGCCGTTGCCTCGTCGAAGGCGATCAGGGTCTCGACGTCAGCGCCGAACACGTCGGCGACGACGTCGGCAGAGCGTGGGGAGTCGAAGACGACACGGCCGACGCCCTCGGCGAAGGCTGCCCCGGATGCGTCGTTGGCGTCTGCTTTGCCGACCGGCTCGGTCCCGGACTCCTCTGCGGTCGCGCCCGTGGGCTCAGGGTCGCAAGCGGTCAGCGCGAGCGATGCGACAAGGATGCGCGTGGCTTTCATGGCGCGGAGCTGTAGCACCGTGTGGGTGCATGTCCCGCTTGTTGTTGTTGTGCGCGATTGCGGCTCGTATCCGCGACCACACAACCCGCGCGTTCTCGGCCAAGACGCTGTCAGTGCAACGTTCCGCGAGGTGAGACGGGCTCACGCCCAAGGATCTGAGAACGCATGGTTGGCACTGAAGTCTTCGTCGGTGACTGTGCTTAGAACCTGACCTGTCCTCGGACGTTTCGCTCTGTCTGCAGCGGCGACGTCTCGTGGTACAGCTGTAGCGTGATTCGACGTCTTTGCGCTTGGTCCGCCGCACTGCTCTTCGTTCCGTGCGGCGCAGCGTGCTTTAGTCCCTCGGGAGAGGGGCAAAGCACCTCTGGCGGCGGAGGAAGTACTTCCGGTGGAGTTCTTGGGGGCACCTCGACGACGTCCTCGGGTGGTGTGAGTTCGACATCGACGGCAGGTGCAGGGAGCGGTTCGACAGACCCTGAGGCGACGACGACGGGAGGTGTCGCGGGAAGTTCGAGTGGTGGAAGCTCAAGTGAAGGTGAGGGGTCTAGTGGCGAACCGCAGCTCGCCGAGACCTGTTCGCGTGCGGTTGCCTATCCGAAGGGCGGCCAAATTGCGGTTTACAACTTGGATGCGGACACCGAAGAACTCCTCACCGGCGAGTCGCAGGCGCTCGTTGTTGCGGACGACTTCGTGTGGGATCCCGACGGGACAGGGATTTTCTATCGTGCTCGTGCCTCTGCGGGAGGCTTGCAGGGCCCCTTTGCCATTCGCCGGGTCGGTCTTGGGGGAGCGAATGAGGAAGTCCATACCGAGCCCGACTACATCTACGGCCTCGACGTGCGGGATGACGGGGCGCGTGTGAGCTACTTGGCCGTCGACCCAGGAGCCTCAATGGTTGCGCGCCTCGCCGGCGTCAACACCGACGGAACAGGCTTTTCTGAGGTGGGGGCGGACAACCCTCATTCCATCTACCGGCTTGCCGATGTTCGCTTTTCTCCGGACCTTCTGGACGCGGTCTGGCCGAGTGGTCGCCGCATTATCTATGCATCGCTGCCCGCAGGCGGCACGACAGTCCTTTTCGACGGCGATTGTGGTGACTGCACCGTGGAAGACCTGGTGTATTCGCCTTCAGGCGGACAGATCGCTTTTTCGTTGGTCGATGGGAATGCGAGTGATGTCTATACGATGAACGTCGGGGGGCCGGGCTGGTCAACGTGACGAGTGCGACGGGGATCGTGGCAACTGAGCCCGCCTGGTCACCTGAGGGAGGTCGCCTGGCGCTCGTTGGCTCAGACGACATCTACGTCGTGGACGTGGACGGCGCCAACCTTGAATCGGTGACTCAGAGTGCCGCGACTGAGGCCGACCCTGCTTGGTCTCCCGACGGGATCGCCCTCGCGTTTGCGCGCGGAGACACCGATGATTTCGAGGTCGTACTGTTCCACGTTGAAGCGCAAACAAGCGAAGTCATAGCGACGGCGGCCGATGCCTCGCCGATCGGATACCCAGACCGTCGTCGGACGCCGGTCGTATCTTGGCGTCCGTGTCGGTGAACCCACGTGGGCTACCAAGGGTCCGAAAAGTTCGGATTCGTCAGAAAGTCCTCGTCGGTCAACGATTCGAGGAAGGCGATGAGGTCTTCACGGTCTTGGTCCGACATAGGAAATCCCGACACGAAGGAACTCTTGTTCGGGTTTGACCGGCCGTCCCCGGCGTATCTACCGTCCTCGATGTTTCTTCCGCCAGCTGCGTAGAAGTCGAGCACTTCTCCAAGCGTGTCCATGCTTCCGTCGTGCATGTAGGGGCCGGTCACCGAGATGTTCCGCAGCGTCGGTGGCCGGAACTTACCCTCGTCGGAGGGGTCGAGTGTGAAGCGGTACAGCCCGAGGCCATCAACGGGATAGCTCCCGTCGCCTCCGATGTTGTACAGTCCGGTGTTCTCGAAGGGGCGTGAAGTGAACGCGGTGTTCTCGTGCACGGTCGAGTGCGTAAAGTTGAAGGAACCGTGGCAGTGATGGCACTCGAGCGCCTCCGAGAAAAAGAGCGCGGCGCCGCGTTTTGCAGATTCGGAGATTGCCTCGTCATCGCCGCGGGTATAGGCGTCGTATGGCGAGTCGACTGAAATCAGCGTTCGTTGAAACGAGGCCAGCGCCAAACGAATGTTGATCCACGAAACCGGGTCGTCCTCCTCGGGGTAGGCTTCGGAGAAGAGCATCCCGTAGACTGGGTCTTTTTTGACGCGTTGGAAGACTCCGTCTTCGTCGAGGTGCGAGCCCAACTCGATGGGGGAGTCGCCGAACAACGGAAGTGCGGCCTGGCTCGATAGCGTGAGTTCGAGCGGACTCGCCCAAGTGTACGTCGCGTTGTACGCGACGTTTACCAAGGCCATCGAATTGGCCGGGACGTGCTCTCCCGTGGATCCTACGGGGGTTGCGAGTCCGTCCGTGAACGCAAGTTCCTGAAAGTGACAGGAGCTACAGGACTGCGTCTGGTTCGCCGAGAGCCTGGGATCGTAGAAGAGATGCCGGCCGAGTTCCACCTTCGCGGCGGACATGGGGTTGTCCTCTGGCACCCGAGGGGCCGGGATGTTCTCGGGGAGATCCCACTCCCATTCTTCAGCGCTCGCGCCCGTTGAAGAGCTACCGTCGGCAGAGGTCGACTCGGCCCCGGTATCCCCTGTGTCTCCGACGTCTGCGGACGTTGTCGAACTCGACGCGTCGCCGAGTGTCGTCGAAGACGCATCGCGGCCCGTAGTCGTTTCACCGCTGCCGCCCGTCTCTGCGCTCCCCGCCCCGGCCTCCGCATTGCAGGCGAAGGGGGCGGCCGCGTAGAGCAGGAGGCAGCAGGTTGCGCGTCGGAGCATCGTCTCGGCTTACTTGCTTTGCACGCTCATGAAGGTCTGGCCCTCGCAGCTGCCTTCGCAGTCTCCGGTTGCCCAGTCCATGCCCCAGTTTGCCCACAAATCGTCGCAGTCGGTGATTTGCTGGCCCTTGAACATGTCGTTGTCCGCAGGAGGAATCGACTGACAACCGACCACACCCGGATTTGCACCGACGTTTTCAGCGATGTTGACGCCGTCGAGCAGTGCTGCAACGTCGGCGACGATCGTATCCACCGTCGGATCAAAGGCGTCGAGTGACACCTGAGGCCGTCCAGGTCGCATGCATTGGTCCTCGGATTCTGGAGGAGTCATGGGGTTCTCCATTCCGCAGATAGAGCCGAGGTGCACGTTCCACTGGTCGACAGCACTGCTCCCGCCGGATGCAACGTCGTTGTCGGTGTTGATGTCGATCTTCACGAACTTGCGACCGTTAAGCCAGTTCCAGTTCATGGCGATGTCGTTCAACGGGGCCTCCGCCGTATTGACGTCTGTGTGGTTCAGGTCGTACGGCACGCCGATCTGGAAGAGAACGCCTGTGTAGTCATCGGCCGGGACGGTGCCGACGACGACCGTGTTGGTCTCGACGGTACCGCTGGTACAGGCCCCCGAGCCGTCTTCGAAGTCGAGCAGGGCGACGTTCTCGACCTGCCACTGTCCGTCTTGCTCGAGCTCGAGTGCGACTTCTTCGCCGGCGCCGTTCACGAGCCGGATCTCCGAAACATAGAAGCGTAGGTCTCGGAAGGTGATCGTGTAGGATTCGTCTCCAGTCGCGTTGGACCCGACGCCCTCATAGCTGTCGGTGCAGTTGGCCTCGGCGTCTCCGACGCGAGCGGCGAACTGAATCGAGACCTCTTGGATCGCCTCACCCGTCGAGGTGCTGCCGCTGCCCTCGCCGGTGGAGCTTCCGGTGCCCGGCTCGCCCGTGGAGCTTCCGTCGGCCTCGGTGGTGGGCGCGTCGGTCGTGCTGCCCGCCGTGGTCGTCGTCGACGTGGCCGTCGTGGCGGTCGTGCTCGCCGTGGTGCTGGCGGTTGTGGTGCTGGTCGAGCTACCACCGTCGGTGTCGCCGTCGCCGCCGCCGGAGTCACATGCGACCGGAATGGCGAGCGCAGCGATGAGAAGCCAAGGATGCGTCTTCATGGCTCAGGTCTACCGGACGCCAGCGTAGGGGCCGTGCGTCGGTCCGTCGCTGCGACCCGATGTCATGCGACGTCATGTCGCAGCTTGCTCGTGCTGCGGGCTACATCGGCTGCGCGCAGGCGCCCACGTCGGCGAGCGACGCGGAGGGCGGCGTCTGCCCGTCGAAGTACCAGCTGACGCACTGCAGGTCCTCGTGGAACTGCGAGCAGGTGTCTTCCTCGCCCGTGTCGCACAGGGGGGTGCAGCACCCCAGCGGGCTGTTGCACTCCGGGAGGAAGTCCGCGGTGACGCAGATGAAGCCGGGCAGGCAGGCCGAGAGCAGGAAGCAGAACTCGTTGTAGTCGCCGGTGCTGCCGATCGTGGGCAAGCAGATGAAGCCGGTCCCGCCCGCCTCTTGCTCGTCGGGGTAGCAGCCCTGCGTGTCGGGGCAGTTCTGCGCGAGCGGATCGCAGGTGGGGAAGCACATCGGCACGCCCTCGAAGTAGATGAAGCAGGTCTCGTCGATGTCGCACTCGGGGTTGGTGACGCTGCCCGAGCACAGCGGCTGGCAGACGCCTTCCCCATCGCCGTCGATGTCGAGGCAGAACGTCCCGGTCTGGCAGTCGTCGACGCAGCTGCCGAGGTATCCCTCGACGGTGCAGGTATCGCCGGCCTCGCGCGGGTTTTCGCCGACGATGGGGCAGCACCGAATCTCGTCGGGGATGAGGTCGGCCTGGTCCGACCACGGCGCGCACTTCTCGTTCATCGGGCAGTCCTGCGCGTAGATGTTGCACTTGGCGCCCTGCGTGTTGTCGTCGGTGTCGGCGAACGTCGTGGCGTCTTCGGCCTCGGTGGTCGTGCCGGTTCCGGGCGCAGTCGCCGCGGTGGTGGCGCTGGCGGTCACGGGGGCGGTCGTTCCGCTGGAGCCATCACCGCTCGAGGAGCCCGCAGAGGGCGTCGTCGTGCCGCCGTCGTTGCAGCCCAGGCTGGCGAACGCGGCCCAGAACAGAAGACTCCGGGGGAGGGGTGCGGAACGCGTCATCGAGGGTCGGAATAGTCTACCGTGGTTGTCATGCGGGCTTCTCTTGGACTGTTCTTCGCTTCGGTGCTGACCCTCGGCGGTTGCGACGATGCCGAGCCGGCGCCGGGTGGCGAGACCGGCGGCATCGACGACGACGACGACGGGGACAGCGGCTCGTCGGATCCCAGCGCCGGCGGAACGACCGGCGTGAGCACGACCGGGGCGCCGACGACGGACCCCACGGCGGCGCCGACGACGGATCCGACCGACGATGACTCTGGGCCCACGCCCACGACGATGGATCCCTCCGACCCGACGGAGGACCCGACGGACCCCACCGACGCGACGACCGATGGAGACTCCTCTGGGGGCTGCACCGTGGGGACCCAGGGTTGCGCGTGCGACGGCGGTAGCTGCAACAACGGGCTCGAGTGCGTCGAGGACGAGTGCGTCCTCGATGTGGACTGCGGGATCGACATCTACGAGGACAACAACACCGAGAGCGACGCCAGCGACCTCGGTACGCTCACCGACGACGACGACGACGCCATGACGATCACCGGCGTGCTCGAAGGCGACGAGACCGACTGGTTCACGTACTTCGGCGACGACACGTTCTTCACGTCGGTGAACCCCGCGCGCACGCTCACCACGGCAGGCGCGCTGCGCATGTGCAAGTACGCCGAGTGTACGGACGGGATTTTCTCGACCGAGGTGACCTGTCCCGAAGGGACGGCCAGCGCCGAGTCTCCCGAAGGACGACCCGGCTGCTGCGGGACCGAAGACTTCGAAATCCAGCTCGACTGCCTCGATGCGATCGATGATGATGCGCAAATGTACATGCGCTTCGATCAGGGGCTGGGCGACTGCACGCAGTACACGGTCGAGTTCAAGTTCTAAGCGCGACGAGGCGCGCCCCGCGAACGCGTGCGTGAGCCCTCCTCGGGGCGGAGCCGGCGTTGGGTTGTCGCGCGCGCCCCGCGTGGTAGGCTCTGCGCCGCCATGGGCCGCTCGTCCAGCACCGGCTTTCGTCGCTACGCGTGGGTGTTTCTCGCCTACCTGCTGTTCGTGATCCTGTTCGGCGCATGGGTTCGCATCACCCACAGCGGCGCTGGCTGTGGCTCGCACTGGCCCACCTGCAACGGCGACATCGTCCCGATCGCCCCCGCGATGGAGACGATCATCGAGTACACCCATCGCCTCACAAGCGGCATCCTCGGTCCCGCGGGGCTGGTGCTGATCGGGTGGGCCGCGCTTCGCTTCCGCAAGCACCGGGTCACGCTCGCGGCGGTGCTCACGGTCGTGTTCGTCGTCATCGAGGCGCTCATCGGCGCGGGCATCGTGCTCAAGGAACTCGTGGCGGACGACGCGTCGGTGCCCCGCGCGATCGTAATCTCGATTCACCTCGTCAACACGCTCATCCTGACCGGTGCGGCATCCCTGACCGCGTGGTGGAGCTTCGACGAGCGGCGGCTGTCGTTCTCGGCTCTGGGCGTCGGCTCGTGGATCATGCTTGCCGGCCTACTGTCGATCGTTGTGACGAGCATGACGGGAGCCGTGACGGCGCTGGGCGACACGCTGTTTCCGGTGCAGGCCGGGACCGAGGGGATGCTGGCGCACGTGGCCGACGACCTCTCTTCGGCCAACCACTTCTTGGTGCGGCTCCGCATCGTCCACCCGGTTGTCGCGGTGGTGGCCGCCGGGGTGCTCTACGGGATGGGCGCGTGGGCCCAAGAGCACGCTCGCGATGCGATCACGCCGCGGATTGCTCGCGGCCTGCAGCACGCCACGATTGCGCAGGTCGTGCTGGGGATCGTGAACATCGGACTCGCTGCACCGGGCTGGATGCAGCTCGTCCATCTGCTCACGGCCCAGGTGGTGTGGGTCGCCGCCGTGCTGACCGCCACGTCTGCGTGGGCCGGTGGGGCCAGCCTGGGTCCCGGAGACGTGCGTGGATTGAAATGAAATCCCCGTCTCGTGCGTACAACCCGACCATGACGCGCGCGCCCTGGTTCCTGCTTCCGCTGTCGGCCCTGCTTTCGGTGCCGGGGTGCAAGGAGGGGGCTGCGCCCAAACCGCAGTCGCAGGCCCCACCCGCCGCCGCCGTTCAGCCCTCGGCGGTCGCGGCCGATGTCGCCGCTGTCGGGTCCGAGGCCCATGGAGAGCTTCGGGACGTCGACGGGCAGCGCGTCCTGCACGTGTGGGGAACGCCGCGCGAGATGGGCCACGCCCACGGGTCGCTGCTCCGCGAGGAAATCCTCGACGTCATCGATGGCTACGCGCTCGAGGTGCTCGGCCCCGCCACCATTGATCGCGTCGGCATGATGTTCAGCGTCGTCGACGTCTCGCCGCGACTGCGCGAAGAGGCCGAGGGCATCGTCGAGGGCATGAAGGCCGCCGGTGGCGCGCACTCCGAAGGCCTGGGCCGCTCGCTCCGCCCGACGGACCTGCTGGTGCTCAACGCCATGACCGACCTGGTCGCGATCGGTTGCTCGTCGGTGTCGGCGTGGGGAGATGCCGTTGCGGACGACCCCGACGGCGACCCCGTGGTGGTGCGCAACCTCGACTGGGACGATACGCCCGCGCTGCTGCGCAACCAGATGCTGGTCGTCTACGAACCCGAGGAGAAGACGCGCCAACCGGTCGTCTCGGTCGCGTTTGCGGGGTACATCGGCTGTCTATCGTGCATGAACGAGGCCGGCGTGACCGCGCTGTTCAACATGGGCTATGGAGACGGCGCGGCCTCGTTGGCAACTGCGGCGACTGGGTTTGCGCCCGCCAACCTGCTTCTTCGCGACGTGCTCGAGCAGCGCGACGTGAATGGAGACGGGTCCTCGACGGCGTCCGACGTGGAGGCGGCATTCGAGGGGGCCCGGCACGCGGGCAGCTACCTGCTGCACGTGCTTCAGCCGGGGCCCGAAGCGCCCGCCCGCGTGATCGAGGTCGAGGCCGATGGAGTCGTCGTGCGCGGCCCAGACGCGGACGGTCCGCTCGGCGGGTCGATGCTGGCGGCCACCAACCACCTGCGGGGCAAGGCGGGGGCCAAGGCCTGTCGCCGCTACGATCGGATCGAGGCTACGGCGACGAAGGCTCGCCATCGGGTCGATGAAGCGGCGTTGTGGAGCCTCGGCCGTCGCCTGCGGCTCGATGATGTCGTTCACATGATGCTCGTGCGCCCCGACGAACGCTCGCTTCGCGTGTGGCTTCGGGCACCCGGGGAGTCGTCGAGTAGCCGCGAGGCCGGGGTCACGCATCGGTGGACCGACGTTTTGCGGGTACCATCGCAGCCGTGACGCGTGCCTACGCTCTCGCTGCGCTCTCGTGGACTCTGCTGGCGTGCAAGCCAGCCGCCGCGCCTGGAACTCAAACCCCAGAGCCGGCGGGTCCCAGCGTGGTCGCCGCCGACATCGACGTCTCGGTCAACGGGACGGACGAGCCCAAGGCGCGCGCACCGGAGAACCTGCAGGCGTTGCTCGACGAGGTCCGCCGCCGCTCGCCCGTCCCCGGACTCGCCGCGGCCGTGGTGGACGTAGGCGGTACGCTGGCGATCGGCGTCTCCGGCAAGCGCCGGGCGGACGAGCCGGGCGACCTCACCACCGCGGATCACTTTCACCTCGGCTCCGACACGAAGGCGATGACCGCACTGCTGGCCGCGATCTTGGTGGAGGATGGCGTGCTGCGCTGGGAGATGACCATGGCCGAGGCGTTCCCCGAAGACGTCGACGGCATGGACCCCGGCTTTCGAGAGGTGACGCTCACGCAGCTGCTTCGACACCGCGGGGGCGTGGTGCCCAACGTCACCGACATCGTCGGACTGCAGGTTCGGCTCAACGCGATGCCGCCCGAGGAACACCGCCGGGCAATCGTGCGTGAGGTCCTCGGCCAAAAGCCGTTGTCCACGCCGGGCAGCAAGTTCACCTACTCCAACTTCGGCTACGTCATCGTTGGCGCTGCGATCGAGAAGGCGCTGGGAACGACGTGGGAAGACGCCATGCGGGCGCGGGTGTTCGGCCCGCTGAAGATGGACTCCTGCGGGTTTGGCCCAACGGCGGTGGGCGCTGCGCGCGACCAGCCGTGGGCGCACGTGGACCAAGGGGACGTCTTCAAGCCGGTCGAGCTCGACAACCCCGCGTTCCTCGGCCCCGCAGGGACGGTCCATTGCTCGCTCGAGGACTGGGGCGCCTTCGCGTCCGTGTTCTTCGAGGGGTCCTCCTTCGTGTCCAAGGCGTCGGTGGACGCGCTGACCAGCGCCGTGCCGAGCGACGACAACCGAGGGGGAGGGTACGCGCTGGGCTGGGCGGTGCCCGATGCCGCGGCGTTCGGGCTGCCCGTGCTCACCCACGACGGCAGCAACACGGTGAACTACGCCTCGATCGTGGTCATGCCCACGCTCAAGGCCGCGGTGATGGTGGCCGCGAACGCAGGAGGCGAGCGGGCGCAGAAGGCCGTCGTCGCTACGGTGATCGAGCTGGTCCGCCGCGTGCGTGGCCCCGAGGGCGACACTCAATCCGACGGCTGAAACTCGTACGGCAGGGCGTCGTGAATGATCGCCCACTTGGCGTCGTGACTGCAGTCGGTATTCAGTCGCGATCCGAAGTTGTAGACCCGCAGCGGTCGCATCACCTGGTTTTGATTTTCGTCGACGGTCGGGACGCTGGTGAATGCGGGGACGCCGTCGGGCTGCGCGAACGGCCCGTTTCCGAATCGAATCGCCCGGAACCCAGCCTCGTTCGTGCACATCTCGTCTGCCCCGACGCAGTCGGCGGCGCCGACGTCGTTCTCCGCATACCCGATATCGAAAGCCGCGAGCTCCTTTTGGACCTGGTTGCTGAGGAAGCTGTTCGAAAAGCCGAAACGAGGCCCTGTGAGCGCGGGGTCGAAGATGACGAAGTTCGTGATGCTGCACGTCAGGTCGTCGTCGTCGTCACCGACGGCCTCGAGGAAGAGTGAACCACAGCTGGGCGTGTCGCCGAGGGGGGCGAAGTCGATGAGTTCGTCGATCAGGTGGCCGCTGGCCTCGATGGTGACGTCGACGAAGTCCAGGTCCACGCAGTCGTCCTGCATCGCGCCGCAGGCAGGCGTGGTGCGGGCGATGAAGCGGTCTTCGGAGACGACGCCGGCTGGTAGAAGCTGAACGCAGGCTCGCAGGAAGAACCGCGAGCCCTCGCCGCACTCCGGTGCGCCGCTGACGGTGAGCTCGAACCCGTTCTCTTCGCACGCAGGCAAGTCTCCTGTGTCGCCGGCAGGATCGTTGCTCGTCGAGGTGGGCGCCAGGTCGCCCGTGGATGCATCCGAGAGCGTGGTGACGGGGTCGGTCGAAGTCGAGGTCGACGTCGACGTTTCACCGTCACCCGTTGTTCCGACCTCGCCCGAGGAGGGACTCGCCCCCGAAGACGCGTTCTGCGGGCCTGCGGGTCCGAAGGCCGCGTTGTCACGCACGCACGCGGTCACCATCAGGCAGAACAACAACGCGGTCGTGCGCACGGTGTTCACTCTGCGGCGCTGCTGCGACCGAGCTTGGAAAGTTCGTAGCAGCCCGAGTTCTCCTCGGGGTCTCGAGGGATGTCGAGCATGGAGATGTCGCTGCTGCTCAGGTCGAAAATCTCCGACGGCACACCCGCGTCGACGAACTCGCCGGCGGCCGAGGGCGGTATGTAGTGCAGCGCGATCACGTCCGAGTCGCCGCCGGCGTCGGGGGTCATGACCTTGCCCAGCTCGACCACGTCGGACTCGCGGACGACGCGCGCTGGGCCCAGCAGTTCCAGGGGCGAGAGGCGCGGCCGAAGTCGGGTGGGGATGGTCAGCAGGTGCTGTGTCAGATCGGCCGTCCGAACCCACAGCTCCTCGTCCGTCTGCGCGCCCGGGGTGGGGAGCAGAACGGTGAGCTCATCGGGGCCGGGCGTGTGCGCCACGAGCTCGCGGACCACAGGGCGCCAGCGCGCGATCAGCCGCTCGGCGCACTCGAACACGTCGCGGGGCGAGGTGACGGCGCGCCCGTCGAGCTCCACAGCGGTCACGCGGGCGGGTGCCGCACACACGCGGACGTGCTCGGCCTGCAGCGCGTCCCAGAGCCGGCGCAGCGTCTCGTCACCGTGCGCATCCTCGTGCTGGTCGTCGCCGAGCGTCAGCCGCCCGGTCAGGGTGTCGCCCTCGGAGCGAAGTCGAAGCAGCAGGACTTCGTGGGTGCCCTTGAGCTTGGGGGCGAGTCGCAGGTCGATCGCGCGGGGGCTGAGCACGGCCTCGACGATGAAAAGGTCGTCGAGCTTGATCGTCCGGGGCTTCTCGCGGCCGAAGAGAGTCTTGCGGGTGCCGGCGACCAACGTGAGCTTCTTGCCGTACGCCTTCACCCGCTGCGGTGCGAGGCTGTGCTCGACGAGGACCTCGAACTCCACGCGCAGCGCATCGGCGAACTCGATGGTGAGGGCGTCGATCATGCGACCGGGTCCGAGGCGGCGGGTCATCACGGCGGCGTCGGGTTTTCGTCGCGCGCTGGCGAGGTACGCGTTGAGTTCCTGCCGCATGGATGCGGTCAGGTCGCGCTCATGCTTGCCGAGGTTGCGATGGGTGCGCTCCGCCTGCGACGACGCCTGCTCCTGCCAGCGTTCGATCTGCGCTGCGAGCTCGCTGCCGGCCTTCGAGGCGTGTTCACGCACTTCCGGCCAGGCCGAGCCGCGTCCGGCTGTGGTGAGGGCGTCGGTCGATTCTCTGAGCATCCGCTGCAGGTCGGCGCGGATGGCCGTGGCCTTCTCGGTGGCCTCGACGCCCCGGTCGCGCAGCGCCTGAACGTCCCCAAACCGGCGGCCCGCCTGGCCCGCGTAGACCACCAGCGCGCTGAGGTCATCGAGCACGCTGGCGGCGAAGGAACACGGTGTTCCGTCTCCAAAGCGCACGTTGGGGGCCGACGCCACACTCAACGGTATCGCGTTTGGGCACCGCCCGCCCAGGGCTCGCCGGCGGCCCATGCGTTTCGCGTGCGCTGGTCGACCGAGGCTCAGTTCTTGCCGACGCAGAACACGTTCAGCTCATCGATCAGCGCGTTCTGGCGCGCGACGATGGTGTGGACCTTGCTTCTGGCCGCGTCGATGTCGCTGTCGAGGGTCGACTTCTTCTCGACGATGGCGGCGTACGCCTTTGCGGCCGCAACCCGAGCATCGACCGCGCGCTGCACCGGGGACTCTTCGAGCTCGAGCGCCTCGAGGGCCGCGACGTACGACTCGAGCACCGACACGAGCTTGTCGGGGGCGGGGTCCTTGGGTTGCGCGCGCAGAACGTCTCCGACGTCGTTGCACGATGCGGACGCGGTCGCGCAGGCATCGAGTAGCGCCTGACCGCTGTGATCGAAGGTCTTCTGCGCGCCCGCCTGCGCTTCTCGCTGCTGGATGAGCGAGTCCATGAGGGTGGAGAACGAGCGCGAGGCGTCGGCGAGGTCGTGGGCCACCGTCTCGTAGTCGGACGCCTTCGTCGCGACCGTTTCGTCGCTCAGCGGCAGGTCATGGACGTCGGTCGCGGCTCGATCGGCAACGTCGCTGAGCGCGGTCATGTCGCTGGCGAGCGTCTCGGGCGTCTCGCTGGCCCGAGACTCGATTTGAACGATCTCCGCGCTGCGCCGATTGGTAACCTCGGCGAGCGCGTTGCAGTCGCGCGTCTTGCCGCAGCCTGGGCCAGCCGAGACCACGAGGGCGCAGGGCAGGGCGAGGGACGCAAGTCGGCGCATTCTTGGAAGATAGCCGCCCGTCGGCCCGCGGCGCGGGCTCGTCGAAAAAAATCACTGCCCGAGCGAACGATTTCGGGGTCTCGTGCATAGGGAGAGCGGGTGACGGGACACAGTCACAGCGATGAGGCGCTGGTTTGCGCCATTCGCGAGGGGGACCTCGCGGCCTTCGACGTGCTGTATGCGCGGTACGAGGTGCGCCTGTTTGCCTACGTGCGCCGCTGGGTGCCCGGGCGGGCCCGCGCGGAGGACGTCTTTCAGGAGGTGTTCCTCACCGTGCTGCGGGACCGCACGTATGACCCGCAGCGTGGACGCTTCGCGCCGTGGCTGTTCACCGTCGCCCGAAACCGATGCCGGGCGGAGGCGCGGCGCGGCGCGGCGGAGAGTCGCGCGCTGGAGGCGATGCCCACCGGCGCTCGCACCGTCGATCCACGGGCCTCCGAGGCGGCGGACGTACGCCGCGCCATGGATGCGCTGCCCGAGCCACAGCGGCAGCTGCTGCTGCTCAAGCAGGTGGCCGAGCTCACCTATCAAGAAATCGCGACCGTGCTCGGTGTGGCGGAAGGGACGATCAAGTCCCGACTCCATGCTGCGACGCGAGCCTTTCGCGCCCAGCTTCGCGAAACGGAGACCCCATGAACTGCGACCAGGCTTCCGAACATCTCGTCGAATACCACCACGACACGTTGGACCCGCAGACGCGGGACGCGATGGCGACGCACCTCGCGTCATGCGGTGCGTGTGCGCGGTCGTACTGCCGCCTTCAGGCCGAGCTTCGCGGGATCGGGTCCGCGTATGCGGAGCGGCCCTCTGCAAAGGCGCGCGCCTCGCTGCGAAAGGCGGTCGAGGCCGAGTTCTCGACCGCGCCTGCGCCCGCGCTGTGGCGGGCGCTCCGTCGGCCCGTGCCCGTGTACGGGGCGGTTCTCGCGGCCATCATCCCGCTGGCGCTGTGGATGTGGTCCCCGTCGGGGTCTGCCGCCGCAGAAGAGCCCGCACCACCGGCGCCCGCGCGCCTGCACGGCTACGACGCCACCGCGCCGCTGGTCGACCCCTCCGTTTCCTGAACACCAAGAACGAACACACCATGAAGACTCAACTCATCGCCCTGGGAGCCCTGATCCTCGCCACCTGTGACGTCCTCGTCGGTTGCGATCACGACGACGGCGCGTCTGCCGAAGTCGCCTCTGCAACACCGGCCGACGGCACGCTCGATGAGCTCGTCGCGAAAGCGCCGGCGAGCGCGCTGCCCATGCATCCGGCGCCTCCGGTCGAGGTGATGCCGAACGCCAAGCAGGCGTTCGAGCAGGTCGTGGCGCTGGTCCAAGACGAGTACGTGGAGGGTCCGCTCGCCGAAGACCTGCTGTGGTCGGGCGCGACGCAGGGCGTACTCGATCAGCTGGTGCAGCTTCGCGGCCATCCGATCAGCGCGCTGCTCGACCCGAAGGCGATGGCCGAGCTGGAGGCGGGTACGCAAGGGTCCATCGTTGGGATCGGCGTGTCGATCGAGCTCGTCGGCGACGTCGTGGTGGTCCGCGACACCATTCCCGGTGGACCTGCCGAGGCGGCCAAGCTTCAGGCTGGAGACCGCATCCTCGGCGTCGACGGTGAGCGACTCACGGGGCTGAGCCTACCGGAGGTGGTCGACAAGATCCGCGGTGAGAAGGGTACGAGTGTGTCGCTGTTCGTGCAGCGCGACACCGAAGAGTGGGACGAGGCGCTGGTGCGCAGCGCGGTCTCGTTCGACAGCGTCGAGGCGCAGATGCTCGAGGGCGGCGTGGGCCTGCTGCAGATCCGGTCGTTTGCAAAGCGCACCGCCGAGGAGGCGCGGGCGCACCTGCAGTCGCTCAGCGACGAGGGCATGACGTCGCTGGTCCTCGATCTGCGCAAGTGCCCCGGCGGCCTGCTCGAGCCTGCCATCGACACGGCATCGCTGCTGCTTCCAGCGGGCAGCGACGTGGTCGTGCTCGAGCGGCGCGACAGCTCCGACGTGCGGCGCTCGGAGGGGACCTCGCCGTGGCAGTCCCTGCCGGTGGTCACGCTGGTCGGCCCGCACACGGCTTCGGGCGCGGAGATCGTCGTCGAGGCGCTCGCGGCCGCGGATCGAACCGTCGTCGTCGGCGAGGAGACCATGGGCAAAGCCACGGTTGAGAGCATTCACCAGCTGGAAAACGGGTGGTCGCTCAAGCTCTCGGTGAGCCGCTTCCACGCCCCTGGCTCGGACCGCGCGGTCGGTGAGGGCGTGCAGCCCGACCTGGTCATTCCGCCGGCCCCCGACGCTGGACGCGACGTTCAGCTCGATGCGGCGCGTCAGCTGCTCGAGTAGCGGCGCCGCGACTCGTCACCGGCGGCGGCTTGGACCGCGCTATTCCACGGTCCACGTCGCCGGGGTCGGTGGACGGTGCTGCTCGAACATGCGGACGGCGTGTCGGCCGACCGGGGTTTCGAGCAGGCTGTCGCGCATCTGCCCGTAGCCGCCCTCGACCCGGGGGAGCTTGGCGCCGTAGTTGGGCAGCGGCGCAATGGCGGCGGACAAGAGCGCAGCACAGGTGAGGTCGGCCGCGGTGAACCGATCACCGAAGAAGTAGGTCCCCTCGCCGAGAAGCTCGCCGAGCGCGGCGATCTCCTCCTCCGTGCGCGCCCGAATCTTCTCGTAGCGCGCCTGGGTGAGCCCAAACCTCTTGCGCATGCCCGCTTTGGCCAGCGGCGCGCCCACGGCGAAGCTGGCTCGCTGCGACCAGCTCACGTTCTCGCGGACGAGCGTCGAGAATGCGGCCGCGTCGTTGAGCATGAACCAGTACGCGAGGAAGCGCGTGTCCTTGCCCAAGCGGTCGTGGATGCGCTGCTCGAACGCCTCGATCGCCTCGCGGTGCGCTTCGGGGTAGAGCGTCGTCTCGGGGGTGCCGTGGGTCGCGTCGACCCAGTGCAGGATTTCCGTCGAGGTTGGGACGACGCGTCCGTCGTCGAGCACCAGCACGGGCGTGCTGCTGGGACCGCCCGTGCTGTCGGGCTTGCGGTCCTCGGGACGCGTCACCCGGTTGACCCCCATGATGTGAAGCATCGGCAGGTAGCGACGCTCGTGCGCGACCTGTCCGTGATGCAGCAGCGCCCAGCGAGCCCGCTCGTTGTAGTGCGAGAACGGAATGGTCACGATCAGCACGCGCGGAGCGTAGCAGCCCGTCGCCGGGATGCCGCTGCGCGCGCCGTCGCGGTCCGTCCGTGCCGTCGTGGGCTAGGCGAGAAGCTCGGGCAGGTGTGTCCGGTCCTGCCCGGGGTCACCGAAGTCGCTGATGAACTCGCCGTTGCCGTCGCGCAGGCCGGCCGCGCTGCCCAGCGTGTTGAGCAGGCGAGCGTGGTTGGTGTTCGAGCCGGGCAGCTCGACGTATTGGCCCTGCCGAAGCAGCCCGCCCGCGCTGCCCGCGATGATGTGCGGGACGTTGGTCGAGGAGTGACCTGGGCCGTTGCCGTTGTCGTTGAGCCACACCGAGATGCCGGCGTCGAGCAGCGACTGCCCGTCGGGCATGATGTACTCGCTGAGCCGCTGCAGCAGGTGGTTGAACGTCGCGCCGAAGTGGCGGTCGACGAAGTGGTGCAGCAGGTCCGAGTTCGGGATGATCGTCCCGTCCGCGCCGTGCGACTGTCGCCGGTGCGAGACGAAGTGGTAGTTCTCCATCTGGTCGTTGGTGTCGAGGTTGCGGTAGCGGGTCTGGCCGTCGTTCCCGTCGCCAACCTGAATCGCGACCGAGCGGGTGTAGCCACAGGCGACCGCAAGCGCGGCGACGTCCATGTGGGCGCGGGTGGCCGCGAGAACCGCGTCGCCGTCGGTGCTTTCGTACCCTGCAGCGAGGCCCTCGAGCGCGGCGGCCTGGTCTTCGGTGAGGTTGCATTCGAGGCCGTTCTCGAGGTCGCGAATGCTCTGCTGGTGCAGCTCGAGTCGCTGGCGGTCCGAGGTGCTGAGCTCGGGTCGGGCCAGGAGCCCGTCCATCTCGCTTTTGACCAGGTCGTTGATGCTGCGCTGGCGAGCGATGAGCGTGCCGAACTGGTCGCTGTCGATGCCCATCATCTGCTCGTAGGCGGTGATGGGGTTGTGCAGGGCGCCGCGTCGGTTGGCGGCCCCGCGGTGAGACAAGCATGCGCCGCCAAGCCAGCCGCCGTCGCTGCCGGCGTACAGGACCAGCGACTCGCGTCCGTCGGGGTTGAGTTCGGCACCGATGCGGTGGTCGAGGGACTCGCCGCTGGCCTCGGAATCCCCGCCGGCATTGGCGACGTTGGGACCGCGGGCCGTGAGCGCCTGGAACACGCCGTTGGCGTGACCGTCACCGTAGCTGTAGTACTCCTTGCGGACGTTGCCGACGATGAGCAGCCGGTCGGCGAACTCCGAGAGTTCATCGACGGCGCGGTCGGCCATGTTCTCGGGCGTGAGCGCGCCGAAGTTGCGAGGCCAGAAGCGCTCGGGCTCGTTGCCGACCTTGGTGTTCTGGGCCGCGCCGACGCCGTTGGCCTGGCGGAAGAAGATGGCGTACGGGGGCGTGACGTCGCCGCCGGCCGAAGCGCCTCGCGGAGCGAAGCTTTCGAGCATGGGCAGCGCGAGCGTGGCGCCACCGAGTCCACGAAGTACGAAACGACGAGAAATCTTCATGGTGACGTCTCCTTACTCGAGCTCGAAGGCCGACCGGGTGGTGAAGGGGGTGGAGGTGATGAGGGTGACGAGCGTCTCCTGCAGGGAGGCATCGTCGTCGAGGGAGGCGGCTGCGAGGCGATGGACGAGCGCCTCGTCCTCAGGCTGCTCGGGGCGACCGGCCGAGTACTCGACCCAGTGCCGGGCGTAGCAGTCGTGGACCGCCGGGCTGTTGGCGAGCAGGTCGGCCAGGTCCATCGCGTTCGAGATTTCGTGTTCGGCCGCATCGAGGATGACGGTGGTGGCCGAGTCGATGGGGAAGCCCTCGTCCTCGGTGCGGAAGGCTCCGGTCGAGTCGTAGTTCTCGAAGGGGAAGCCGAAGGGGTTGATGAAGGTGCTGTGGCAGCCGGCGCAGTTCGTGCCGGGCTGCTCGGTCAGCTCCTCGATCGCCTCGCGGTTGGTCTTGCCGGTGACTTCGGGCAGCGGCGGGATGTCGTCGGGTGGAGGCGGAAGCTCCGAGCAGGTGATGCGCTCGGACAAGAACGCGCCGCGGTGAATCGGGTCGGGGTCGACCGAAGTGGCGTTGGCCGCCAAGAACCCAACCTGCGTGAACACCCCGCGCCGGAGGTCGGGGTTCAGCTCGACGCGCTGAAACTCGTCCCCGTTGACCCCACTGACGCCGTAGATCGCGGCGAGGTCGTCGTTCACGTAGGTGACGTTCGAGGTGAGCATCGCCTTGAGGCCGCCCTCCTCTTGCACGACGACCTGGTCGAGGAACGCGTGGAACTCCTGCTGCGCGAGCTCGCCGAGGTCGTCGGGCGCGTCGGGAAAGATCGTGGGGTTGGGGGAGGCGCTGGCGAACGACTCCACGTCGAAGACGGTGTCGTGAAACTTCTCGACGACGCGCTTGGCCCGGGGGTCGGCCAGCAGACGCCGCGCCTGGTCGGCGAGCACGTCGGACTGCGTCAGCGTGCCTTCGGCGGCGACGTCGAACAGCTCGTCGTCCGGCATCGAGTCGAGCAAGAAGTACGACAAGCGCTGGGCGATCTCGAAGTCGTCGAGCGGGATGACGTCTGAATCGGTCTCGGTGCTCCGCTCGATGCGGTACAGGAAGTTCGGCGACTGCAGGAACGTCTCGAGGGCCAGCCGCACGCCTGCGTCGAAGCCGTCCGCGTCGTCGTAGAGGTTGGGGGCCTGCGCGAAGAGTCCGGTGTAGGTGGTGACCTCCGCCTCGGTGAGCGGACGCCGGAACGCGCGAAGTCCAAACTCTCGGACGAACGCCTCGGCGCGGGCCGCATCATCGCCACCGTCCACGGGCAGGATGGCGTCGAAGACTCCGGGCGTGTTGAAGGCGAACTCCGCCGTGTCGACGGCGGCGCGCTGATACCCGCTCCACAGCGCTTGGTCGACCTCGAGGGCCGCCGCGCTGTTGTCGAAGAGGTAACCAGCGTTGCTGGGGTCGGCGCGGAAGACTTCGGAGAACCCGGTCGGCGCGTCGAGGTAGAGCAGGTCTGCGACCGTGTTCTCCCACTGGGTGTGGGTGAGTCGCGCGACCCGGGCGCTGGGCGCGGGCAGCTCTTCGCCCGCGCCGGGGCCGTCACCGTCGCTGTCTCCGTCGTCGCCGGAGGAGTCGGTCCCACCGGGGCCGCTGCCGGCCGTGGCAGCGGTGCCGCTTCCGCCCGAGTTCGCCTCGAGATCAAAGCCGGAGTAGCAGCCTGGCGTGCTCACCAGCGCGGCCCCCAACAACAAGGTCAACCGTGTACCCTTCATCGCGCGTCTACCCCCCTTCAAGGTTCGGCGATCGGTCCGTCGGCGGGCAACGGAAAAACTGAGAGAATTTCAGCTGTTTACGCGCGTTAGCGATCCAACCGTCGGCGGCCTCACCAAAACTACGGCGCCCCGGGCGGCCATGTCACACAGTCGCGCAACGGCGGCGCGATCCCGGCGAATCACATCAGCAAGCGGGCGAGCCCAGACACCATGGCTGCACACCCCAGCACACACACCGCGAAGAAGGCCGCGCCGACGTAGAACGACGGCAGGGTGCGGCGTCGTTCGTCGTCGGTGAGGCTGGCGTGCAGCGCCACCGGGTTGACCCACCACCGCTTGGGCAGCGCGTCGCGAGCGAGCAGGGCGGAACGCAGCCGCCAGTGGTAGAGGCCGCCGGCGACCGACCCGAGGAGCACCCCCCCAATGCTGACGACCAGACCCAGTCGAATACCAGTGATCGGCTCGAGGGCGACCACCGCCAACAGGGCGATGATGCAGACCACGACGAGCAGCGCCTCGAGCACGGCCCCAGCGTAGCAAACGAAAACGGACGCGACCCCGAGGGAGCCGCGGCCGGTTCGGGCCGTGTACCGATGCCTACTCGGCGGCTTCCGCTGCCGGCTTGCCCAGCGACTCGACAAGCTGCGGGACCGTGTAGGGCGGGAGCTGGTCGACGAAGGCGGCTGCCGTCGTCTCGCCGACGTCTTCACCACCGCGCACGCGCACGTTGATGGTGTCGGACTCGGCCTCTTTTTGGCCGACGACGATCAGGTACGGGACCTTCTGCATCGTGGCGGCGCGGATCTTGTACCCGAGTCGCTCGTCGGACCGGTCGACCTCGACCCGCACGCCGCGCGCATCGAGCTGGGCCGATACCTTGGCCGCGTAGTCGTTGTACTTGTCCGAGACCGGCAGGATCTTGGCCTGCACCGGCGCGAGCCACAGCGGGAACGCACCCGCGAAGTGCTCCGTGATGATGCCGAAGAACCGCTCGAGCGAGCCGTAGCAGGCCCGGTGAAGCATGACCGGCGTGTGGCGGTTGCCGTCGGCGCCGACGTACTCGAGGCCGAAGCGCTCGGGCATCGAGAAGTCGACCTGGATCGTGCCGCACTGCCACGAGCGACCGAGGGAGTCGCGGATGTGGAAGTCGATCTTGGGCCCGTAGAAGGCGCCGTCGCCCGGGTTGACCTGGTACTCGCGGCCGGCTCCGTCGAGCGCCTTCTGCAGCGCCGACTCGGCCCGCTCCCACATCTCGTCGGAGCCGATCGACTTCTCGGGGCGCGTGCTCAGCTCGAGCCGCACGTCGGTGAGGTCAAAGGCGCCGTACACCTCGAAGAAGAACTGGATGAGCAGCTGAATCTCACCCTCGATTTGGTCCGGCGTACAGAAGTGGTGGGCATCGTCCTGGACGAACGCCTGCACGCGGAACAGGCCGTGACGCACGCCTGACGCCTCGCGGCGGTGGACCTGACCCATCTCGGCGATCCGCAGGGGCAGCTCGTGGTGGC
>JBCCQM010000138.1:0-22137 GCA_039024335.1 Myxococcota bacterium
AAGCGGCCGATGCTGGTCTTGACCTGGCCGATGCTGCGAAGAAGGCGGCAGCGCTGACGCTGGCCGCGGGCGTCGGCGGCACAGTAGGGAAGGGCGTCGCGGGCGGTGTTTTCGGCCGCCTCGAAGTCGCCCGACGCGAAGAACAGCTCGGAACGCAGCTCGCCGAGGACGGCGTGGAACGGGTCCGGCTCCTCGAGCGTCGCGATGCGATCCTCGATCCGGGGGATCAGTCGCTCGGCCTGCTGCATGCGGCCGACTTCGAGATAGAAGCGCAGCAGGCGGATCGACGCGATGGCCTGCTTGGTCGCGTCGGCCTGCGCGTCGGCGGTATGGAGCAGTGCGCGGACGTCGGCGCCTTGGGCCCGGCGTCGGCCCCACGCGCGCAGGATTCTCTCGCGGCGCAGCAGCGCCTCCCAGCGGCGCGGGTCGTCGTCGTCCATCGCCTTGAGGGCCTGCGAGAGGTGGTAGTAGGCCTCGACGTTGCCGGCGAGGTCGTAGGCACGCAGCGCGGCCGCCAGCGCGGGCTCGACCGCTTCCGAGCCGCGCCCGGCCTGCACGAGGTGGTCGGCGATGGGACCGTCGTCTCGCTCGGCGGCGTAGTCGGGACGCTGCCGGATCAGGTGCGCCGCGCGGGTGTGGAGCGCGTGGGCGGTGTCTTCGTCCAGCATGCCCTTGCACGCCTCGTAGAGGCTCACCGTCGCAAAGCGGACGTTCTCGGCGAGCGGGGAGGCCGGCGTGAGGCGCTCGAGGAAGTGCCGATCGATGAGCCGGTCGACGCTTTTGCCGACGCTGCGCTCGAGCAGGTCGGCGACCTCGTGGGAGCGGAACCGGCGGCCGAGGACGGCGGCGCCGAGCAGCGCCTCTTTGTCCTCGGGGGGCAGCTGCTCCACGCGGTCGACGAGGGCTGCCTCGACGCTGGGGGGGACCGACAGGGGCGCGCCCCGCTGCTTCACGATCAGCGCGGTGCCCTGCACGTTCCACGCGATGACGCCGGCGTCGAGCAGGGAGGCGAGCGACTGCTCGATGAACAGCGGGTTGCCGCCGGTCTGCGCGACGAGGGCTTCGGTGAACTCGCGGCAGGCGGCCGTGTCCTCGAAGCGCGACGAGATGAGCTCGCGACGCGCCTGCGGGTCCAGCTCGTGCAGCACGATCTGCGAGATGTTCGGCTCGTCGACGAACGCGTCGACGCGCGGGGTCCCCGGGCGCCCGGTCGTGATGCCCATGATCGGGTACGGGTGGCGAATCTGGACCCACTCGCGCAGCAGGCTGATGCTCTGCTCATCGTGCAGATGGACGTTCTCCACCACGATGAGGACCGGGCGACGCTGGGCCAGCGCCGTGGTCAGCCGGCGGACGAGCTTCCACAGGCGGTCTCGGCGGGTGAAGGGGTCCAGGTCGTCGTCGTTCTCGCCGCCCTTGCCTTTGAGGCCCATCGCCGAGGCCATCGCCGCGCCGAGCAGCTTGGCTTCGCTGACGCCGTGGCTCTCGAGTCGCCGGATGACCTCCTGCTCGTCGGCGCGGTGGTCGGTCCCCAAGAAGCGCGAGAGCAGATCCAAGAACACGCCCAGCGGAACGTTGCGTCGGGCGTAGCTGCCCGACGCCCGCAAGACCCAACAGGCGGTGCGGGGCAGGGAGCTGACGAAGCGCTCGACGAGGGCTCGCTTGCCCACGCCCGCCTCGCCCAGCACGAGCACGGCACGCGACTCTCGAGCCCGAATCGCCTCGGAGAACGACTCGCGCAGCGCCTTGAGCTCCAGCTCGCGCCCGAACAGCAGCGCGCGACCACCCGGTGCCGCCGCGCGGACGCGAGAGGGCGCAAGCTCGGGGCCCAGAACCGGCACGACGTTCTCCAGCTCGCGGTCGACCGCCGAGTGGGTCTTGCTGGCGTCGGGCTCTACGAAGGCTTCGGGCCCGAACCGCCAGTGCTTCGACAGCGGTTCGATGAGCGAGCCCGCGATGCGCACCGGGCCTTCCATCCCGCTGCGGGCGATCTTGTCGAGCTGCGCCTCAAGCTCGGGGCGAATGCGGACGTGGACGGTGTTGCCGTCGCGCATCACGGTGGCGCGGACGCGGGCCACGACGGCGCCGACCCGCAGCCCGGGGGCCATCTGGGCGACGTCGTCTTGCAGCGCCAGTGCACAGCGGACGCCGCGGTCGGCGTCGTCGGGGCTCTGCAGCACGGTCCCGAAGCCCAACATCACGGAGCGGGCGTCCTTGCGGAGGACCTGCGCGTCGCGCTTGAACGCCACGTCCTCGGCCAGGCGCAAGAACGGGTCGGCCTCGACGGGGGCCTCGCTGGGCATCAGCGGGTGCGCATCGAGGGCGATGTGGACGACGACGACGCGCGCAGCCTCGCCACGGACCGAGGGGTAGGAGGTCTGGCCGCCGCGCGTGGCGTCGCGGGGCATCACGCTCTCGTCGACGACGGGTGGCGGCGCGGGCGTGAAGTACTGGCCGACGAACTGGGTCAGCGCGTCGTCATCGACGACGGGATCGGAGCGGTGCAAGAAGGCCGCGAGCTCCGACTGCATGGCGCGGGCGTTTGGGTAGCGGTCGTCGGCGTCGCGCTGCAGGGCGCGCTCAACGATCTCGAGCAGCGGAGCGGGAATGTCGTCGACGCTCTCGCGCAGCGGGGGCAGGGGCTCGGTCCGGACGCGTTCGAGAGCGGCAAGCCGGTCCCGGCTGCGAAAGACCAGCCGGCCTGCGAGCAACTCGTACAGTACGACACCGAGCGAGTACACGTCGGAGCGGTGGTCGACCGTGCGCCCGTGCGCCTGCTCGGGCGACATATACGCGACCTTGCCCTTGATCGTCTCCTCGGTGCTCGCGCCGGTCCATCCGTCGTCGCGCCGGCTGCCACCGGCGGTCCGCGCAATGCCGAAGTCGAGGATCTTCACCTGGCCCTCGAACGACACCATGATGTTGTGCGGGCTGATGTCGCGGTGAACGAGCCCGAGCGCGTGTCCGTGGTCGTCGGTCTTACGGTGTGCGTACGCGAGTGCGGCGGCGACCTGATGACCGATGTACGCGGCCACAACCGGCGGGATGCGCTCGGCGGCTTCGCTCACCGCGTGAAAGAGGCGCATCGCGTCCACGCCCTCGACCTGCTCCATCGCGAGATAGAACGCGCCTTGAACCTGACCGAAATCGAAGACCTGGACGATGTTGGCGTGATTGAGCGACAACGCGATCTTCGCCTCGTCGACGAACATCCGCGTGAACTCGTGGTGGTCTGCGTAGTCCTGACGGATCTTCTTGATGACGACGCGCTTGGTCAGCCCCTGCGCGACCTGGACGGACGCGAGATAGACCTCGGCCATCCCCCCCTCGCCGATGAGCTGGGTGAGCACGTAGCGGCCGAAGACTCTCGGCAGATCGGATGCGGCAGTCACAGAGCTTCGATGACGAGGTTGTCGAAGTGGATCTCGGATTCCCATCCGCTGAAGGCGAAGCGGTCGTTGCCCTCTCCGCGCAGCGGCTGGGCGTCTTCGTACACCAGGAGTTCCTGGCCGTTGACCTCCCAGCGTAGCTCGACTCCGGTGCGGGTGATCACGAAGTGGTAGCGCCGGTCGGGCATGACCTTCACGTCACTCGTCGTCACGCGCTGGCGCCCGTGTTCGTTCTTGCGGACGAGGGCGGAGAGCGAGTTGTTCCAGCCCCCGAAGATGACAACGTATCCCGACGCGGTGTAGTTGGGGCTGGTCGCGTGACTCACCCCGTCGCCGAACAGCTCGACCTTGATATCGCCCTCCTCGGTGGTCGCCCACGCGTCGAACTCGACGCGTACGTCGTCGGGCAGCGGCAGATTCAACCACAGCGGGTGATTTTGGATGCCGCTGACGACGAGCATGCCGTTGTCGAGCTGGACGCCTGGACCGGTTGCGCTCCACATCTCGCCGGGCGCGTCGCGGTCGAAGGCGTCGCGAAAGATCACCTCGCCGTCGGCGGCCCGGGTGCTGTAGAGGCGCGGCTGCTCCTCACAGCCCGTCAGGGCGCCGAGGCCCAGCAGACCGACCAGCAGCACGCAAGTTCGGGGACGTCGTGTCGCGGACCTCACCACGTTCGCGCCTCCGGATCCGCGCTGAGCAGGGCGCGCAGTCGTTCGCTCCAGGTTCCGGGGAGCGCGTCGGGGACGAAGGCCGTCGCGTCGAAGCCCCCGTCGACGTGGTCGAACGCGGCCGGCAAGGCTCCCAACGCCAACTCGAGCAGAACGGCGCCAGCGCTGAACCGGTCCGAGCGCGCGGTGGCGGTGGCGTCCGCATCCCGGGTGCGCAGCTCGGGCGCGAGGTAGCGCAGCGTACCGCCGCGGCCGGACGCGGACGCTTTCGAGGGGCCGACCGCGAGCCCGAAGTCTCCCAACGCGATCGTGGCGCCTCGGCGGGCGCTCCGGACGAGAATGTTTGCCGGCTTCACGTCGCGGTGCACGGCGCCCGCGGCATGCACCGCCTGCAGCGCGGCACGCAGCTGACCGCCGATGCGTGGAAGGTCCGATGCGTCGATGAGGCCGCGCCGAAGGGCGAGGCGAAGGTTGCCGCCGCGACACAGCTCCAGGGCGATGAACTGCTTGGAGGGCTGCGCGTCGAGCAGGGCGACGACGTACGGGCTGCGTACGCGCGCGAGCGTGGTGGCCTCGGCGAAAAATCGCGCCGCGATGACCCGCGGCGGCACGGCGGAGGTTCGGGCGCCCGCGTCGAGGAGGCGCTTGATCGCGACCTCGCGCCCAACGTGGCGGTCGAACGCCTGGTACACGACCGCGTGGCGTCCGCGGCCGAGGGGACGCTGAATCTCGTAGCGGTCACCGGCCAAGCCCGCGTCGAGCTCGAGCTCGTCGAGTCCCTCGAGCAGAGACAGGCCGCGCGTGCGGTGCTCGACGACCATGCCGCGTCGCTCGAGCGTGCGCGTGGACTCCGACCATCCCCGCAGCGCGCGGGGGTCGTCGACGTCGACGGAGAGCACCGCCTCGAAGTGGCGCAGCGCGGTGGAGGGGTCTCCGGACTCGAGCAGAGACTCGCCGAGGATGCGGTTCGCCGCCACGAAGGTGCTGCCCGGCTGGTACCGGTGCGTATCGACTTCGTCCAGCGCGAGCACGGCCCGGCACAGCGCCACGCCCAGCGCGGGGTCGATGGCGTCCATGAGCTCGCGGCCCAGTGCCAGGGCCACGTCGGGGCGTGGCAGCGCCTGCAGGGAGGACGCCATCGCGACCATCGCTCCGCGCAGGTAGCCGTCGTGGTTGAGCTGACGAAGGTCCCCGAGCAGCGCGCTCATCGGCACGCCACGCGCCAGCGCATCGGAGAACTGGGCGAGCATCGGCAGCTCGCTGGGCGTCGCGGCCCCGTCGGCAAAGCGAGCGATGACTCCGCCGGCGGCCTCCCACAGCGGGCTGTGGGTCGTCTCGCCGCCCATTTGAAGAGCCCACTGCGCGGTCATGCGACGACCTCGAGACACAGGGGAGCGCCGATCAGGCAGACGCGATCGCCGAGCATGAGCTCGAGGTTGGCGCCGGCGCCGAGCGGTCGGTCTGCGAGCGTGGCGTCGACGCCCGTGGCGAGGTCGAACGTGACCAAGCCGCGGTCCATGAAGACGCGGGCGGGGACCTTGATGTCCGGGGCCAGCCACAGCGGGCCGCCGTCGGGGAGGAACAGCATCCAGGGGTCGGTGCCGCTGGGACGGACGAGGCACCCGCGGACCGCTTCGCTGCGCCCGACGACGGGAACCACGTCGAGCGCGCTGGCCATGCCCAAGCCGAGCTCGCCAGGCCGGTCGAGCACCATGGCGTCGCCGGGCACCAGCGCGTCTGTGTCCCAGAACGTGCCGACGCGAGAGCCCAGATCCATCGCGCGGAGGGTCGGGCGTTCGCCGGTGCCGTCGACCGTGAGCCGCACGTGTTCGCGGGAGAGGCGGGCGCCGGGCAGCGTGAGGTCGGCCGCCGGGGAGCGTCCCACCGTCAGATGCGGGCCCATGCGGATGGCCGTCACGCGGCCGCTGCCCCACGCGAGGTCGACGCGTTCGCGCGTGATGAGCTTGGTCTCGAGCTGTTGGGCGCGGCTGACGAGGCCCGCCGGGACGGGGCGGGCCGCTTGGGCCGACGCCAGGACGGGCAGGGTGGTGTTGCCGGCACCGATGTGTTCGCCGAGCAGGGTCTGCGCGTATCGGCGCTGTCCGGCGGCGACCGCCTCGTCGACCTGCCGCAGGATGTCGCGCTCGCGGGCGCGGGTGTCGTCGATGCGCTCGAGCACTTCGAGCACCAGCTCGAGGCGCCCGATTTCGCCGCCGCGTTCGTAGGCTGCCGCGGCCCGACGGAGCAGACCCAGCGCCTCGTAGCGCTCTCCGGCCCGGGCGTATTCGTGGGCCTCTTCGAGCGCGCGGGCGGCTTCGAGGTCGAGCGCCCGGCTGCGGGCAGCGTCCCGTTCGACGGTGTTCTCGTCGACCAGCGCTTCGGCGAGGGCCAAATGCAGGGTGCGACCCTCGGGCGTGGAGCCGGGGTTGCGGGCGCAGCCCTCGCGCAGCACGTCGAGACGGTCCGAGGGGTCCCGCAGCGTGCGAGCGTGCTCGATCCGAAGCATCGCCGCCTGGGCGTGCTCGCCGGCATGCTCGAACACCCGGGCGGCTTCTTCGAGCTCCCCGGCCTCCTCCAGCGCCATCGCAGCGCGGACCTCAGGGCGCAGCGCGGCGCGGCGCGACACCCGAACCCGGGTGGGATCGCCGTTGCCGTCCTCGAGCGCCTCCATCAGCGGATCCGGGGGGTCGTGGGCAGGGTCGTGTCCTCGCGCCAGGGGCCGTCGCCTCCAGCCTCCACAATAGCAGCCCGCGGGCGACTCGACACGACTCCGAAGGGTGGGGGACGCGGCCGCGCTGGGGTGCAAATCGCCTGCGCAGGTCCCCGCAGGCAGGTACATCCTGCTACTCTCTCGCGCCGTGGCGTCGTCCTTGCTCGAGCCCGTTGCGGCGGGCCAAACGCGTTTTCGAATGCAGGGCCTTGCGCCCGACGCCCGCGGGATCGCGGTCGGGCGCGAGTTGCTGTTGGTGTTCGGCTCGATCGACTGGCTCGTCTCGTTCCTGGGGGCCTACAGCGACGAGGCCAGCCTCGACGATCTGCTTCCGACGATGACGCTCGAGCACGCGCGGCGGGAAGGGGGCGGCCACGCGATGCTGCTGCGGTGCGCGGCGGCAGACGGCTACGCGGTCGACCGACTCTCGCGGCTGTGTACGGCGGCCCAAGCCGAGCTGTACACCGGCACCGGGTCCGTATTTTTGCGGTGGCGCGAGCGAGACGCGCCCTTCGGCTACGACCTCGTCGAACCCGTCGTGCCCTCCGGTGAAGAAGTCGTGGTGGTGGATCGGACCACGGTCGCCCGCTACGGCACGGTCGATCGGATCGACCCGGTCGACCTGATTCAGCGGCTCCAGCTGCGCCCGATCCCGCTTCCGCTGGGTGGGGTGGCGCGCGACCCCGAGATGATGGGACTGCGCGAGATGGCGCTGCTGCTCGTCGCCTCTGGATTGGCCAGCCGGGTGCTGCGCTACCTCTGGCAGGCCGAGGTACCGATGGCGGGCTATTACGTCCAGCTCGAGGGCGATCGCCAGCCCAGCCTGTTGCTTCGCATTCGCCAGCCGCCCCCGCGCACGATCGACGTGCTCTCGGGAATCCCAGGCGTCGAGCTGCTCGCCCCGGTCAGCTCGCGCGCGGCGGTCGAGGTGGGGTTCCGGCACCCGATTTCGCTGACCTCCGCGCAAAGCTGCTTTCCGGGCGAGGAGATGTTCCTGTTCCGCGGGCGCACCGGTCGCGTCGAGCGACTGTCCGGCCCGCCGCGGTTCGTCGATGGACAGCATCTCGTCGAGTCGACCGGTGCGACGACGCTCCGGGAAGTGGGCCAGCTTCGTGATGCGGAGCTCGAGCCGCTGAAGGTTGAGCTGACGGTGCGCCCGAGCACCATGCCCCGCGAGCCGCGTGGCACGCTGATCGCCTGGTCGCAGGTCGGGCTGCTTCGCCACCTCGTGTACCTCATCCCGCCCAGCGCCCTCGCGGCCTCCAGCGTGGTGCCGCTGGACGAGGGCATCGTCGTGCTGACGGGCTCGTCGCTGAGCCGCCGCGCGGGTGCCTCGGCGGCCGGCGTCGGCGCGGGCGTCATCGTTCCGCTGGGCAAGCGGCTCGGCGAGGTCGCCCCTGGCGTGCTGCTTCCCGAGGGCCACGAGCTGTGGCCGCGCGTTCGGCCCACGCTGCTTCGACAGCTCCTCGGGCTGGGTCCCGAGGACCACGCGGTGTTCCTCGGGTCGGACGCCGTGCCGATCCGCATCAAGCCCGAGCAGCTGCTTCCGCTGGATGCCGCGCTGGTGGGCCGGCTGCAGCTGCACGAGGCGCAGGCCGTCGACCCCGCCGCGCCCGCGCTCGCGCCCGGTTCGATCCGCAACGAAAAGCTCGGCCGCTTCGCGCTGTGGGGCTTCGGTGGCCTGCCGCCCGCGGCGGGCGTCGGCGACGACGAGCGGGGTCCGGGGCAGTAGGTGGCGGCCACCTTCGATCAGTTTCTCGACGACTTCGTGCTGCCGCTGATCGGCGGCGGGCCGGTCCACGTCGGGCGCCCGCTGCGACCGCGGGAGCTCGACCAGTGGCTTGGAGACGTCACGCGTGCTGGCACGGCTCTCCAGTACGTCCGCTTGCGCCGCGCACAAGACCTCACGCCACACCCCGGGCTGCCCGAGCCCGACGACGAGGAGCTGTCGCTGTGGCTGGGTCTGCACAACACCCTCGTGTTCGACCACCCCGACCGCAGCCGCGTCTGGAGCCGCAACAGCACCTGGCGTCGGGTCGAAGGGGCCACGCGCACGCTGCTCACCCTGCCGTTTCCCGACTCGGTGGGGGCTGCGCTGGCCCGTCACGTGACCGTCGGTGCCTTCTTGAAGGTGCGTCGAACGGACGTGCTGGTGACCAACGCGACGGGGGAGCATCGCTTTCGCGGCCAAGAGCCGCCGCGCCGCCGCTTTCTCAGCCCGTCGATCCCCGGCACGGCCCGCGAGGAGACGCTCGACTGGCGGACGCTGCCCCACGCTGCCGAGGCCGCCCGGCTGATCGACGACGCGATGCGGGCATCGCCGCTGACCTGCCTGCTCGAGCCGCGCACCGCACCATCGGGATGGTCGCCGCTCCTGGCCGTGGACGCGCTTCGCCAGCGTGGGCTTGCGCGCTCGGTCGTGCATCACTGGGCACGCGGCAAGGACTGGATTCAGGTCGGTGGGGCGGTGATGAATGCGCTGCTGCCCTCGATCGCGCCGCCATCGTCGACGCCTCCCGTCGCGCCGCGACCGGGCGCCATGCTCGCGCTGCCCGGAGCGGTTCCCGCCTCGGGTCCGGACGCGCTGGCGGCCCTCGTCGGTGCGCTGGTCCACCTGCACTTCTTGAAGGTGCTGGAGTTCGACGCCCGCCTCGGGTTGGCGCTGGGCAGCCGCGACGCCGGCATTTTGGCCTTCCTCGCGCTGCCTCTGCTGCTGCCGAACCTGGCCGAGATCACCGGGACCCCGCTGGCGGGCCTGGACGTTCGGGGCGCGGCCGTCGGCCAGGAAAGCTTCGAGGCGGGGGCCCACCGGCTGTGGACCGAGTACCTCGATCACCTCGGCGAGCTGGTGCCGAAGGCAGCGGTGGAGAATCTGCTGGCCGGGCTCGTGCCCCGCATCGTAAAACCCGGGGGATGACGCAGAGCTCGACCGCGCCGCCCCCTCCCGGCACCGCGCCCGCGCCTTCGATCCCCGACCTGTCGCGGCGGCTTCAAGACGGCGCGCGACAGCTCGAGCAGCAGTTCCTCGGTAAAGAAGAGATCATCCGGCTGCTGTTCATCAGCGCGATCGCCGGTGAGCACCTGGTGATGGTTGGTCCGCCCGGCACCGCCAAGAGTGCGCTGCTCCGCGGCTTCGCGCAGGTCATCGAGGCCAACTACTTCGACTACCTGCTCACGCGCTTCACCGAGCCGAACGAAATCTTCGGCCCCGTCGACATCCAGGCGTTTCGTCAGGGCACGTACCGTCGCCGCACCGAGGGCATGCTGCCGCAGTCCGAGGTCGTCTTCCTCGACGAGATTTTCAAGGCCAACAGCGCCATACTCAACAGCCTGCTGACCATCCTCAACGGGCGCCGCTTCACGCACGGCAACGAGACGCTACGGGTGCCGCTCATCTCGATGTACGCAGCGAGCAACGAGGTCCCCACCGACGACGCTCTCTCGGCTTTGTTCGACCGCTTCTTGCTGCGGGTGCGGATGGACTACCTCGACAGCTACCACTTCCGTGGCCTGCTGCAGAAGGGCATCGAGCTCGAGGCGCGGGGCATGGACCCCGAAGCCAAGGCGCTCTCCCCGGTCGTCACCGCGGCAGAGCTGCGGGCACTGCAGCGCAACTTCGGCGGCCTGCTGAACTTCAACGAGGAGTTCCTCGCCACGTTCAAAGGGCTTGCCTTCCAGATCCGCTCCGAAGGTTTGGGGCTCTCCGACCGCCGGATCGTCAAGCTGCTCAAGCTGTTCGCGGCCTCGGCGGTGTTCGACGGGCGGACCGAGGTCAACGACAGCGACTTCTTCGTGCTTCGCCACGTGTGGAACACGCCCGAGCAGGAGGAAATCTTGCAGGAGGTCGTCGGTCCCGTGCTCGACCAGTGGTACGAGCAGCACCCCGACCAAGCCCGGATCGGCGCCACGCCGACGAACCTCTCCGACCTGCTCGAGGAACTCAAGGTCATCCGCGAGACGCTGACCAGCTCCGAGGTGCTCTCGGACATGCAGCTGTTCAGTCAGCTGCGCAACCTCGGCGACATCAAGGCCGCGCTCACGCGCATGCCCGACAACCCCACGGCGGCCCGCATGATCGGCGAGGTCGACAAGCTGCTGGAGACGATGTTCGCCTCCAGCCGCTTCGTGTGAGCCCATGGCGGACGACCGCGCGCGCGGTGGCGTCGCCGGATCGGGCGGTGCCGGATCTGGATCTGGCCCTGGATCTGGACCGGGCCCCGGCTTCGAGCGGCAGGTCGGGACCATGGCCATGTCGCAGCTCGACGGCACGGGCGCGCTCGCGTTGATGCGTGCGGTGGCGTGGCACAACGCGCTCGCGCGGCTGGGGTACGCGGTGCCGCTGGTGGTCGTGCACGACCTCGGCTGCCTCATCGCCGGCCTGGGCAAGCCCGCCCACCAGCTGCGTGGCCTCGGCGATCCGGAGGTTTGCGAGGCGTGGCGCCGGCTGCTCGTCGAGCTTGGCGAGTCCGACCTCGTGCGCACGCAGGCCGGATGGAAGCATCGCGACGCGATGGTCGGCGTCGTGCTGGCGCGCGTGTTCTCCTCGATCGTGCCGCAGCTGCCCGAAGACGTTCGCGTGCTTCGACCAAGCCTGCTGCCGGTCGACGTCGTCCAGTACACCCGCGTCGAACCCTCGTCCGCGTGGGGGCGCTACGACCAGAACCAGGCGCAGGCGTGGCTGGCGACCATCACGACGCACCGTCTGCTGCCCATCCTCGAGATCGAGCAGATCGACCTCGACGCGCTGCGTCTGCTCGGGCTCTTCCGCGGCGGCGATGCGCTGCCCGGCGTGGACCTCGCCGACCTCTACAACGTCATCATCTCGCCCTCGCTCGCCGACGTGGTCGACTTCTCGATGGAGCTGCTGCCCAGCATCCTCGAGGTCCGCCGCGACGCCGGCCAGCAGAGCTTCTCCATCGACGGCTACGCCTCCATCGAGCGGCGGGGAAACCTCGACGACCTCGTGCTCACGCAGCTGGCCTACGACGAGGACGTGTTCGAGCAGAAGCTCGTTGACAGCGAGCTGTTCTACTTCACGCACGAAAAGCAGATGGAGAACGAGCGCCGCAGCCACATGGTGCTGGTGGACGGCTCGGCCTCGATGCGGGGCGTTCGGGAGGTCTTCGCCCGAGGCCTGGCACTGGCGCTGTGCAAGCGGTTGGCGCTGCTGGGGGAGGACGTCACGCTGCGCTTCTTCGATTCGCGGTTGTACGAAGGCGTGAAGGTGAGCGGTACCGGCAGCGCCGAGGTCCCCTACGCGCTGCAGTTTCGCGCCGAGCGAGGCCGCAACTACGCCCGCGTCATGCGGCAGCTCAACGCCGAACTCGCGGTGCCACGGCGCAAGGACGGGCAGGCGCTAGTGTACCTGCTGACCCACGGCGAGTGTCAGCTGCCTCCCGACGAGCTGGCGCTGCTGAGCATGCGGGCGCCGATCTACGGCGTGTTCATCCTACCCAGCGGGCCGCTCGAGCTGCCGTACCTCGACAACCTGCACCGCGTCCACGTGATCGATGCGGAGGCCATCTCGCACGGCCGTCGTGCGCACAAGGCCCGCCAGATCATCGCCGAGGTGCAAAGTGACCTCGACGGTGGCCGGATGCGCGGCGCGGGACGGTCGCGCAACGGGAGGGGCTCATGATCGACACGGCCGTGCTGTGGGTCCGGGCCGAGGCCAACATCCGGCAGGGTCGCCACGCGGATGCGCTGGTGCACCGTCGGCATCTCGTCGAGGTCGTCGACCGCATCGACTTCGAGTACGAAGAGTGGCTGCGTGCGATGGCCGAGAGCCTTCGGGCGCTGGCGCACTGGCGCGAAGCCGCCGCGTGTACGGCGTACCTCGGCGCGACCGAGGCTCCCTCGCCCGATGCGCTCGCGGCCGCCGTCGCCAAGGTCGAAGCGGGCGACACCGCGGCACTTCGCGGGATGCGGCTGCAGGGCATCTACCTCGCCCGCGCGGGGCATCACGGCGCCGCCGCCCAGTGGTTCGGCGCAGCCCGCATGCCGGTGCACCAAGCCATCTCGCTCGAGCGGGCAGGGGACGACGCCGCGGCGTCCGAGCTGTGGCTCGAGGTGATGGCCGCAGACGAGCTTCGCGACCGCCGCTACGAGCTTGCGCTGGCCAAGATCAACTACGGTCTGTGCCTACTCCGGCTCGAGCACGACCGCGCACGGGCAGCCCTGGCCGAGGCGACGACCGCCGTCGAGGAGGTCGCCGACTGGTTCGAGACCGAGGGCCTGCGAGAGCGCGCGTTCGACTGCTACCAGCTGCTCGCGCGCATCGGCTCGGAAGCGGGCGCCTTCGAGAACGTCGCCGAGGGCTACCTCAACAGCGTTCGGATCCTGCGCAACGACGGGCTCAAGCTCGATGCGCTTCGGCTGTACGAAGCCCTCGTCACGCTGGCTCGACGCGCGCACGAGCACCACGCTGCGGCGGGTATCCTTCGCGAGGCGGCGGACTACTGCACCAAGGCTGCGCTGCCGTACGCCGATGACCTGCGGCTGCGCAGCGCCGAGGCGTGGGTGAAGACCGCGACCGAGGCGTCGGCGGCAGCTCACCCGCTGCAGATGGTCGAGAACGCCTACCTCGCGGCGGCCGAGGGCTTTGCCTCGGTGCGTGCGTACCGGCAGGTCGTCGAGGTGTACGGCCGGCTCGCCGCAATGGAGCTGCCCACCAAGACGCGCGAGCGGTACCACCGGCTCGTCGAGCGCCTGGGCAGCGAGCAGCAGGACGCGCCGCGCCCGGTCCCCGTGCCTGAGTTTCTCAAGCAGCTGCCCGAGTATGAAGAGGTCTGGTACGTGGACCTGGCCGAGTGGGAGCTCGACGGAGACCCGGGCCTGATTGCGGCCGGCGTCATGGCCGACCGCCGGTTTCCCGACTTCGTGCGCCGGCATGCGCTGCTGCTGGTCCTCGACCTCGAGCGCCGAGCCTCGGACGCGCCGGCGGTGGACGTCATCCGGCGGCTGGAGTCGATTCGCGCCTACCCGGTCATCGCGGCGCTCGAGCGGCTGTTCCTCAGCGCAGACCCGGCGATCCGCGAAGCGGTCGCGGCGGCGATGGGTAGCCTGCGGTTCAAGCGGTCGTTCACGCTCGTCGGCGACGGACTACGCGACGAGTCGGCGACCGTGCGCGAGGCTGCGGCGGCCTCGACGACGCGACTGGTCTTTCCGCACGCGTTCGAGCCGCTGCGGCGGATCTTCAATCTGCGCGACCTGCCCGACGCCGAGAAGGCCCGGACGGCGGCCGTACGCGCGATCGGCAAGATCAACACCGCGCCCGCGCTCGAGTTCTTGTGCGACCGCCTGCGCGAGGGCGACAAGCTCTTTGCCGAGCTTGCGCTGCACGCTCTGCGCGAGCTGACCAACTCCGAGCTGCTGCCGTACCTGCGCCACCAGGTCGAGCTGGTCCCGGCCACCTATCGGGCCGTGCTCGAAGACACCGCACGCCGGCTCGAACGCCGCATGCGCTGAGTGGAGCCCACGCGCGGCGCTGCGCTCGACTACGCCGGGACCGCGTCGTCAGCCCGCTGTGGAGGCGCGCTGCTGCGAATGCTGGCCAGCATCGCGAGGCCGACGCCAACGGCGAGCAGAACGTCGGCGATGTTGAAGGTCGGCCACGCGTATCCGCCGGGCAGGGTCACGGCGATGAAGTCGACCACCCCCGTCCCGCCGCCGGGCGCCTCCCGAAAGGCGCGGTCCCAGCCGTTGCCGATCGCGCCCGCCACGATGCCGCCCAAGGCGAGGGCGGTGAGGCGATCGGGCCGACGCCTCCATACGTACACGGTGACGGCAAACGCCAGCGCGAAGGCGATGCCGGCCATCAGCGTCATGGCGTCGCCGAGCTTGGGCACGACGCTGAACGCCGTGCCGCGGTTGTAGGCCAGCTGAAACGACAGCCAGGGCGGCGCGACGGGCTGGGCACCGTCGGCGAGGGTCTGGACAGCCCATCCTTTCGTGCCGAAGTCGCAGCCGGCACCGAGGACCGTCGCGAGCGAGAAGAGCAGGGCGGCGCGCATGCGTGCGGAAGCCATGGCGCGCCCAACCGCCGCTGCGGCGCCGGCATTCCCGTCAGCGGCCGCTGAACTCGGGCGCCTGCTTGGTGAGCGCGGCGGTGACCGCCATGCCGAGGTCTTGGGTCACCAGGTGCGCGGCGTTGTACGTGGCGACGTACTCGAGGTTGCGGTCGATTTCGTGTCGCTGCGCTTCGTTGAGCACGTGCTTGCTGCCGCGAACGGCCAAGGGCGCGTTGGCGGCGATCTCTTGCGCGAGCTCCTTCGCGGCCGTCAGGACGGCGTCGGCATCGGGCAGCACGCGGTTGACCAGGCCGATGCGCTCGGCATAGGCCGCATCGAAGTCGCGGCCCGTGTAGACCAGCTCGCGTGCGATGCCCGGGCCGACGATGCGAGGCAGGCGCTGCAGCGTGCCGACGTCGGCGACCATCGCCAGCCGCGTCTCTCGGACGCCGAACTTCGCGTCCGCGCTCGCAAGGCGGATGTCGCACGCGGTGATCAGGTCGACGCCCGCGCCGAGGCAGTAGCCGTGCACCGCGGCGATAACCGGCACCGGGCAGCGCTCGAACGCCGTGACGGCGGTCTGCATGCCCCGAATCGTCTTGTGCAGCTTGGCCTGTCGGCTGCCGTCGGGTGGCCCGCCTGCGGGGTCGATCGGCAGGGACTGCATCACGTCGGGGATGTCGAGACCCGCCGTGAATGCCCGGCCGGCACCGCTGACCACGATGGCGCGGACGGCCTGATCTTCGCCGAGCTCCGCCAGCGCAGGCGCGGCTTCGGACCAGAACGCGCGGCCGAAGGCGTTGAGCTTGTCCGGTCGGTCGAGCAGAACATGGGCGACCGAGCCCTCGCGGGTGATGTTCAAAAACGGCACGACCGCATGGTAGCGGGCGTGCCGTTGTGTGGCCGTGGGAGCGGTGCAGGCGAGGCCGGCGTCAGCCCATCCACCACTGCAGGCCGGTCATGAGCATGTGGGTGAACGGAAGCTCGCCCCGCAGGCTGCCGACGAGTCCCTGATAGCCCATGACGATGCCGACGCCGTGGTTGTAGTTCCGCGACCGCGGGCTCAAGAGGCCCAGCTGCAGCATCACGCGGGGACCATGCGGCAGCAGGTTCTCGCTCTGCTCGATCGTGAAGTTGCCGTCGTCCTGCGGCGCGACGATCGTTGCGGTGCTGCTGCGCTGGTTGACCACGGCGTACATGAAGTCGTAGCCGATGCGCAGGTCGATCATGCCGCGCTGCTGCAGCGCCGAGCGACCCAGGGTGAGCGTGGGTCCGATGCCGAACATGCCGTTCATTTCGGCGACGCGATCCGAGAGCAGAATGCTGCCGCCCCACGCCGACGCGGTGAGGGCGTAGCCGAAGCGGTTCCACGCTTGGCCGACGTCGGCTTGCAGACCACCCATGCGGCCGCCGATGTCTCCGTCGCCACCCGCGTTTGCGAAGAGGCCTCGGGCGGCGAGGTGGAGTCGGCCCGGGTTGTCGGCGGGCCGGTAGCGCTCTTCGTAGGCGGCGTTGAGCGCTCGCTCATAGGCGCCGTTGTCCTTCGTGACGGTGCGCGTGGCCTTGGGGGTGGGAGCGGGCGTCGGTTCCTCGGGCTCCGTCGCGAGGAGATCTGGGCTGATGTCCCCGGAATTCTCCGGAGCCGGATCTTGCTCGACATTGGAAGGCTCACTTGGAGGCGCGGTTTCGGCCGTGGGGGCCGGTTCCGCAGGCTCCGCCGCCGCTGGGGGTTCGGGGACCGCAGCCTCCGCCGGCGGGGCCGGGACGGCCTCCTCGGCCGGCCCCTCGGCCGCAGGCGCCTCCGCGGGCGGCGGAGCCTCGGGGGCGGCCACCTCGGCGGGGGCGGGAGCGTCAGCAGGAGCCTCTACAGGCGTCTCTGGAGGCGCTTGCGTGGTCGGTGCCGCCACCGGAGCCGGGGTCTCGGTCGCCGGCGCGGCGAGTGCCGAGCCTGTGACGCAGAAAACGAGACTCGCGCTCGTCAGCGCGAGAAGTCGTGGCCGGCTCGCCGTACGCATGGGCCATAGGCTAGCGCCAACCGGTTCGAAGGGCGAGGGGGCGTGACACCACTGATCTCGTTTGGGCATTGGATTTTCCGAAAGATGAACCTGCCTCTAGGGGCGGGGTTGACGATTTCTGAGCGTTTTCTATGTTCACGCGCGCACCGCCGCTTGGCGCTCTTGCCAAGCGCGTACGCCCCAACGTTTTTCAACGCTACGGAGAACACCATGCACGTTGTACGCAATCCCAGCCGGGCCTTTGGTCTGCTTGCTGCGGGCTTCATGCTCCTCACGTCGACCGCTTGCGGACCGATCGTGTTTAGTGACGACGCCTCCCTCGCCATCGTCGGCACCGCGCCGCCCCCAGAGCCCGAGCCCGTCGCAGAGCCTGCGCCCGAGCCCCAAAAGCGGGTCGAAGTCCGCGACAACAAGATCCTCATCAAAGAGAAGATCCAGTTCGCGGTCAACTCGGACAAGATCCAAGAGGTCTCCTTCGACCTCCTCAACGAAGTCGCCAAGGTCATCAAGGACAACCCCCAGATCAAAAAGATCGAGATTCAGGGGCACGCCTCGGCCGAAGGTGGCGACCAGCACAACATGCGCCTTTCGGATCGCCGCGCCAAAGCGGTGAAGAAGTACCTCACCAGCAAAGGTGGCGTGCAGAAGGGCGAACTGAGCGCGAAGGGCTACGGCGAGACCCAGCCCATCGCGAGCAACGACACCGAAGACGGCCGCGAGAAGAACCGTCGCGTCGAGTTCGTGATCACCGAGCAAGAGGTGACGCAGACCAAGGTCGAGATCGACGACTCGGGTAACGAGAAGGTCCTCGAAGAGAAGAAGATCAGCGGTTAATCCGCAGGAGACATCACAATGCGCAAGATCATCGCGACCGCGACCCTTCTCGCTTCCTTCTCCGCCGGCTGCTCCTTCATGGCGCGCGGCGAAGACCAGTACCGCACCGACACGCGCGCGCTCCTCGAGACGCGCAACGCGGACATCCGCTCTTGCTACGACAAGGCGCTCGACGGCAACGACGGCCTCTCTGGCGACGTCGTGGTCAACTTCACCGTCGAGAAGAAGACCGGCACCATCGCCAACGTGACGGCTGCCGAGGGCTCGACCGCCCCCGAGTCGCTTCAGACCTGCGTCGTGACGGCGCTCGAGGGTCTGCAGCTCACGCCTGAGGACCGCCGCGACGGCCAGGCCACGTTCACGTACACGTTCTCCGGCCCCGCTGCGGGCTGATCGACCGCGTACGCACGACCCGGGTGCCCCCACGCTGCGTGGGCGGCCCCGGGTTTTTTCGTGCCTGCACTCGGGGCGCGCGCTGTAGCCAACCTGCACTGGTCAGGTTGTACGGGCGCGTGGGACGAAGGTTCCGGACGAACCACGAAAAGAGCCGCCCCGGATGGAGGCGGCTCGTTTCTCTGCGAAGCAGACGGTCTAGCAGCCTGTGGTGCAACCCATCACGCCGCCTCGCTCGTCCTTTTCGCTCCTGGCGGTGTCGCCAAACCTTGCGGCATGGCCGATACAGCGGCGGTTCGGCTCCTACCCAGCAGCGAAAAATCCTTCGCGATGCGCCGTGCTGGGTTGCACCACAAGCTGCTAGCCGCGCTCGCTGGCGAGGTAGTCGATCAGGTCGATCTTCGTCAGTACGCCCATGAGGCGGTCGCCCTCGGTCACGAGCACCGCCTTGGTGTCCGAGAAGATGTTCTTGAGCAGCTGGATGCGGGTGTGTGGCGAGACGGTCGCGTAGCTGCCGTCCGCGAGCTCCTTGAGCGTGGTGTCCAGCGCGCCCTCGTTCTCGACGAGCACGTTGAGCAGGTCCAGCTCGGCAACCATGCCGCAGTGGCGTCCCTTTTCGTCGAGGATGGGCAGCTGGCTGATGCCGTGCCGCTTCATCATGCCGATGGCGTCGCGGACCGTGGCGGAGCTGGGCGCCGTGATGACGTCGCCACCGCGCGCCTTGAGCAGGTGCGCGACGGTGCCCTCGGTGTCGTCGTCGTCGAGGAAGCCGTTGGAGCGCATCCAGTCGTCATTGAAGATCTTCGAGAGGTACTTCTGCGCGCTGTCGGGCAGGAGGACGAGGATCTTCTTCGGCTCCTTGAGCGAGCGGGCGTACTTGATGGCGCCCATCACCGCGGCGCCGCACGAGCCGCCGCAGAAGATGCCCTCGCGACGAACCAGCTCGCGGTTCATCATGAAGCACTCCTTGTCGTCGACCTGCACGACGTCGTCGAGGATGTCGAGGTTCATGGTCGAGGGCAGGAAGTCCTCGCCGATGCCTTCGACGTAGTACGAGAAGGCCTTCGTGAGGCGGCCGGTCTTGACGTACTCGTAGTAGAGCGAGCCGATCGGGTCCACGCCGACGAGCTTGACGTCGGGGTTCTGCTCTTTGAAGTACCGGCCGGCGCCGCTGAGGGTGCCGCCGGTGCCCATGCCCGCGACGAAGACGTCGAAGTCGCCCTGGGTCTGCTCCCAGATCTCCGGGCCCGTGCTCAGGAAGTGCGACTCGGGGTTCGCGGGGTTGTGATACTGGTTCGCGTAGAAGGCCCCAGGGGTCTCCTCGACGATACGCCGCGCGGTGGAGTAGTAGCTGCGCGGGTCGCTGGGCTCGACCGCCGTGGGGCAGATGACCACTTTGGCGCCGTAGGCTCGCAGCGCGTCGACCTTCTCGTTCGACATCTTGTCGGGCATCACGAAGATGCACTTGTAGCCGCGGATTGCCGCAACCATGGCCAGGCCTGCGCCGGTGTTGCCGCTGGTCGCCTCGACGATCGTGCCGCCCGGTCCGAGCATGCCGCGCTCTTCGGCGTCGCGGATGAGGTTCAGACCCACCCGGTCCTTCATCGAGCCGGCCGGGTTCATGTACTCGACCTTCACGTAGATCTCCGAGGCGACGTCCTCGGCCACGCGGTTGAGCTTGACGATCGGCGTGCCTCCGATGGCACGGGTCATGTCGGCGACGGCGCCCTTCATCAGATTGTCGGTCATGAGAGTTCCTCGGCGGCAGGAGTACCAGGGCGGTCGGCTCCAATGCAGCCGGCGCCGCAGGCCGCAGCCTCGCGAATCCTCACGCTTGCGGGGACAGGCGCGCAGAGCGTTGCGCGCCCCGTTTCAACCCGGTTCGACCACGTTCAGCCCTCGGCGGCGGCGCGTCGCGCCCGAGCTTTGCGCCCGTCGCCGAAGTACCAGCCGAGGTTGAACGTGAACATGGCGCGCCAGCGCTTGTTGTCGACTTCGAAGTGCTGCGTCCGCGCCCGAACGCCGCTGAGCCGCAGGATGATCGACAGCTCGCCCGCGCCCGGGGCGTGCTCGCGCCGCTGATGGACGCGCGTGGTGAAGGAGAGCTCCGCGCCGATCTGGTGCGGCCGGCTGATGATCGGCTGGCCCAGCCCGCCGCGGATCTCGGAGACGGCGTCCTTGTTGGTGATCGGGATCCCCAAATACCCGTACCCGGCGGCGACGCCGACCAGGCGCCCTTGGTAGCCCGCGAAAAGCTGCGGATGGATCACCAGCGGCATGGCCTCGAGGGTGTTGCCCACGTTGGCACCGACCGCCAAGCTCGGCCGAACCATCACGAACTTCCCGATCCGGGCCTGGTACCCGAAGTCGAGCTGGAGCGGCACGAAGTGGAACCGCTGCACCTCTCCGGTGTCCTCGTCGATTGCGGCCGACATCCGCATGTAGCCGGTTTGCAGGCCCAGCCGGAAGCGGTGCTTGCGGGGGAGACGGCGCAGGCGAGGGTCGGTGAAGCCCTGCTCCTCGAGCTCGTCTTCGTCGTCCGCGGCCATCAGGGCGGCTGCGTCCGCCGTGGCCGGCGTCAACATGGACCCGGTGCCGCACAGGACGGCGACGGCCAGCGCTTTGAGCGAATGCCCTCGCACCCGAAGAACATTGTCGTGGGGGCCGCGAAAGTCAAATCTGCGGGGCCTGGATGGGTTTCCACCCGCCAACGCGCGTCGGGGCACATTCGGCGCAGTTCCCGCTAGTCTCGGTTGGCGTCGTGGGACCAGGCGCGAGCGACCTCGGCCTGGCAATCCGTGAAGACGGAAACCTCGTACGTCCAGCCGTCCTCGTCGTCGTACCACTCGTCGCGGCTGACCTCGCTGTGGCACCAGACGTCGACCAGCGCCTCACCGCCTGCACGCGCGGCCGCGCGGCGGACCCTCCGAAGCGCGCGGTGTTCCGGCGAGCAGTCCGGCTCGGAAAACGTGCTGGTTTCGCAGCACGATGCCTGACCGCTGGCGACGCCGATGGAGCGATAGCCCGCGGGCATCGTCTGTTCCATACGGACCTCGCGGGTCTTTGCGACCTGCGGATAGATCTCGCCCTCGTACGACGAGCACGCGGTCGCGAAGAGGAGACAGGGCAACACGGTCAACAACCGACGCATGCGCTGTGGTGATGCAACCCGCGTTCCATCGTCGACGCCGACGATGGCGGGCTCCTCGTGCGGCGGCGTTGCGCCGGATTGTGGTGTCGACGCGACGGTGTGGCGTTCGTGCAACGGTGCGAGCCGTCTGATCGGCGCTTGGTCGTTGACCCGCGCAGGCGATGCTAGCTTTAGGCATGACTTGGAGACTTCAGAGTTTGGTCGTGTCGATGGTCGTCGTCCTTGGATGTGCGCCCTCGGTGTCGAATGAGGAGGAGGGCGTGTCCGGTCCTGGCGAGTCCGAGGAGACGGGGTCGAGCGGGTCCGAGGAGACGGGGTCGAGCGGGTCTGTGGACGGCTCGACAGGGACCGTCGTGGTCAACGATTGTGGCGAGTTCATGCCCGGCGACACCGGACACGGTGGCGTTCCTGACCCGGACGAGCCTGCGCTGCTCGACGCATGCGAAGCGACCTGCGCCCGCGGTGTCGAAGACGCGGACTGCGCGATCGCGGACGTGAACGCGTGCATCGACGCGTGCCGGCTGCGGACCTGTGGCGTCTGCGAGGGGACGATGGCTGCCGTGGTCGCGTGTGAACTTGAGAATTGGGATGCATTGCAGTGCGCCTGCGAGTCCGAAACGATCGTCTGCGCGCACACCGATGGCCCGTGCGCTGACCTGCAGGCCGCAACCACCCAGTGCGGCGGTTGAGCGACGAGCGCACGGTCCATACGGTGCCTCACCGCTTCGGCGTCCCATCACCCGCGCTATCGCAGCGTTCTGCTCGACGTGGGCACTCTCGGCGTGCGTCGCTTCACGGTGTCTTGAGCACGCGATGTACCCGAGTGGTCCAGGTCGACCCTGCGCAGCACGCTTCGAGACGGTCGCGCACCTCGGTGAGGGCGCGTTCGATGCGGGCTCGGTCGGCGTCGGCGGGCGCGTGCTCGGCCCACACGACGCGCTGGACGGCGTACTCCCCCCAGGTCGAGT